>NZ_CAMEFJ010000001.1 GCF_945915485.1 uncultured Agrococcus sp.
CGCCTGCTCTCGTCCGGTTGTGCTCCAACGCAAGTCACGAGTCCAATCCCTCCTCAGCCCGTTACACTTCTCGGTCTATACATGGCGACACGCCGGTATATCGCGTTCACTCCACGCATGAACCGAGAAGTGTATCTGTGTGTCGCGCTGCTCGGTCACTGAACCACGCATCCACAACGATCGGAAGTGCACCAGGCGCCAACTTGCTCTAAGACGCCGTAACTGAACCTGCTCGAAGGCGCATAAACTAAAGCGGAATCTACCCTCGACGCCAGCGCTGGCTCGGACTCGGAGCCAGGTAGGTAATCCCGCGAGGCCTCACGAGCTGTCGAGACCTATCACCACCGGCACGAACACCCCGCATCGCAGTTGCTTCACTTCGTGCTGGTGTACGGGCGCGCTCGAGTTTTAGAGTGAGGGCCCTTTCGGGCCTTCACCGCGATGCCAGCGCCTGCGCGGCGCGTCCACCGTGGGAACCATTTCTGGTTGCCACTCGCGCCTAGCGCCAGTCGCCGTCTCGGCGACCGAATCGCGGAGCCAGGTAGTCATGTCTTCGATACTTACGAGCTGACGTAAGCTATCCACCGCCGGCGCGAATACCCCGCATCGCGGGGCCCGGTGCTCCTCGCGCTAAAGCGCTCGTCAACAAACTCAATCGCCTCGGAACAGAACGCAAGCGTTCTGTTCTCTCGGATCAATCATTTGTGCCGGTGGTGGGATTCGAACCCACACTCCGTGAGGAAACGCATTTTGAGTGCGCCGCGTCTGCCGTTCCGCCACACCGGCTGGAATCCGTTCTGAACGGACCGTGCCATCTTCTAGACTATCGGTTATGACCGATCCAGAGTTCACCGAGGCCCCGCCTGTCGAAAATGAATCCAGCGCACGGCGCGTTCTCGTAGCAGAAGACGAGTCGCTTATCCGCATGGACATCGTCGAAACCCTACGCGACAGCGGGTTCGATGTTGTCGGCGAGGCGGGTGACGGTGAACAGGCCATCGAACTGGCCAAGGAGCTTGAGCCCGACCTGGTCGTCATGGATGTGAAAATGCCGAAGATGGACGGCATCACTGCGGCGGAGAAGCTGCAGGAGTCGCGCATCCCCGTCGTTATGCTCACCGCGTTCAGCCAGAAGGAACTCGTTGAACGTGCCGGTGAGGCGGGCGCACTCGCGTATGTCGTGAAGCCGTTCAACCAGAACGACCTTCTTCCCGCTATCGAGATCGCGTTGGCTCGCCACGATCAGATCGTTGCGCTCGAGGCCGAGGTAGCGGATATGAGCGATCGGTTCGAGACCCGCAAACTGGTAGATCGGGCCAAGGGTCTCTTGAACCAGCGTATGGGGCTCAGCGAGCCGGAGGCGTTCCGCTGGATTCAGAAGGCCTCAATGGATCGTCGTTTGACGATGGGCGAGGTTTCCAAGGCCGTTATCGAACAGCTCGAGGGCGGCAAGAAGTAGCCCGACGCCGTACGCCACTGTCATGCCGTGGCATCGGAGCAGGCGAATGTTTTGGTGCCGAGATTTCGCCAGGCCTCGCCCGGGGACGCGCCGACGGTTTCCTGTTCCGCTTCTCGTGCTGCATAGCTGCACGGCAGAAGCAGCAGTGCCCATCGCGGCCGCGTCAGGAACAAGTCGTCAGTTTGTGTAGCGGGAGGGGACTCGCGCCCTTAGCGGTCCTTCAGGAAGTTTGTGATCCTTATGGTCGAGAGTCGGTTGCCATCGTCATCTGTGCAGACGATCTCGTGAACGCACATCGACCGTCCGAGGTGCACTGCGCGACACTCCGCTTTGACCCAGCCTTCGCGTATCGATCTCGTATGCGTCGCGTTGATGTCCACGCCGACGGCGTATTTACCGAACGGAACCGCGTGGATGTTTGCTGAGACCGAACCGAGACTCTCGCCGATGACGCAGTAGGCTCCGCCGTGGACGAGCCCGACGGGCTGGCGGTTGCCTTCCGCGGGCATCCGCGCAACAGAGTGCTCCGCCGACAGTTTCGTGAACTCAATTCCCATGCGGGCACCGAGTTCGCCCGCGCCCTGCGATTCCAAGAACTGCCGTGCCTGCTCGTCCATCTCAGTCATGGAGTCAGTCTTGCACGATCATCGATCTGCTTTGGCAACGGGCGATGTCCCGCAGAGTGTGGCCCGCTGCCAGGCGCACAGCCGCGCATCATCGCCAACCTGCGTGTGCGTTGCAGGAACGTGACAGTAGGCTGGAATCTATGTCGAACGCCGAGCAGCAGACCCTGATGGTCATCGACGGGCATTCGCTTGCCTTCCGAGCCTTCTACGCGCTTCCCCTGGACAATTTCGTCAACAAGGAGGGGCAGCACACGAACGCGATTCATGGCTTCATCTCCATGTTGCTGAAGATCGTGCGAGATGAATCGCCGACGCACCTCGCGGTTGCGTTCGATATTTCACGATTCTCTTTCCGGACCCGGGAGTACGCGGAGTACAAGGGTACTCGCGCGGAGACTCCTCCCGAGTTCAAAGGCCAGATCCCGCTGCTGCAGGAGGCGCTCAAGGCCATGGGTGTTCCGACGCTCACGAAGGAGGACTACGAGGCGGACGACATCCTGGCGACGCTCGCGAAGCGCGGCGACGAAGCGGGCATGAAGGTTCTCGTCGTCTCCGGTGATCGAGACACCATTCAGCTGGTCAATGAAGACGTGACGCTGCTGTACCCGGCAGTACGCGGTGTCAGCGAGCTGAAGCGCTACACACCCGAGGCTGTTGAAGATCGGTACGGCATCCGTCCCGACCAGTATCCGGATATCGCTGCGCTCGTCGGCGAGACCAGCGACAATCTCATCGGCGTCGACAAAGTCGGCGAGAAAACGGCTGTGAAGTGGATCACGAAGTACGGTTCGCTCGACAATCTGCTGGCGAACATGGACGACATCAAGGGCGTTGTCGGAGGCAACCTCCGTGATCAGCAGGATAGAGCGATTCGGAATCGCAAGCTGAACCGTCTCGTCAATGACGTCGATCTGGGGGTTGAGCCCCTCGAACTCGAGCGACGCCCAATCGATGCTGCTGCGGTGCGGGATGTCTTCTCCCAGAAGCTGAACTTCCGAACGCTGCTCGACCGCGTCCTGGAGCTTGCGGAAGGAGAGGGGCTGGATGTTCCCGCAACGCCGCAGATTTCGGCACCCGAGCCCGCGAAACTCGTCGATGAGGAGCTCGCGCTCTGGCTCGAGCGTCACGTAGACGATGTCGCAGTAGCCGTTGCGGCTCCCGCGGGAGTCTTGAATGCATTTGGGCTCGTGCAGGGTGAGGACGCCGTTTTCGTACCCTTCGCCTCCGGGACAGGAGACTACGTCGCGCTGCAGGAGTGGCTCGCAAGCGACAATCCGAAGATCACGCACGACGCGAAGGCCGTTGAGCGGGCGCTGCAGCGCGAGGGGATGACGCTGGGCGGAGTTGTTTGGGACACGAGAACGACCGCATGGCTGCAGCGGCCCTCTGCTCCCGAGAAGACGTATGAGCTCGACGCGCTCGCCGAATTCGTGCTGGGGGAGACGCTGCCGGAAAGCGATCCGAACCAATTGCTCCCCGATACCGAACCGGAGTCGGTGACGACACAGGCCTGGATGATCGGTCGCATCGCCTCGGAGCAGCGCGAGGTGCTCGACGAGGGTACGAAGAACGTGCTGCAGGATATCGAGATTCCGCTGGTCCGCATTCTCGAGCGGATGGAGCGGAAGGGAATCGCGGTCGACGCCGGAAAGCTGGATGAGGTGCACGATAGGCTTCGCGAAGAAGCTGCCGAGCACCAACGGGCCGCGTTCGCGGAGATCGGTCACGAAGTCAACCTCGGCAGCCCGAAGCAGCTGCAGACCGTGCTCTTCGAAGAGCTCGAGATGCCGAAGACACGAGCGACGAAGACCGGGTACTCGACGGACGCTGCGGCGCTTGCAGACCTGCAGGATTCGAACCCCCATCCGTTCCTCGGACTGCTGTTGAAGTACCGCGAAGCCACGAAGATCGCGCAGATGATCGAAAGCCTCCGCAAGGCCGTTCATGACAGCCGCATTCACACGACGTACGACCAGACGGGTTCGGCGACCGGACGCATGTCGTCGAACGATCCGAACCTGCAGAACATCCCCGCGCGGACGGAGGTGTCGAAGGAGATTCGTGCGGCCTTCACGCACGACGATCGGTTCGAGTCGCTGCTCACCGCCGACTACTCGCAGATTGAAATGCGCATCATGGCGCACCTCTCCGAGGACCCGGGTCTGATCGAGGCGTTCCACTCGGGAGAGGACCTCCACAGGTTCGTGGGCGCACGGATCTTCGACGTCCACCCCGAGGATGTCACGCCGGTTATGCGTACGAAGGTCAAGGCGATGAGCTACGGACTCGCCTACGGACTCAGCGCGTTCGGGCTCTCGAAGCAGTTGCGCATCCCGCAGAGCGAGGCCAAGCAGTTGATGCTCGAGTACTTCGAGCGTTTCGGTGCGGTGCGCGACTACCTTCGCGGTGTCGTTCTGCAAGCGAAAGAAGACGGTTTCACCACAACGATCTTCGGGCGTCGCAGGCCGTTCCCCGACCTCAAGTCGAGCAACCGGGTGCTGCGAGAGAATGCCGAGCGAGCAGCCTTGAACTCTCCTATCCAGGGGTCGGCCGCCGACATCATCAAGCGTGCAATGCTGACGATAGAGGGCGAACTCCGCTCACGTGAACTGCAGAGCAATATGCTGCTCCAGGTGCACGACGAGCTCGTCTTCGAGATCGCTCCGGGAGAGCTCGAGACGGTCAAGGACATCGTTGTGGATGGCATGCGAGGAGCAGCGGAGCTGTCCGTTCCGTTGGACGTGCAGCTGGGGATCGGCGACAACTGGGATGCTGCCGGGCACTAGCACGTTCCGGCCGCGAAGGCGGGTCGGGATCGTTCCCGTGCTCGCGTAGGGTTGTCCCATGACACAATCTGCCGAGCAACGACGCGAACAGACACCTATCGACAAGATTGCCGAGACCTATCTGGCCAAGGCAACTGACCTGACCCCGGAGCTCAGGGTCTACCTGGGAACAGAAGGCGCCAAGTCTGAGTACTCGGACCTGTCGCCGGACGGCGTGACGGCTGGCCGGCAGCTCTTGAGCGAAACCGCCGCCGAGCTGGAGTCAGAAGAGCCGCTGGATGACATCGACTGGGTTACGAAGACGGATCTGCTGCGGGAGCTGCGCCTCGAACAGGAAGTGATCGATGCCGAATGGCATCAGCGTGACCTGAACAATCTGGAGTCCCCCGCTCAGCGCACGCGAGAGATATTCGACCTCATGCCCACTTCGTCGGAGCAGGACTGGGCAGACATCGCGGCCAGGATGCAGAACCTTCCCGCTGCGTTGGACGGCTGGCGGGAGACGCTGCGGACCGGTATCCGGGCGAAGAACACGCCCGCGCGTCGGCAGGTCGAGAATGTACTCGACCAGCTGCGGCAGTTCGACGACGGTAAGGGGTACTTCCACGATCTTGCGGAGAGTGCCGAGGTGCCGGATTCGCTGCGCAAGGAGCTCCGCGCCGGAGCAGAGACCGCGACGAGCGCTCAACACGATCTCGCCGCATTCTTCCGGGATGAGCTCCTACCCCACGCGCGGGAAGAGGACGCGGTCGGGCGCGAGCTGTACTCGCTCATGTCCAGGCGATTCCTGGGTGCTGTCGTCGATCTCGATGAAACCTACGAGTGGGGCATCGAGGAGCTCGAGCGGATGAAGTCCGAGCAGGAGAGGATCGCGGGCGAGATCAAGCCCGGTGCAACGGTGCAGGAGGCGATCGAGCACCTTGACCGCGACTCCAGCAGGAAGATTCACGGAACGGATGCCCTCAAGGCCTGGATGCAGCGCACAAGCGACGAGGCAGTAGAAGAGCTCGGCAGGGTCCATTTCGACATCGCGGAGCCGATCAAAGATCTCGAGTGCATGATCGCGCCCAGCCAGACGGGAGCGATCTACTACACGCCGCCGGCCGACGACTTCTCCCGCCCGGGCCGTATGTGGTGGTCGGTCCCCGAAGGCATCACGGAGTTCGACACCTGGCGAGAGCTGACCACGGTCTACCACGAGGGTGTACCCGGACACCATCTCCAGCTGGCGCAGGCGGTGTACAACAAGGACAGCCTGAACTCGTGGCGTCGCATAGCGGGAACATCGGGTCACGCCGAGGGATGGGCGCTCTACGCCGAACGGTTGATGGAGTCTCTCGGTTATCTCGACGACCCGGCGGACCGGTTGGGGATGCTCGACGGTCAGCGGATGCGGGCCGCACGCGTCGTCCTCGACATCGGCGTGCACCTCGGCAAGCCGCGTCTCGACGGCACGGGCACGTGGGACTTCGACTACGCTTTCGAATTCATGAAGAGCAACGTGAACATGAACGAGCCGTTCGTCCGGTTCGAAGTGAACCGGTACTTCGGTTGGCCGGGGCAGGCGCCTTCGTACAAGATCGGCCAGCGTATTTTCGAACAGCTTCGTGACGAGGCCGAAGAGATGGCGGGCGCGGCCTTCGACCCCAAGGAGTTCCACATGCGGGTACTGAACATCGGCGGAGTCGGACTCGACACTCTGCGCGCGGCCGTCAAACGCGGCTAATGCGTAATCGAAGCTCTCCTTCCCGTGTGACCCGATTTGTGTCAAGAAAGTTGCGTTGTGGACACAACACCTTGCAACTTTTTCGACACAAGCGGGGAGGTTGAGGGGCCTCGGCTGACGGCGTGGCGGGCGGTTGTTCGGGGCGCTGCGGGCATGTACGATTGGTAGGTCATCCCTGGGTGGGTGACACAACCATGTCCATTGCCGGTAGCAATCCGTGCTTCCGGCCCGATTCATCCATTAAAGGTTTACCACCATATGACCACTGCAGAGACCAAGGCTCCCAAGCAGGTCGCTGTGAACGACATCGGTTCGTCCGATGACTTCATGGCCGCCGTTGAGAAGACCCTGAAGTTCTTCAACGACGGCGACCTTATCGAGGGCACCGTCGTCAAAATCGACCGTGACGAAGTGCTGCTCGACGTGGGCTACAAGACCGAGGGCGTCGTTCCCTCGCGTGAGCTCTCAATCAAGCATGACGTTGACCCGAACGAGGTCGTCGAAGTTGGCGACAGCGTCGAGGCACTCGTCCTCCAGAAAGAGGACAAGGAAGGCCGCCTGATCCTGTCGAAGAAGCGTGCGCAGTACGAGCGCGCTTGGGGCGACGTCGAGAAGATCAAGGAAGAGGATGGCGTCGTCACCGGCACCGTCATCGAGGTGGTCAAGGGCGGCCTCATCGTCGACATCGGCCTGCGAGGCTTCCTGCCCGCATCGCTCATCGAGCTGCGTCGCGTTCGCGACCTCACACCGTACCTCGGCCAGGAGATCGAGGCGAAGATCCTCGAGCTCGACAAGAACCGCAACAACGTCGTTCTCTCGCGCCGCGCGCTGCTCGAGCAGACGCAGTCCGAGACCCGCAGCCAGTTCCTCGACGGTCTGCAGAAGGGCCAGATCCGCAAGGGTGTCGTCTCGTCGATCGTCAACTTCGGTGCGTTCGTCGACCTCGGTGGCGTTGACGGACTCGTCCACGTCTCCGAGCTGTCCTGGAAGCACATCGAGCACGCCAGCGAGGTTGTCTCCGTGGGTGACGAGGTCACCGTCGAGATTCTGACCGTCGAGCGCGATCGCGAGCGTGTCTCGCTCTCGCTCAAGGCGACGCAGGAGGACCCGTGGCAGGTATTCGCCCGTACCCACGCAATCGGTCAGGTTGCTCCGGGTAAGGTCACGAAGCTCGTCACCTTCGGCGCGTTCGTTCGCGTTGCCGACGGCATCGAGGGCCTCGTGCACATCTCGGAGCTGTCGAGCCGTCACGTCGAGACGGCCGACCAGGTCGTCTCGGTCGGCGACGAGGTCTTCGTCAAGATCATCGACATCGACCTGGAGCGCCGTCGTATCTCCCTGTCGCTCAAGCAGGCCAACGAGGGCGTCGACGCCGACTCGACCGAGTTCGACCCGGCGCTCTACGGCATGATCGCCGAGTACGACGACGAGGGCAACTACAAGTTCCCCGAGGGCTTCGACCCGGAGACGAACGAGTGGAAGGAAGGCTTCGACACACAGCGCGAAGCCTGGGAGGCCGAGTACGCCGCCGCCGAGTCGCGCTGGGAGGCGCACAAGGCTCAGGTCGCAGCCGCTCGCGAGGCAGAAGCGGAGACCGCCAACACTGGCGGTGGCACCGGTAACTTCACCTCGGATGCCGACTCGTCCGGCACGCTCGCCGATGACGAAGCGCTCGCTGCGCTGCGCGAGAAGCTGACCGGCGGAGACCGCTAGGCGAAACGCATGAACGGGAGGGGCTCGGTTACGACCGGGCCCCTTTCATCTGCGCCGCCATCCGTTACGGAAGCGGGAATCGCTCGGCTGTCGTCAAAGCGAGATCACGGAGGTACCCGTGTTCACGAGCATCCGCCCATCCATCGGCGTCTGTGTCCTCGAGCACCCACGTGCCCTCTTCCCACAGCATGTGCCGCAGGGCGGCCGGCCAGAGACGGCGCTCACGGTCGGTCAGCGTGATGTGCTGTTCGTAGCCGCTGTAGAACGCGAGCCACTCCTCATCGCTGAACATCCTCGCGGGAGCATCGGGGGCCTCCCTGTGAAAGAGCACAATGGCCATGGCGAGTTCGAATAGCCGCGGTTCATAGCCACCGTTGTCGGGGTCGATCAACACGACGCCGTGCGGCGAATGCACGATATTGGTGGCTCTGAAGTCGCTCGAAAGCACGGCGCGGGGGAGCGGTGCATTCGCATCCTCCTCTCGCAGTGCGGGGAGCGAATCGTCCCACCACAGCTGGCCGAGTGCGCGCACTGAGCGCATCGCTTGTTCTCCGAGTTGCTCGGGCAGGATGTCCGCGAGCGTGTTCAGATCCGTCTCGACGTCGGCCCATGCGGTGTCCGGGAACTCGTACTGCCGCATCGCTGCGGTCAAGTCTTGCGGGAGCGGCACGGCATGGATGCGACCGAGCAAGTCACCCGCGGCTCGAGCATCGCCCTCCCCGCCGCGGTACGGATCACCGGCGATGAACGGATACACAACCCACCAGTCGTCTCCGACTTGCTGAGGGTTCTCCTGCGGGAGCGGAACCGGTGCCACGATGGGAACTCCATCACGCTCCACAGCGGTTGTCCAGGCCGCCATGGCCAGAGCCCGCTCACGAGAGTCTGCCGTGCGTTTGACCACGATCTGTTGACCTTCAGAGCTTCTTCCTCGCAATACGGTCGCCCACGGCGTAAGCGATTCGCTGTCGACGAAGTCCAGGCCGAAGGCCTTCGCCAGCTCCTCGGAAGTCGGAGTCTGCGTCACGGTGTTGCCTCCTTTGTTGCGGGCCGGAGCCGCTGCGCTCGTTTTCGTCTGCGGCGCCGCATCATGACGATGGTCAAGACGATGAGGACCACGACGCCGATTGCGGCTAGGACCGGCAGGACGATCGCGAGGACGCTCAAGGCGATGGCGCCGAAGTCCTCGGCCGTCGATAGCACGGGAGCCGCAGTGCCGCCGGAAACGGTGTTCGCGACGGGCCTGCTGAGTGCTTTCGTGCCGTGCACGACGAGGGCGATGAGAACGCCCACCGCGATCGGTACCCACTGGTTCGACGTGAAGAACTCCGCCGGATCAGTCACGGCGGCGGTCGTCGCGCCTGACGATGAGCCGAAGACAAGCCCGCCTGAGGCCGGGCGCACAACCGTCTGCAGGATGTCGTTGATGCTGTCGATTGCCGGAATCTTGTCGGCGACCAATTCGACGACCAGCAGAACCCCGATGATCACGAGCACCCAGCCGTTGGAGAGCCACGCCCACCCGTCCGGAAGCGCGATGAACTGCGGCAGGAAACGATTCATCAATCCCACCATCAGGAGTGGAATGTACGCGTTCATGCCGGCAGCTGCGGCAAGCGATGAACCAGTGAAGATCTCCAGCACGCTTCCAGTCTAAGGATTACGGCTGGATATTCGGTCAGGAAAAATGCAATGCGACTCGAAGCGGTGGGATGCGGTTGAATGTTCCTGTGACACTTATCGGGCTTACGGGTGGAATCGCTGCTGGGAAGTCGACAGTGGCCGAGCGGTTCCGGGAACACGGGGCCCACGTGCTCGACGCCGACCAGCAGGCACGGGACGTCGTGGCCCCCGGGTCACCTGCGCTCGAGCAGATTCGAGCAAGGTTCGGCGATGGTGTGATTGACGGTGCAGGCGGTCTGAATCGAGCGAAACTCGGCTCGATCGTGTTCACCGAGGATGGCGCTCGATCGGATCTCGAAGGGATAACGCATCCCGCCATCCGGCAATTGACGCAGGATCGCATCGCTGAGATTCGAGAACGCGACCCCGGTGCGGTCATCGTGTATGACGTACCGCTCCTGGTCGAGGCGAACGTGCGACTGCCCTTCACCGCGGTCGTTGTCGTGCATGCTGCGGCTCGAGAGCGTCTCCGCCGCCTGGTCGAACTCCGTGGCATGAGCGCGGAAGAAGCGGAACGGCGTATCGAATCGCAGGCGACGGATGAAGAGCGACTCGCGGTCGCCGACTACGTCGTCGACGCGGACGGCAGCCTCGAGGCGACGATACGCGACGCGGATCGCGTGTGGCGAGAGATAACCGCGAGCACCTGATCGAGGTGATGGGCGCAGCACCGCTGTGTCAAAGTTGCTATACGGTATGAAATCGGGTTCTCGACACTACGAGGATCGGTTTCGCCGTAGGGTTGATAGAGCACGTGTATCGACGGGAGACTGCATGGCAAAGCGATCGGACGCCTTCGTTCTGGCCAGGAACGCGCTCGATTACGCATCCGGTTGGCTTACGTACAGAACGTGGCGGACTCGAGTCCCCGGCGCACAGGTCGCGGTCATGATCGGCGGGGATCTGATAACCAATAAGGGCTACGGCTGGGCAGATCTCGAATCCAGCGAACGACTGGGAGCGGCGCACCAGTTTCGCATCGCGTCGCATTCCAAGTGGCTGACGGCGACGGCGATCATGCGGCTTGTTGAAGACGGCATGCTTCGTCTCGACGATACCGTGGGCACGCACGTGCAAGAACTCTCGGGCACGAAGGTCGCGGACCTGACACTGCGCGAGCTGCTTTCGCACGGATCGGGCACGACCCGAGATTCCGAGGACAGCTCGTTCTGGTCTGCCGAGAGACCATTCCCCGACCGGGACGAACTGATCGCGCTTGCCTCCGATCGACCCGACATCTACTCGGTGGGCACTGCGTTCAAGTACAGCAATATCGGCTACGGTCTGCTCGGCCTAGTGCTCGAGGCGGTTGCTGAACGAAGCTTCGATGATCTCGCACGGGAACTCATTACTCGCCCGTTGGGCCTCAGCAAAACCGTTGCCGACGTCGACGATAGGAAGAGCGCGAAGCCGGTGACCGGATACAGCGGCATCGTGACGTCGCACGGACGAAAGCCGTTTCCGAGCCCCGGGTCCGCTTCGCTCAGGGCCGCGACGGGTTTCACATCGACGGCAGCGGAGCTCGCTCGTTTCGCTCACTCTCACGTGCAAGGCAATGACGAACTCCTGAGCGATCGTGCTAAGGCCCTCATGCGCCAACCTCTGTGGCGATACACCGACAGGTCAGGCCTCGACGTCGGCTACGGACTCGGCACCATGGTGACCTCTATCGGCGGGCGCGAGTGGATCGGCCACGGCGGGTCGTGGCTCGGGCAGTCGACGAGAACGATCGTCGAGCCGACACTCGGCATCGTCATCACGGTACTGACGAACAGCATCGACGGCCCGGCTGAAGAACTCGCCTTCGGCATCGCTCGTCTGCTGCTCGCATCCCAGGAGCGGCACACCGCGCCCTTGTCGCTTTCCGCAGCCGCTTCGATTCCGCTCGGCTCCGGGACTTCCGCTGCGACGCGAACGGCGCGCCGCGTCGATCCCAGCAGGTTCATGGGTCGCTTCGCGAATGAGTGGTCGATCACGGATGTCGTGGAACTCGGCGATCGACTGCTCGCGATTTCGCCGGCTGCGGCGGATCCGATCGAATCGGCGATCGAACTCACGGTTGTCGACGAGCATACGTTGCGGCTACCCGTCGAGAGTTCAATAGGGCCGGCAGGTGAGCTCCTCCACTATGAGTTCGACGCGAAGGACCGCATTCAGCGGATCAGCGGCGCCTGGCGCTTGAAGCCCGCTCCGCTGCTGGAACCGTTCCCGCTGCAATAGTGATCCGAGGCAGTGCGCGAGCCCACACGACAGCGAGCGTAGGCTAGTTCCATGGAACCGACTCGTGCCGTACACCCCTTCGAAGTCGTCAGCGAGTTCAGCCCGAGCGGTGATCAGCCGAAAGCGATCGACGAGTTGGCCGCGGCCATCAATCGCGGCGAAACCGATGTCGTGCTGCTGGGCGCAACGGGAACGGGGAAGAGCGCTACGACCGCGTGGCTCGTCGAGCGCATTCAGCGCCCGACCCTGGTGCTCGCGCACAACAAGACGCTTGCCGCTCAGCTGGCGAACGAGTTCCGTGAGCTGCTACCGAACAATGCTGTCGAATACTTCGTTTCGTACTACGACTACTACCAGCCGGAAGCGTACGTTCCGCAGACGGACACGTTCATCGAGAAGGACAGTTCGCTCAACGCGGAGGTCGAACGACTCCGTCACTCGGCTACGAACTCACTGCTCTCTCGTCGTGATGTCGTCGTTGTCTCGACGGTGTCGTGCATTTACGGTCTGGGCACACCGGAAGAGTATCTGGAGGCCATGGTCGCACTCCAGGTCGGCATGCGCATTGACCGCCAGGAGCTCCTGCGCAGGTTCGTCTCCATGCAGTATCAGCGCAACGACGTCGCGTTTCAGCGCGGCACGTTTCGCGTCCGAGGAGACACGATCGAGATCATCCCGATGTACGAGGAACTTGCGATTCGCATCGAGCTGTTCGGCGATGAGATCGACAGGCTCTCGACACTGCACCCTTTGACGGGGGATCTGATCAAGAGTCTCGACGCGGTCTCGATCTTCCCCGGTTCGCACTACGTTGCCGGCGAAGAGCGGATGAAGCGTGCCATCGGCGACATCCGGGAGGAGCTCGGTGTTCGGCTCGAGGAGCTGAAGTCCCAGGACAAGCTTCTGGAAGCGCAGCGTCTGCAGATGCGCACGACGTTCGATCTCGAGATGATGGAGCAGATCGGATTCTGCTCGGGCATCGAGAACTACTCCAGGCACATCGACGATCGGCAACCGGGAGAGGCTCCGCACTGCCTGCTCGATTACTTCCCGGACGACTTCGTCATCGTGATCGACGAATCCCACGTGACGGTTCCGCAAGTGGGGGCAATGTACGAAGGCGACGCGAGCCGCAAGAGAACGCTCGTCGATCATGGCTTCCGGTTGCCGAGCGCCCTCGACAACCGTCCCCTCAAGTTCTCGGAGTTCCAGGACCGAGTCGCGCAGACGGTATATCTCTCTGCGACCCCCGGATCCTATGAGCTGGGTCGTGCGGATACCGTCGTCGAGCAGATCATTCGACCAACGGGTCTCGTCGATCCGGAGCTCAAGATCAAGCCGACGAGGGGTCAGATCGACGATCTGCTGGAAGAGATCCGAGTGCGTTCCGAGCGCGAAGAGCGTGTGCTCGTGACGACCCTGACCAAGAAGATGGCGGAGGAGCTGACCGAGTACTTCACGGAAGCCGGCGTTCGCGTGCGCTACCTGCACTCCGACGTCGACACGCTGCGTCGTGTCGAACTGCTCACCCAGTTGCGCAGTGGCGTTTTCGACGTGCTCGTCGGCATCAACCTGCTCCGCGAAGGGCTCGACCTTCCAGAAGTATCCCTCGTTGCGATACTCGACGCGGACAAGGAGGGCTTCCTCCGCTCGACCACCTCGCTCATCCAGACTATCGGCCGAGCCGCGCGAAACGTTTCCGGTGAAGTGCACATGTACGCCGACAGGGTGACGGACTCGATGCGGGCGGCGATCGACGAGACGACTCGTCGTAGAGAGCTGCAGGTCGCCTACAACACCGAGCACGGCATCGATCCGACGCCCTTGCGGAAGCGCATCGCCGACATAACCGAAGTGCTTGCGCGCGAGGAGCAGGACAGCGAAGAGCTCCTAGCGGGCAGAAAGGCGGGGTCCCCGACGCCGCGACTGAGCGGTGATCGATCACAGCTCGACGGAGCGGAGCAGATCGAAACGCTCGTCGCGGATCTCACCCAGCAGATGCAGGCGGCGGCGGGAGAACTCAAGTTCGAACTGGCAGCCCGGCTGCGAGACGAGCTGCAGGAGCTGAAGCGCGACCTGCGTGCCATTCGGCAGGCGGAAGGGTAGCTTGAGGTTGAAGCGTAGAACAGTGTTGATGGCTGCGCTGAGCGGAATCTCATGCTGGATCGGGATCCGATGGAAGTGGCGCGGCTGAACGCATTACTTCGTCTGGGTGAGTAGCTGTTGGAGTGTGATGTGATTGATATTGGAGGGTCAGTGCTGAAGCCTGCTTGAGTACGCGTCAGAGACACCGTGCACTGTGGCATCGTAGGCAAGGCTTGATCGCAGGTAAATTGAGGTATTAGTGCAACTCGGCGAAAGGACCTGCTCGGCGGGTACCGCTCTACCCGAAGCGGCTCCTCGTGTTCGGAACAACGGCAACCGCACTGAGCATCTACATGGGCGTCCAATCGATCGGCCCGATCTTCGAGTTCCTCGGCATCGGCGCTTGATTCGGCTCGAGGCGAAAGGAAGGCTAGAACCATGGTGTCCATCGATCTCAATTCCGACCTCGGAGAGAACACGCCCGCTCGCATCGTCGGCGACGATGCGGCGATGCTGCAGATCGTCACGAGTGCCAACGTGTCGTGCGGCTTTCACGCGGGCGACCCCGAGGGGATCAAGAACACGCTGACCGCCGCTGTGCACAACAGCGTATCGATAGGGGCTCACCCCGGTTACCGGGACTACGAGAACTTCGGTCGGCTCCCCGTCGACGTCGACTCCTCGACCCTGCAGGCCCACGTGGAGTATCAACTCGGAGCCATCGCGGCTCTCTCCAAGGCGGTCGGCGGAGAAGTCGTCTATGTGAAACCGCACGGCGCGCTGTACAACACGGTTGCGATCGATGAGCGTCAAGCGCGTGACGTCGTCAATGCCGTCAAAGCGATCGACCCCGGACTCGTACTCCTGGGGCTCGCGGGTGGAGTCGTTCTCGACATCGCGGAGCGCGCGGGGCTGGAGACCGCCGCGGAGGCCTTCGCCGATCGCGCTTACACATCGGAAGGGACGCTCGTCTCGAGATCACAACCGGGTGCCGTGCTGCACGACGTCGGCGCCGTTGCGGAACGCATGGTGAGACTCGCGAACGAAGGCGTCGTACGGTCGATCCATGGCATCGACGTACCGGTACGAGCCGACTCCATCTGCGTCCACGGCGACAGCGCCGGGGCCATCTCGATGGCGAGGGAGACACGAGCCGCTCTGCGCACAGCCGGTATAGAACTGCGTCCGTTCGCCGGGAGTCGAGCATGACCGGCGCGACCGGCCGCCACCCCTCTCGTGAGAACCGGGGCTCGCTGTGAGGCGCATTCTCACGGCATCCGACAGAGCTCTGCTCCTGGAGATGTCGGATCTCGACGAATCGCTTCGGATGCTCCCGGCTCTCCTCGCGGCGAACATCCCCGGAGTGACCGAGCTCGTGCCGGCGGTCAGGACGATACTGGTGCACTTCGACCCCGGTGTCGTCACAGCAGAGAGCCTGCAAACGAGATTGTTGTCGATCGAGCCGAGTGAAGAGCTGGAAGGGAGCGAGGAGTCCGTCGAGATCGCCGTTCGCTACGGAGGGGAAGACCTCGCTACTGTCGCCGAGCTCCTCGCAGTGACTGAGCGAGAACTCATCGAGCGACATCAGGCAGCGACATGGCGGGTTGCTTTCAGCGGGTTCGCCCCCGGATTCGGTTATCTCATCTGCGATGATCCGCTCTTCGATGTGCCCCGGCGCAGTTCTCCGCGAACGCGCATCCCAGCGGGCTCTGTTGCACTCGCGGGCCGATTCTCCGGCATCTACCCGCGCGAGAGTCCCGGCGGCTGGCAGCTCATCGGCCGGACCGATACTGCCATGTGGGATCTCGACCGCGACCCGCCCGCGCTCCTCTCGCCGGGCACGGCCGTGAGGTTCACCGCGACCGATCGCGAAGTCGTGATGCGCGCTGGCGCCACCTCGAAACCCGTCGCCTCGCAGAACTCTCTCGAAGTCGTCCGCCCGGGATTGCAGTTGCTCGTCCAGGATCTTGGACGTCCGGGGATGGCGTCACAGGGCGTCTCTTCTGCGGGCGCGGCGGATCGCGAAGCCTTGCGAGAAGCGAATCGGGCCGTCGGCAACGAGCAGAACACGGCGAGCCTGGAAATCGCCGGCGGGGGAGCCGTTCTTCGATTTCGCGGACCCACCGTAGCCTCCCTCTCAGGAGCACTCGCAACTGCGACGCTCACGGGTTCCGAAGTCGACTTCGACCGGCCATTCGCGGTTGAGGACGGCGATGAGTTGCGCATCGGAGGGGCTGCAGAGGGGATGCGCATCGTACTCGCGATTCGAGGAGGGCTCGCAATCGATCCCGTGCTCGACAGCTGCTCGGCCGACACGCTGGCGGGCCTGGGCCCGGACCCTCTGCAAGCTGGAGACGTCATTCCACTGCACGGGCCGAGCTCGGCGCCGCATCCCGTCGAAAGGACGCGCGCTCCACGACGCAGACTGCCGAAGTCCGGTGAAATAACCGAGCTTCGGATCATATTGGGGCCGAGGGACGACTGGTTCACCGACTCAGCACTGCAGGCACTGTGTTCACAGGAGTGGCAGGTGACTCCTCGCTCCGACCGGATCGGCGTGCGCTTGGCCGGTGACGCCCTGGAACGGGTACGAAACGATGAACTCGACAGCGAAGGAGCCGTGACGGGCGCGATTCAAGTACCTGCGGACGGGCAGCCGGTGCTGTTCCTGGCCGATCATCCGTTGACCGGCGGATATCCGATCATCGGTTCCGTCATCGACAGCGACCTGGATCTTGCCGGACAGTTACCGCCCGCTGCACGCGTCCGGTTTCGAGTCGAACCGGCCGAAGCCGGCGAGCATGCAAGCCAGTGAGGGAGAGCAGACGATGAAGAAGATCCTGATCGCCAACCGCGGTGAGATCGCGGTTCGAATCATCCGAGCCTGCGCGGAGGCAGGGTACACGTCTGTCGCCGTGTACGCGGACCAAGACTTCGACGCGATGCACGTTCGGCTTGCCGACGAGGCCTTTGCGTTGCCGGGTACGAGCGCATCGGACACGTACTTGAACACGCAGGCGCTGCTCGCTGCGGCGCAGTCGGCGGCGGCCGATGCCGTTCACCCCGGGTACGGATTCCTGTCGGAGAACGCGGAGTTCGCGAGGGCGGTTGAACAAGCCGGTCTCGTCTGGATCGGGCCGGCTCCCGAAACGATAGAGGCCCTTGGCGACAAAGTCACAGCAAGGGAGATCGCTGTTCGAATAGGCGCTCCTCTGGCGGCGGGAACGGATGAGCCGCTACGGGATGAGCGGGAGGCGATCGAGTTCGCGAGAGAGCACGGTGTTCCGGTCGTCATCAAGGCCGCGTTCGGCGGCGGCGGCAGGGGACTGAAGATCGCGAGATCGATTGATGAGGTTGCGAGCGCGTTCGACTCCGCCACGCGCGAGTCGATAGCGGCATTCGGGCGCCCGGAGTGTTTCATCGAGCGCTATCTCGACCGTGCTCGTCACGTCGAAGCGCAGATTCTCGGCGACGGGGATGGCAACGTCATCGTCGTCGGCGATCGCGACTGCTCATTGCAAAGAAGAGGTCAGAAACTCGTGGAAGAAGCTCCCGCTCCGGGGCTTACGGAGCAGCAACGTTCGCGCATCCACGATGCCGCCCGCGATATCTGCTCAGCCGTGAACTATCGGGGCGCGGGCACCGTCGAGTTTCTGCTCGCGGAGGACGGCACCGTCTCTTTCCTCGAGGTCAACACTCGCCTGCAGGTGGAGCATCCCGTCACGGAAGCAGTGACGGGTGTCGACCTCGTCCAGGAGCAGTTCAGGATCGCAGAGGGGCTCGGCATGTCGTTCACCGCCACCCCGGAGCCGCTGGGCCACGCGTTCGAGTTTCGACTCAATGCGGAGGATCCCGGGCGTGGATTTCTCCCGTCGCCCGGCAGGGTCGAAAGCCTACGGGTCCCGGGAGGGCCAGGAATCCGATGGGATGCCGGCGTCGAGGCCGGTGACGTCGTCCAGCCTGCATTCGATTCGCTCGCTGCGAAGTTGATCGTCCACGCCCGCGATCGCGATGCAGCTCTCGTGCGATCGCGACGTGCCCTGCACGAGCTCGAAGTCACCGGCATCGCCACCGTCCTCCCGTTCGCAAGCGCTGTCGTGGAAGAACGCGACTTTCAGACCAAAGCATTCAAGGTCACGACGCAGTGGATAGAGAACGAGCTCATGCCACGGCTGGATATGCAGTCACGCGCGCTCGGAACCGATGACCCCGAACTGCAGCGTCTGCCGATCGAAGTCGACGGTAGGCGTCTCGTACTCGGCATTCCAGCGGGGCTCTTCGCGCTCGGTGCACAGTCAGAGCCTCGTGAGGACGGGCCGGGCGAGCATGAGCGGATGGGCGTGCACTCGCCCGTTCCGGGCTCGCTCGTCACCTGGCTGAAGAGCGATGGCGAAACGGTGGATGCCGGTGAGGACATTGCGGTGCTCGACGCGATGAAGATGGAGACGAGAGTCGCTGCGCACTGCGCAGGGACTCTCGAGCACACGGTGTCCGAGGGCGCAACCGTAACCGTCGACGAGCTGATCGCCCGCATCCGGTGACCGTTCGAACGTTCCGTGTCGGATGTCAGGCTTAGACTTGCAAGGTGGCAAAATCGACTTCGAAACCTTCCGCCCGTACCGTGTCCAACCCTGAGCTGACCGTGAAGGGCGCGAGGGTCCACAATCTGAAGAACGTCAACGTTTCCGTGCCTCGCGATTCGCTCATCGTCTTTACCGGTCTCTCGGGCTCCGGCAAGTCATCGCTTGCCTTCGATACCGTTTTCGCGGAAGGCCAAAGGCGGTACGTCGAGTCGCTCTCGGCCTACGCACGGCAGTTCTTGGGGCAGGTGGATCGCCCCGACGTCGACTTCATCGACGGGCTCAGCCCGGCGGTGTCCATAGACCAGAAGTCCACCAACCGGAATCCCCGATCCACCGTGGGGACGATAACCGAGATCTACGACTACATGCGGCTGCTGTGGGCGCGCATCGGCATCCCGCACTGTCCGGTATGCGGTGAGCGGATTCAGCGCCAGACGGTGCAGCAGATAGCGGATGAGCTCATGGAGCAGCAGGACGGCACTCGTTACCAGCTGCTCGCGCCGGTCGTGCAGCAGAAGAAGGGTGAATTCCAGGACACGATTCGCAACTTCATCGCCACCGGGTACTCCCGGGCCGTCATCGACGGACAGCTCGTTCGACTCGACGAGGCTCCCGCGCTCAAGAAACAGGTCAAGCACGACATCTCCGTCGTCGTCGATCGTCTCGTTGCCGGCCCCGACATTCTCACGCGATTGACCGACTCTCTTGAGACCGCGCTGCGGCTCGCGGACGGACTCGTCACGGTCGACTACGTCGACGACGGCGTATCCAGGACGTTCAGCGAAAAACTCTCGTGCCCCAACCGCCACCCTGTGACGCTCACGGAGATCGAGCCTCGCACGTTCTCCTTCAACGCCCCCTTCGGCTCCTGCAAAACCTGTGACGGAATCGGAACACGCCTGCAGGCCGACGCGGACCTCGTCATCGGCGACTCGGAGCTCTCCATCAATGAAGGCGCTATCGTGCCGTGGACGCAGGGGAACAAGGGGCTGTATCGCTACTTCGAACGGCTGCTCTCCGGTGTCGCGAATGACTTCGGCTTTTCCCTCGACACCCCATGGGATCAGCTCGAGGAGGAGACGCAGCAGTTGATTCTGCACGGTGCGGAAGACAACGTCGTGGTGCAGTGGCGGAATCGTTGGGGACGCAAGCTCAGCTACTCCTCCGGCTACGAAGGTGTTCTGCCGTGGGTTCTGCGCAAGCACAGCGAATCCGAGTCGGACTGGTCGCGGAGCAAGTACGGCCAGCTACTTCGCGAAACGCCGTGTCCGACCTGCCACGGAGCTCGACTGACGGAAGAGGTGCTTGCAGTGCAGGTCGCCGGTCGCTCCATTGCCGAAGTCACGGACATGAGCCTCAGCGACTCGCACGAGTTCATGCAGACGCTCGATCTGACCGAGCGGGAGGCGATGATCGCCGCTGCCGTGCTACGCGAGATTCGCGCGCGTCTCGACTTCCTCCTGGAGGTCGGGCTCGGCTACCTGACGATGTCGAGGGCTGCCGGAACTCTCTCCGGTGGCGAGGCGCAGCGCATCCGCTTGGCGACACAGATCGGCTCGGGGCTCACGGGCGTGTTGTACGTGCTCGATGAGCCGTCGATCGGTCTCCATCAGCGTGACAATCGGAGGCTCATCACGACCCTCGAGTCGCTCCGGGACCTCGGCAATACGCTGATCGTCGTCGAACACGACGAGGACACGATTCGGACTGCCGACTGGATCGTCGATATCGGGCCCGGAGCAGGCGAGCACGGGGGCGAGGTCGTCCACTCCGGTTCGTACGAGCAGCTCGTCAAGCATCCCCGCTCTGTCACCGGCGATTACCTTGCCGGCAGGAAGACGATTCCGTTGCCAGAGCAGCGCCGTGCCGTCGACAGCGAACGCATGCTGCGAATCGAGGGCGCGACGGCGAACAATCTCCAGAACGTTTCCGTCGACGTTCCGCTGGGCCTGTTCGTGGCCGTTACGGGCGTCAGCGGTTCGGGGAAGTCGACGCTGATCAACGAAGTGCTCTACAAGGTGTTGGCGAACTCCCTCAACGGTGCGAAGCAGGTGCCGGCGAAGCACAAGCGCATAACGGGGCTCGAACACCTGGACAAGGTGGTCCACGTCGATCAGGCGCCCATCGGTCGAACTCCACGCTCGAATCCGGCGACCTATACGGGGGTCTTCGACAAGATCCGCACACTCTTCGCCGAGACGGCGGAGGCGAAAGCGCGTGGCTATCAGCCGGGCAGGTTCTCATTCAACGTGAAGGGCGGCCGCTGCGAGGCGTGCCAGGGCGACGGAACCATCAAGATCGAGATGAACTTCCTACCGGACGTGTATGTCGCGTGCGAGACCTGCAACGGGGCTCGTTACAACCGAGATACGCTCGCGGTCCACTACAAAGGCAAGAGCATCGCCGACGTTCTCGATATGCCGATAGAAGAGGCCGCCGAGTTCTTCGAGGCGATTCAGTCGATTCATCGCTATCTCGCAACGCTCGTGGATGTCGGGCTCGGCTACGTCAGACTCGGCCAGGCGGCGACAACGCTCTCTGGCGGCGAGGCGCAGCGCGTGAAGCTCGCAACTGAGCTGCAGCGCAGATCGAACGGCAGAAGTATCTACGTGCTCGACGAGCCGACGACGGGACTGCATTTCGAGGATGTCCGGAAGCTGCTCGGTGTGCTCGATTCGCTGGTCAAGAAGGGCAATTCCGTCATCACGATCGAACACAATCTCGATGTCATCAAGTCCGCCGATTTCATCATCGATCTCGGGCCAGAGGGTGGCGCTGGTGGTGGCACCGTAATCGCCACGGGAACACCGGAAGCTGTCGCCGAAGAGGAATCCTCGTTCACGGGGCAGTTCCTGAAGGAGCTGCTGCAGTAGTGGCCGATACCGTACCCTGGCGCCCGCGGACGGCGGACATTCCCGCCGCCCCGGGTGTCTATCGGTTCCGAGACGACAAGGGGCGCATTCTCTACGTCGGCAAGGCGAAGTCGCTCAAGCAGCGACTCCAGAACTACTTCCAGCCACTGCCGGGTCTGCACGAGCGAACACGACGCATGGTGCTGACGGCGGCCAGCGTCGAATGGACGATCGTGGGGTCCGAGTTCGAAGCACTGCAGCTCGAGTACACCTGGATCAAGGAGTACGAGCCCCCTTTCAACGTGCAGTTCCGTGACGACAAGTCCTACCCCTACCTGGCCGTCACGCTGGGGGAGAGCGTTCCCCGAGTCATGGTGACTCGCAATCGCGGCATCCGCGGGGCTCGCTACTTCGGGCCGTACACGAAAGTGTGGGCGATACGCGAAACGCTCGACGCACTGCTCAAAGCCTTTCCTATGCGATCGTGCTCGCAGGCGATCTTCGATAAGGCGCAGCGTGACGGGCGGCCCTGCCTTCTGGGGGACATCGGGAAGTGCTCGGCTCCCTGCGTCGAACGAGTGACAGAAGATGAACACCGGGACATTGCGAAGCGTCTCATCTCCTTCATGGCCGGCGCGGATCAGGAGTTCGTGGAAGCGGTTCGCGAGCAGATGATGGCGGCAAGCGAGGAGCTGCAGTTCGAACGCGCTGCGCGGCTCCGTGATCAGATCGTCGCGATGGAAACCGTGCTCGCGAAGACATCCGTCGTTCTTGCCGATCGAGTAGATGCCGATGTATTCGGGCTCGTGCACGACGAACTGCAGGCATCGCTGCACCTCTTCAGTGTGCGAAAGGGCCGTATTCGAGGCACTCGCAGCTGGGTCGTCGATACAGAGCTCGATCTCCCGGAGGGAGAGCTTGCGGAACAGCTGCTTCGCATCGCCTACGACACGAAAGCTGCCGACGAGCTCGCTGCTCCGGCGCGCGAAGTGCTCCTCCCCGTGACTCCGGAAAGCCCGGAAGCGGTCGAGCAGTGGCTCACCGGTCGACGGCATGCGGCAGGGCTCGGAGGCAGAGTCACGATTCGTAAGGCCCGGCGCGGTGAGAAGAAGCAGCTGACCGACTCGGCGACGGCGAATGCATCGCACGCACTGCAGGTTTCCAGGACCAAGCGGTCGAGCGACTACGTCACCAGGACGCAAGCGCTCACCGACCTGCAGGAGGCGCTCGGCCTCGATGAAGCCCCCTTGCGCATCGAGTGCTATGACATCTCTCACCTGGGCGGAACCGACGTTGTCGGGTCGATGGTGGTCTTCGAAGACGGACTGCCGAAGAAGGACCAGTACAGGAAGTTCTCCGTGCACGGCACGACGGACGATACTGCGTCGATGCATCAGGTACTCACACGACGTTTGAAGTATCTCCGCGGCGTAGAGCAAGACCCGGAACAGAATGAGAACCGGTTTTCCTATCCGCCCCAGCTGCTGCTGATCGACGGGGGCCTTCCTCAGGTGAATGCTGCGCAACGCGCACTGCGGGAGTCGGGCATCGCCAGCATCCCCATCGCGGGGATCGCGAAGCGTCTGGAGGAGCTGTGGCTGCCCGGTGATGACTATCCCGTGATCCTTCCCAGAACGAGTGAGGCTCTGTACCTCGTACAACGACTGCGCGACGAAGCGCACAGGTTTGCGCTTCGCTACCAGCGCACCAAGCGATCGAGCGCCATCGAGAGTGAGCTGGGCTCCATCCAGGGGCTGGGCCCTGCGCGCGTAAAGGCGCTGCTGAAGCACTTCGGATCCGCGAAGCGGGTGCGAGCAGCCAGCGTTGAGGAGATCGCCGAGGTCAAGGGCGTCGGGCCCTCCCTGGCTTCCGCGGTCCACGATGCTCTCTCGGGCGGTAGCATGAATGAGCGAGCACAGGTTAGGGGACAGGACGAAACATCGTGAGCGAAGCACGCGAAGTTCTCATCATCACGGGGCTCTCCGGTGCGGGGCGGACAACGGTCGCGAACGCACTCGAGGACATCGGCTACTTCGTCGTCGACAATCTCCCCCCTGCCATGCTCAGGCAGCTCGTGGAGCTCGTGGGCGCTGCCGATTCTCTTCCCCGTCTCGCCATCGTCATCGACGTTCGCGGAGGGGTGCTGTTCGACGACGCGATTCAGCTCCTGCAACTCCTCAAAGTCGAGTACTCGGTAACCCTCATCTTCCTCGAGGCGAGCGACGAAGCCATCGTGCGCCGCTTCGAAGCGGTTCGCCGTCCGCATCCGCTGCAGGGTGACGGCACCATCATCGATGGCATCCGGATGGAACGGAACCGGCTCAGCGAGTTGCGTTCGCAAGCGGATCAACTCATCGACACGTCGAACTTCAATGTTCACCAGCTGACGAAAAGGATCATCGAGCACTATTCCGATTCGGGTCGGCCGAAGTTCACACTCACGATTCTCAGTTTCGGCTTCAAGTACGGTCTGCCCGTCGACGCTGACCTCGTGATCGACATGAGGTTCATCCCGAACCCGTTCTGGCAGCAGGATTTACGCGAGCTCACGGGCGAGGACGAACGCGTTAGCGACTACGTGCTGAATCAAGCCGGTACGACCGAGTTCTTCGAGCGTTACGTTCATGCTTTGGAGCCAGTTCTCGAGGGGTATCGGCGAGAGAACAAACGGCACGTTATTCTCGCCGTAGGCTGTACCGGTGGCAAACACCGTTCCGTTGCGTCCGCCCGCTACCTTGGAGAGCTGCTGGCCGACACCGCGGACTCCGTTGTGCGTGTCACGCACCGTGATCTTGGAAGAGAATAGGAGACGAACAGCATGGCGTTGACCGCCGATGTGAAACACGAGCTCGCGCGGATTCGTGCCCCGAGGCCGCAAACGCGAGCCGCTGAGGCATCAGCGATGTTGCGCTTCTCGGGAGGCCTCCACGTTATCCACGGCCGAGTCGCCGTCGAGTGCGAACTGGACACTGCGGATGCGGCACGGAAGCTCGGTATGACCCTTCTGGAGCTCTACGGTGTTAAGGCCGAGATCGCAGTCATATCCGGCAGCGGTCCCAAATCTTCGCGTTCGTACCTCGTACGCGTCGTGACGGGAGGCGAGGTCCTTGCGCGGCAAACGGGCCTCATCGACAATCGCCACCGACCTGTTCGCGGGCTGCCGAACCGCTTGACGACCGGATCGATCGATGATCTCGCCGGTGTATGGCGGGGAGCCTTCCTCGTACAGGGATCGCTGACCGACCCCGGCAGGTCGTCTTCGCTCGAAGTCATCTGCCCCACGAGCGAGGCAGGCATGGCGCTCGTCGGCGCAGCCAGCCGCTTGGGCATCCAGTCGAAGGCGCGCGAGGTGCGCGGGCAGCACCGCGTCATGATCCGCGACAGTGACGACATCGCGCAGATGCTCGAGGTCATGGGTGCCGGTCAATCGGTCGAGGCGTGGACGCAGATGCGTCAGCGGCGTGAGGTTCGCGCCAACGCTAACCGTCTCGTCAACTTCGACGACGCCAATCTGCGACGCTCGGCGCAGGCCGCGGTCGCCGCCTGCGCGCGAGTCGAGCGAGCCTTCGAAATTCTGGGGGAGGACATTCCCGATCATCTCGTGTATGCAGGGAGACTCCGCCTCGAACATCGGGAGGCGAGCCTCGATGAGCTTGGTCGTCTCGCGGACCCCCAGCTCACAAAGGATGCCGTTGCCGGACGTATACGTCGGCTGTTGGCGATGGCCGATAAGCAGGCGTCTGACAGTGGCCTGCCGGGAACGGACGCCGCGATCACCGATGACATGGAGGACTAGCCCGGAGGCTAGACTGACAGGTAAGGCAATGAGAGAAAGCAGGTACACATGACCGTCTACACACTGCCCGAACTCCCGTATGACTACGCGGCGCTTGAACCCCACATCTCAGGGAAGATCATGGAACTGCACCATGACAAGCATCACAAGACCTATGTCGACGGCGCCAACACGGCCCTCGAAGCACTTGAAGCAGCGCGTGAATCAGCCGATTTCGGCTCGATCACGAAGCTGGAGAAGGATCTCGCTTTCCATCTCGGAGGCCACACCAACCACACCGTTTTCTGGAACAACCTTTCGCCGGATGGCGGGGGCGAACCGGATGGCGAACTCAGCGCAGCGCTGAGCGAGTTCTTCGGAGACTTCGAGAAGTTCAAGTCGCACTTCAGCCAGACCGCCACGACAATTCAGGGGTCCGGCTGGTCAGTGCTCGCCTGGGATTCCGTCGGAGAGCGGCTCAACGTGTTCCAATTGTTCGACCAGCAGGGCAATGTCCCGGTCGGGACGCACCCGATTCTCATGCTCGACATGTGGGAGCACGCGTTCTACCTCGACTACCTGAACGTCAAGGCCGACTACGTGAAGGCATTCTGGCAGATCGTTAATTGGCAGGATGCTGCAGCTCGATTGGCTGACGCGCGTACGAAGACCGCGGGGCTCATTTAGTAGTTCACCGCGTGTGCCGACGGGGCCCGTCGCAATGTCGGGCCCCGTCGGCGTCCTTTCCAATCACCGTCACACTCCCCGGAAGGAATGTCAGTGACCATCAAAGTAGCTATCAACGGATTCGGCCGCATCGGGCGCAACTTCACTCGCGCACTGCTGCGCTCGGAATCCAACCTCGAGATCGTCGCAGTGAACGATCTCACCGACACGAAGACACTCGCTCACCTGCTGAAATACGACTCCATCATGGGCCGGTTCCCCGGCGAGGTCTCACACGATGACGATGCAATCATCATCAACGGCAAGCGCGTCAGCGTGCTGTCGGAGAAGGACCCTGCGAAGCTCCCTTGGAGCGACTACGGTGTCGACGTGGTTGTCGAAAGCACTGGCATTTTCACCAGCGCGGAGCAGGCCCAGGCCCACCTCGACGCCGGTGCCAAGAAGGTCATTCTCTCCGCACCCGGTAAGGGCGGTGTTCCGATGTTCGTCATGGGCGTCAACAACGAGGATTACGACCCCGCGACACAGCACGTGCTGTCCAACGCCTCCTGCACGACGAACTGCCTCGCTCCCATCGTGAAGGTCTTCCACGAGAACTTCGGCATCGAGTCCGGTCTCATGGTCACGGTGCACGCGTACACCGCAGACCAGCGTCTGCAGGACGCTCCGCACTCCGATCTCCGCCGAGCTCGTGCTGCCGCCGTCTCGATCATCCCGACGTCCACTGGCGCGGCTTCTGCTATCGGCAAGGTCTATCCGGAACTCGATGGGAAGCTCGACGGCTACGCGCTCCGCGTGCCGGTTGCAACAGGGTCCCTCACGGACCTGACCATCACGACGAGCCGTAGTGACCTGACGGTCGACGAAATCAACGCCGCATTCAAGAAAGCAGCAGGCGAGGCTCCTCTCAAGGGCATCATGGAGTACACGGATGAGCCGATCGTCTCTGCCGACATCGTCGGTGACGACCAGTCCTCGATCTTCGACTCGGGTCTGACACGCGTGCAGGGCAACCAGATCAAGATCTCTGCCTGGTACGACAACGAGTGGGGCTACTCCTGCAGGCTCGTTGACTTCACCGAGTTCGTAGGCTCGAAGCTGGTCTAACCATGACACTGCGAACGCTCGACAGCCTCGGTCAGCTCGCCGGGAAGACGATTCTCGTGCGGTTCGACTTCAACGTTCCGCTCGACGGAGAACGCATAACCGACGAGGGGCGTATCCGAGCCGCGCTGCCGACGATCGATCGACTCACGCGGGCCGGCGCGAAGGTCGTCGGGGTCTCACACCTGGGTCGCCCGCAAGGGCAGCCGGATGGGAGATTCACGCTGGCTCCCGTTGCCGAGCGTCTCGCAGAACTCAGCGACGCCCCGGTCGCCTTCGCCGCCGACACTGTCGGAGAGACGGCGACCGAGGCTCGTCGCAACCAGCAGCCCGGCTCGCTGCTGCTGCTCGAGAACCTGCGCTTCGACCCCCGTGAAACGAGCGAAGACGAAGTTGAACGACGCGCTTTCGCTGAAGAGCTCGCAGCCGGCGCTGACGCGTTCGTCTCGGACGGGTTCGGCGTCGTGCACAGGAAGCAGGCGAGCGTCTATGACCTCGCGCTGATCCTTCCTAGCGCTGCCGGGCTGATCGTGGCGGATGAAGTGGGTGTTCTCTCCGGCCTTACGGATGCACCGCAGAAGCCGTACACGGTCGTTCTGGGAGGTTCGAAAGTCAGCGACAAGCTCGGCGTCATAGAACACCTCCTGCCGCGTGTGAATGCGCTGCTGATAGGGGGAGGGATGGCGTTCACCTTCTTGAAGGCGCAGGGACACGCGATCGGGGCGAGCCTCGTGGAGGAAGACCAGCTGGACACCGTCCGCGGCTACTTGCGCAGCGCGGACGTGCAGGGGGTCGACATCGTGCTTCCTACCGACATCGTGATGGCAGCGGGGTTCGCACCGGATGCCGAGCACGCGGTGGCGTCGACGAGCGCACTTGAGCAGACGTCGCTTGGTGCTACAGCGCTTGGCCTGGATATCGGCCCCGAGTCCGCGGAGGCCTTCGCCTCTCGTATCGTCTCGTCGAACACCGTATTCTGGAATGGCCCGATGGGCGTATTCGAGATGCCCGCTTTCGCGAAGGGCACGGAGCAGGTGGCGAAAGCGCTTGCCGAAACAGAGGCGTTCACGGTCGTCGGCGGAGGAGACTCGGCTGCCGCAGTTCGCACCCTCGGGTTCGAGGATGACGCATTTTCGCACATATCAACGGGAGGCGGTGCCAGCCTCGAGTTCCTCGAGGGCAAGCAGCTTCCCGGTCTGGAGGTACTGGGATGGTAGAGCAACGTGTGCCCTTCATAGCGGGCAACTGGAAAATGCAGCAGGACCACCTGCAGGCGATTGCGCTGGTTCAGAAGCTCGCATGGACGTTGAAGGATGCGGATCACGACTTTGAAGCGGTCGAGGTATCCGTCTTCCCGCCCTTCACCGATCTGCGCAGTGTGCAGACGATCGTCGACGCAGATAAGTACAGCATCCGATACGGGTCGCAAGACATTTCAGAACACGATGCCGGAGCTTTCACAGGAGAGATCTCAGGCGCCTTCCTCGCCAAGCTCGGTGCATCCTACGCGATCGTGGGGCACTCAGAGCGCCGTGAGCACCACGGCGAAACGGACGCCACCATCGGGCGTAAGGCGGCTGCCGCCGTCCGCCACGGTGTCGTCCCGGTCATCTGCGTCGGCGAGACGGCCGAGGATCTCGAACAGCACGGTGCATCAGCAGTGCCGGTGCAGCAGCTGCGCGATATCCTGGCCGAGGTTCCCGCCGGCGACTTCGTGGTCGCCTACGAACCGGTCTGGGCGATCGGCTCCGGAAAGGCGGCAACGCCGGAGCAAGCACAGCAGGTCGCCGAGGCTCTGCGAAAGACGATTGCCGAGGTGCGCGACGATGAGGCTGCCGAAAGCACCCGCATCCTGTACGGCGGCAGCGTGAAGAGTGCGAACATCGCCGGTTTCATGCGTGAGCCGGACATCGACGGAGCGCTCGTGGGCGGAGCGAGTCTCGACGCCAACGAGTTTGCGGGCATCGTGCGCTATCGATCGCATGTCGGCGTCTAACGCCGTACTGCGTGGTTCGATAGGGGACCGCTGGCGAGTTTGCTAGACTGGTCGCTGGTCTCCGTCATGGAAAGGCGTTTTTGTGGAAATTCTCCAGGTCATCATGCAGGTCGTGCTCGGCATCACCTCGGTGTCGTTGACGCTGCTCATCCTGCTCCACAAGGGTCGCGGCGGTGGCCTCTCTGACATGTTCGGTGGCGGTATGACTTCCGCACTCGGAGCATCCGGTGTCGCACAGCGAAACCTCAACCGTTACACGGTGTACGTGGCGTTGCTCTGGGCAGGCTCTATCGTCGCTCTCGGTTTGATCACCAAGTTCGGAGGAAACTAATGGCTTCTGGCGGCAGTGCAATTCGTGGTTCGCGCGTTGGCGCGGGCCCCATGGGTGAACAGGATCGCGGTTACCACGCGGAACGACGCGCGATTTCCTACTGGGACGCACTCGGCAACGAGATCGTCCGCTACTTCGCTGCCGATCTTCCGGAAGAGGAGATCCCGGAGACGGTCGACTCGCCAACGACGGGTTTGCCCGCTGGTCGCGATAAAACCAGCCCGCCCCAAGTGCAGAAGGCAGAACCCTACAAGACGCACCTCGCATACGTGAAGGAGCGTAGGACTCCAGAGGAAGCAGAGCAGCTGCTGGACGAAGCGCTGCAGAAGCTCCGCGCTCGCCGTGGGCAAAGCTGAGCTGAGGCTCCTAAGAGGTTAGGTTAATAGAGCCTTGCGGCGCGACCTCAAATCAACCCTCGATAAGAGACGCTGCTGACGCATCCGCGAACAGCAGCGTCTCTTTCGTTCCGACAGCGCCCGTCACGGGAGCCGCGACGGGATCGAACTCGCCCAACGCGGCTCGCACCGCTTGCGCTTTGTCTTCTCCGGCCACGACGAGCCAGATCCGTTCGGACGCGTTGAGCGCGGCGAACGTGAGAGAGAGCCGTTCAGGGGGCGGCTTGGGGGAGTTCCCGACAGCGATGACACCGCGTTCGCGCATCTGCGTGCCGGTGTGCTTCGGGAACAGCGACGCGACGTGCGCGTCAGGGCCCACGCCCAGGAATGTCAGCGCGAACGGCTCCGCCTCCGCGAGTTCGTTCGATGCTGCGACAGCGGCCTCACCGAGGCTCAGGCCTGCATCGCTCGCGGGAAGCTCGTGGACGAGCTGCGGCGGAATCGATAGCGCATCGAGCAGTGCCTCTCGTGCCTGCCGCTCATTTCTGTCTGCGCTGTCGGCCGGCACGAATCGATCGTCACCCCACCACCAGTGGACGCGCGAGAAGTCGATTCCGCCCAGGTCTTCGCGCTCCGCCATCGCCGACAGCACACCGACGCCGACCGAGCCTCCCGTAAGACACACGTCCACGCGCTCACGCTGCAAGGTCAGCTCCTGCAGCAGCGCAACCGCACGAGCTGCTACGTGTGCAATGAGTTCGTCCTTCGTTGGGAATCGCTCGAGTGCCGGGGTCATGGTTATTGCTCCTCTTCTTCCAGTAGCGCGAAACTCGCAAGCACTTCGCGGTACATCTCATCTGCGTCCAGCCTACGAAGTTCCTCCGACAGCTGGTCCCGGAGACCGCGGCGGGACAGTGCAACGCGATGATCGGGTTGCCCTGTTTGACGCATGAGGCCGGTTCCGTGTTCGATCCTGGTCAACGAATTCTCTTCTTCGCCTCGTTGGAGCACGATGCTCGAGAGTCCGCTCGACCCGATCGGCATGCCCGCCTCGGGGGACCGTAGCCGCACGGGCACATGCAATCGGCAGCGGAGCCAAGCGCTCATGAGGTGAACGCTCGGATTATCCAGGCTGCCGCAGACCGTGACTGCCGAAACGGGCGTGTAAGGAGGCTGGTCGAGCATCGCCGCAAGGTGCGCTCGCCAGTTCGTGAGTCGCGTCCAGCTCAAGTCGGTGTCGCCGGGGGCATACCCGTCCGCCAACGCGCGCAACGCCTCACGCGGCTCCTCCTGCGCACCCGTGTCGGTTATCCTCCGGTGCGCGATCGAGCCCAGTTGCGATTCCGACGGCCGCGTCGGCATGAACGTCGGCCACCACGCCACGATCGGCGCATCCGGCAGCAGAAGGCCCTGGACGACGCCGATAAGCCTTGATCCGACCTCACCTCGGCACTGCAGCAGCACGACCTCACTCGCACCGGCGTCGCCGCCGACACGGATCTCGGCATCGAGTCGGGGGTCTTCCTCCGCGCGGACATCATCGGTATTCCTGCTGATCACGATGACACGCATGGGGTGCTCGCGACTCGCGTCGTTGGCAGCCTCTATCGCGTCCTCTTCCGCCCCGGTCTGCGTGTGAATCAGCAGCGTGAGCACCCTGCCGAGGGCGACGACGCCGCCCTCTTCCCGGATCTCGTCGAGCGTCCGGATGACGGCGCTCGTGTTCGTGTCTTCGAGATGCTTGATCACGGACGCCTCCATGTTCGACCATCCCTGGCCAGCATGTCGTCAGCACTCTGCGGCCCCCAGGAACCAGGTTCATACTGCTCGACCGGTGCCTCCTGTTCTTCCCAGTACTGCTCGACGGGATCGAGGATGCGCCACGAGAGCTCCACCTCGCGATGCCGCGGGAAGAGGGGAGGGTCACCGAGCAGAACGTCGAGAATCAGTCGTTCGTATGCCTCCGGCGACTCTTCTGTGAAGGCGTGCCCGTATCCGAAGTCCATCGTGACGTCGCGGACGAACATTCCCGTTCCGGGTACCTTCGAGCCGAACCTGATCGAAATGCCCTCGTTGGGCTGCACGCGGATAACGAGCGCGTTCTCGCCCATTGTGCTCGTCTTCGAAGGATCGAAAAGATACTGCGATGCCCGTTTGAACACGATCGCGATTTCGGTGACGCGACGGCCGAGTCGTTTGCCGGTCCTGAGGTAGAAGGGAACTCCCGCCCACCTGCGGTTATCGACGAACAGTGTAATCGCGGCGAACGTTTCGGTTCTGGACGCCGGGTCCATGCCGTCTTCCTCGAGGAAGCCGCGGACGTGTTTCGCTCCCTGCCAACCGCCGGCGTACTGGCCGCGCGCGACACCGGAGGCGAGATCCTCCGGCAGTCGCGTCGCCTGCAGCACCTTCTCCTTCTCGTTCCGTAGATCGGCGGCATCGAAAGAAACCGGCTCCTCCATCGCCGTCAGCGCGAAGAGCTGCAGCAGGTGGTTCTGGATGACGTCCCGTGCCGCGCCGACACCGTCGTAATAGCCGGCCCTGCCGCTCACACCGATGTCCTCGGCCATCGTGATCTGCACGTGGTCGATGAAATTGGCGTTCCAGATCGGCTCCCAGAGCGTATTCGCGAAGCGCATCGCGAGGATGTTCTGCACGGTCTCTTTACCGAGGTAGTGGTCGATCCGGAAGACACTGTCCGGCGGGAACACGCTCTCGACCGTCTCGTTCAATTCGCGAGCCGATTGCAGGTCATGTCCGAACGGCTTCTCGATGACGACCCTGCGCCACTCGTTGTCCTCCGGCGCCGCGAGCCCCGAGCGCTTCAACTGCTGCGTGACCATCTGGAATGAGTTCGGCGGAATCGAGAGATAGAACGCGTGGTTGCCCATCGTTCCGCGCTCCCGGTCGAGAGTGCGAACGGTCTCCGCGAGCCTGTCGAACGCGTCATCGTCATCGAAATCGCCCTGCACGAAGCGGATTCCCTGACGCAGGTGCTCCCACACGGCCTCCCTGAACGGGGTGCGCGCATACAGCTTGACGTTCTCGAGGACGACATCGGCGAACTCTTCGCTCGTCCAGGCGCGGCGTCCGAACCCCGTGAGCGCGAATCCCGGCGGCAGCAGGCCCCTGTTGGCGAGGTCGTACACGGCGGGTAACAGCTTCTTCCGTGCGAGGTCACCCGTGACGCCGAAAATGATGAGCCCGTTCGGCCCTGGGATACGTGTGAGGCGCGCATCCCGAGACGAGCGAAGCGGATTCTGCCCCGGCCCGATGGGAGCGTTCATCTACCCGTTTTCCGACTCGAGCTGGCCCCGAACCGTGTCTACGAGTTCGTTCCAGGAGACCTCGAACTTCTCGACGCCCTCTCGCTCGAGCAATTCCGTCACCTCAATGTACGACACGCCGACACCCTCGACCGCGTCGAGCACGGCGTCGGCCTCCGTGAAGCCGCCGCTGATAGTGTCACCTCGCACCTCCGCGTGATCCGCGGTTGCTTCGAGCGTGTTCTCCGGCATCGTGTTGACGACTTCATCGGCAACGAGCTCGGTCACGTACATCGTGTCGGGGTAGGCGGGATCTTTGACACCCGTGGACGCCCACAGCGGCCGCTGCCTGTTGGCTCCCGCTGCCAGGAGAGTGAGCGCGCGTTCGGAGGCGAATTCCTCCCGATAGACACGATAGGCGAGCCTCGCGTTGGCGATACCGGCCTTGCCCTTCAGCGCGGCGGCCTCCTCCGTACCGATCTCCGTGAGGCGTTTGTCGATCTCGCTGTCGACGCGCGAGACGAAGAAGGATGCAACCGAGTGGATCTTCGAAAGATCGATGCCCGCTTCCCGTGCCCGTTCGAGACCGGTGAGGTAGGCGTTGATGACCTCGCGGTATCTCGTCAGCGAGAAGATCAGCGTCACATTGACGCTGATGCCCGCCGCGATCGTGTCGGCTATTGCGAGCAGCCCCTCATCGGTAGCGGGTATCTTGATCAGCACGTTCTCGCGGCCGACGCGTTCGTGCAGACGTTTCGCCTCGGCGACGGTGCCCTCGTGATCGTTGGCAAGCAGCGGGCTCACCTCGATGGAAACACGACCGTTGAAGCCGCTGGTGCTCTTGTAGAGACCGTTGAACAGGTCGCAGGCGGAGGCGACGTCGGCCGTGGTGAGCGCCTCGATCGTCTCATCGACGCTCGCATTCCGTTCCCGTAACGATGCGACGTCCGCTGCGTAGCGCTCACCCTTCGAGAGCGCGGCTGCGAAGATCGTCGGGTTCGTCGTCACTCCGACAACGTTCCTGCTGCCGATGAGGTCCTGCAGGTTGCCGGTCTCCAGCCGGTCACGTGAGAGATCGTCGAGCCAGATGCTCACGCCGGCCGTGCTCAGTGCTGCTGTTCTGTCGTTCATAGTCAAACCTCCTGCGCTGCTGCGATCGATTCGCGTGCTGCACGAACTACTGCGTCGGTTGTTATGTCGAAGCGCTCGTAGAGCGTTTCATAATCGGCACTCGCACCGAAGTGATCGATGCCGACGGAGCGGCCGGCGTCGCCGACGATACCGCGCCAATAGGCGGTCACGCCCGCCTCGACCGAGACTCTGGCACGAACCGTTGATGGCAGCACCGAATCCCGGTAGGCCTCTTCCTGCTCTTCGAACCATTCGATGCAGGGGGCCGATACGACACGCGCCGCTACGCCATCGGCCATGAGTCGGTCCCTCGCCTCGACAGCGAGCTGCACCTCGGAGCCGGTTGCGATCAGGATGACGTCCGGCGTGCCGCTGTCGGCATCCGCGAGGACGTAGGCGCCCCTTGCAACGTTGTCGGCGGAAGCGAATGCTCCTTCTCCGCGCTCGAATACCGGGACACCCTGACGCGTCAGTGCGATTCCGACGGGGGAGTCGCGACGCTCGAGGATCGAGAGCCAGGCCCACGCGGTTTCTGCGGCATCCGCCGGACGCACGACATCGAACCCCGGGATGAGCCGCAGCGACGCCAGTTGCTCAACCGGCTGGTGCGTCGGTCCGTCCTCTCCGAGACCTATCGAGTCATGCGTCCACACGTGGATGGGGTGCACGCCCATGAGCGCAGCGAGTCGCAGCGCCGGCCGCTGGTAGTCGCTGAAGATCAGGAACGTTCCTCCGTATGCCCGGGTCGGCCCGTGCAGCACGATCCCGTTGAGGATGCTCGCCATCGCGTGCTCACGGATTCCGAAGTGCATCGTGCGTCCGCTGTACGAGGGGTTCGGCCACGCTGCAGTGGCCAGATGTTCGGGTGCGAACGAGCCGTACTCGTTCAGCGTCGTGTTGTTCGACCCGGCGAGGTCCGCCGAGCCTCCCCAGAGTTCGGGAAGCAGCGGCGCGAGCGCGTTCAGAACTTTGCCGCTCGCTGCTCGCGTTGCAACCGAGCTACCGGATTCGAATTCGGGCAGCGCATCCGCGAGCCCTGCCGGGAGCTCGCCGGCCTGCAGCCTGTCCAGGAGCGCTTTACGCTCCGGGTTCGCAGCGGCCCAGGAGTCGAACGAGCGCTGCCACGCTGCACGTGCCTCCGCGGCTCTTGCGGCCGCATTCTCGCGCGTGTATTCGATGACCTCTGCATCGACTGCGAAGTGCTGCTCGGGATCCGCACCCAGCGTGGTCTTGAGGGCCGCGAGCTCCTCACCGCCCAGCTTGGAGCCGTGAATGCCTCCCGTGTTCTGCTTCTTCGGCGACGGCCATCCGATGATGGTGTCGAGCACGATGAAACTGGGCCTATCTGTCTCCCGCTGCGCGGCGCGAATAGCCTCGTGGAGCGCTTCGACGTCCTCGACGTAACCGGACTCCTGACGCCACCGCACGCGCTGCACATGCCAGCCGTACGACTCGTATCTGGCAGCTGTGTCCTCCGTGAAGGCGATGCGAGTGTCGTCCTCGATCGAGATCTCGTTCGCATCGTAGATCACCACGAGATTGCCGAGTGCCTGCGTACCGGCGAGCGAGGAGGCTTCACTCGTGACGCCCTCCTGTACATCACCGTCGGAAGCGATGACGTACGTGAAATGATCGAAAGGGTCGTCCGCCCCGCCGCCGGGGTTGAACAGCTGCGATTCGTAACGCTGCGCGTATGCGAAACCGACTGCTGAAGCGAGCCCCTGACCGAGCGGTCCGGTCGTGATCTCGACGCCGGCCGCGTGGCCGTATTCGGGGTGCCCTGCCGTCTTCGAACCCCACGTGCGCAGTGCCTTGAGGTCATCGAGCTCCATATCGCAGCCCTCGAAGTAGTGCTGCACGTACTGCGTGAGGGATGTGTGGCCGGGGGAGAGGATGAAACGGTCGCGGCCGATCCAGTGCGGATCGGCCGGATCACGACGCATGATCTTCTGGAACAGCAGGTGCGCCACGGGCGCCAGGCTCATCGCGGTCCCCGGATGTCCGCTGCCCACCTTCTCAACGGCATCCGCCGCGAGAATCCGCGCGGTGTCAACCGCACGCCTGTCGAGATCCGTCCACGTGAACGCTGCCATCCGGCACTCCTAACGACGTTTCGTTCTGCGCGGCGGGGCCGCGTCACTGCGTACCACTCTAGTGCCGCATCGCGGGTAGGATGGGTGTAGCTCGCGCCGATCGGAAGGGTCCATGTCCACAGCGTCCTCACTCACTCAGTCGCGCACGCGCATCTCTCCGCGAGAGAAGTTCGGCGCGTACGTGGCGCTCACGAAACCCAGAGTGATCGAACTTCTGCTCGTGACTGCGCTGCCGACCATGGTGCTAGCGGCAGGCGGACTGCCACCTCTCAGCGCGGTTGTGGCGACGCTCGTCGGCGGCTTCATGAGTGCCGGCAGCGCGAACGCGTTCAACATGATCATCGATCGCGACATCGATCGGGTCATGGAACGCACGAAGCGCCGCCCGCTCGTCACGGGTACGCTGAGCGTCGTCGAAGCGCACGTTTTCGCCTGGGCACTCGCCGTCGCTTCCACCCTGGTCCTCGGCTTCATGGCGAACTGGGTCGCAGCATCCTTCTCCGTTGCGGCGATCTTCTTCTACGTCGTGATCTACAGCCTCGTGCTGAAACGGCGAACGGAACAGAACATCGTGTGGGGCGGAATCGCCGGATGCTTCCCCGTCGTCATCGGCTGGAGTGCAGTGACGGGAAGTGTCGACTGGCCCGCCTGGATCCTGTTCCTGCTCGTCTTCCTCTGGACCCCTGCGCACTACTGGCCGCTCTCGATGAAATACCGCGCCGACTACACCGCGGCCAACGTACCGATGCTCGCGGTCGTGCGGGGCAAGCGCGTCGTCGGGTTGCAGGTCATTCTCTATGCGTGGGCCAGCTTCGCGAGCACCATGCTGCTCATCCCTGTCGCAGGGATGGGGCTGCTGTACTCCGCCATCGCGGTCGTGGCCGGCGCATGGTTCGTTGCCGAATCACACATGCTCTACAACCGGGCACTCCGGGAACACGCAGAGATCAAGGCCATGCGGGTGTTCCACGCGTCGAACCTGTACTTGACGCTGATCTTCGTCTCGGTCGGTATCGACCCGCTGCTGCCCTTCTGAACCGGACAACTTCTCGGTCCCTGGGCGCCGACACGCCGTAAATCAGCCTTCCCGTCGCCAGGCGACCGAGAAGTTGGCGGGATCAGCCGAGAATCGGGCGACCGCGCTTGTCAACCAACAGGTCGAGGTTCGTCAATATGCGCCCTTCGCGCAGTGCCCACGGCGAGACGTCGAGCTCACGCACCTTGAAGGCTCGCATGGCCTCCAGCAGAACAACAGCCCCGCCGACGATCTGAAACGTTCTGTCCTCGGTTATGCCGGGAAGCTGGTGTCTGCTCACGGCATCCATCTTCCCGATTCGCGGAGTCCAGTCCTCGAGCTGTTCACGGTAGAGCACGACGCGATCGCTGCCGCCCACCCCGGGTTGCATATTGCCGGCCAGCCGGGCGAGCGACCTGATCGTCTTCGATGAACCCACGACGTGATCGGGTTTACCGACCTCGCGGAGCTCATCGACAACGCCTTCGATGATCTCGCGCGCGTGCTTCCTGAGACGCTTGATCTCCTTGCCCCTGGGTGGGTCGGAGGAGAAAAAGTGATTGGTGACGCGCCCTGCACCCAGCGGGAGCGAGAGCGCCCTATCGGGAAACTCGTCGGCTCCCGATGCAAGCTCAAGCGAGCCACCGCCGATATCGAAAAGCATGAGCCGCCCTGCGCTCCAGCCGAACCAGCGGCGCACGGCCAGGAAGGTCAGTTTTGCTTCGTCTTCCCCCGCCAGGATGTCGAGCTTGACACCGGTCTCCCTCTCGATGCGGGCAACGACCTCGTCGCCGTTCGCGGCTTCCCTGATCGCGCTCGTCGCCATGACGAAGAAGTCGTCCAGGCTTTCGGGGTCCGCGATGTCGACGCAATCGTTGACGGCACGAATCAGGGCATCCTGCCCCTCGACCGTGATCGCGTCGTTCTCGACGTAGCGCATGATCCTCAGCACGATCTTGTGCGAGCGTTCCGGGTTCGGACGCCCTCCCGCTCGGGCATCGACGATGAGCAGGTGCACCGTGTTGGACCCTATGTCGAGAACGCCGAGTTTCATGCCGTCTCCACGCTCATAGCGGGGCTGTTCGTTGCTGCGGCGGCAATCTTGAGTCTCATCGCAACGACCGTATAGGCCGCGGCAGAGAGAGCGGCGAGTACCATGTGGATGCCGACGAGCAAAGGGGGTAGACCGTCGCGAGCCTGCCATACCCCGACGACGATCTGCACAACGATTGCGACAGCTAGAACGAGCAGCCACTTCAGCGGAGGAAGCCGAAGTGACCAGGCTGCGATCACTAGCGCGACGACGAGTACCGCGAGGAGGTAGCCCGGCCAGGCATGGACGTGCGACATGAACGTCGCGTCGAAGCCGTCGCGAATAACGTTCGCATCGCCAGAGTGCGGGCCCGATGCGGTCGTGAGAACCCCGAAGGAGATCGTCGCGGCCAGGAAGAACCCGGTGATGTGCGTGAGCCCCGCGAACCAGCCGGGAACCGCCCTGGTGCGCCGGCGCGGTACTGCACGGAATCGCACGAGGTACGCCGCGGTCACACACACGAGCAGCAGCGACGACGTGTAGTGGAACCCCACGATCCACGGGTTAAGACCCGTCAAGACGGTGATCCCGCCGACCAGGGCCTGCGCGATCACTCCGCTGAAGACCACCCACGCCAGCACAACGAGATCACGTCGTCCCGGTGCAGTTCGAGTGGTGCTGATGGCCGCCCACACGACTCCTGCGAGCAGGACAGCGTTGGCCGCAACCCACGTGAACTCCTCGGCGGGGGTGAAAGAAACCACGACATAGACCGACGTAGCGGCAAGAACGGAACCGAGCGCGAACCAGCCGGTCGTGATCAGCTCGCGTCTTGCGTGTATGTGCCGCCACGTGAGCAGCAGCACCGCAAGCGCGGCGATACCAACCACCCCCGTCATGAGGCGGTTGCCGAACTCGATGACCCCGTGAATTCCTTGTTCCGGTAGTGGCACGAGCGACTCCGGCGTACACATCGGCCAGTCCGAGCATCCCAGTCCAGAGCCGGTCAGCCGAACAGCGCCGCCGGTTCCAATGATCGTGACCTCAGCGACGAAGGACACCCAGGCGAAGACGAAGAGGCTGATGCGCCGTTGGGTCAGGACGGTCAACCGTTTGCCGAACAACGTGAGAGCGGCAACAATCCGGGTGGTTCGCGAGTGGCGAACGTCTTGCACAATAAACCCTCTTCCTAGTCTGCACTTCTGGCCGGTTGACGCTAGGCTGGACAGAGTGCGATCTCCACTGATGAGCGCATAACGCAGCGCTGCCGGGTCGATATCTGTAACCAGTATCCAACGAATTAGTCGTCGGCGCGATTCGACGAGGCCCGAAGATCGCAAGATGAGAGGGGAACCATGAGCGACGTCATCCTTGACCGCCCTGAACTGGAAGGGCTGGGCCAGTACGAGTTCGGCTGGCACGATTCCGACGAGGCAGGCGCGAAAGCCCAGCGGGGCCTCAGCAACGAGGTTGTTGAGAACATCTCCAGCCTGAAGAACGAACCTGAATGGATGTTGCAGACGCGCCTCAAGGCGCTCAAGCACTTCGACAGGAAGCCGATGCCCACGTGGGGCGCAGACCTGTCGGAGATCGACTTCGACAACATCAAGTACTTCGTCCGTTCGACGGAGAAGCAGGCGACGAGCTGGGAAGACCTGCCAGAGGACATCAAGAACACGTACGACCGCCTCGGACTTCCGGAAGCCGAACGTCAGCGCCTCGTCGCCGGCGTCGCCGCGCAGTACGAGTCGGAGGTCGTCTTCCACTCGATCCGCGAGGACCTCGAGCAGCAGGGTGTCATCTTCCTCGACACCGACACCGCTCTCAAGGAGCATCCTGAGTTCTTCGAAGAGTACTTCGGCACGGTCATTCCGGCAGCTGACAACAAGTTCGCGGCACTCAACACGGCCGTGTGGTCCGGTGGCTCGTTCGTGTACATTCCCAAGGGCGTGCACGTCGAGATTCCGCTGCAGGCATACTTCCGTATCAACACGGAGAACATGGGTCAGTTCGAAAGAACCCTGATCATCGCGGACGAGGGCTCGTACGTCCACTACATCGAGGGCTGCACGGCGCCGATCTATAAGTCCGACTCGCTGCACTCTGCCGTTGTCGAGATCATCGCCAAGAAGAACGCTCGAGTCCGCTACACGACCATCCAGAACTGGTCGAACAACGTCTACAACTTGGTGACGAAGCGAGCTATCGCACACGAGGGCGCGACCATGGAGTGGGTCGACGGCAACATCGGCTCGAAGGTCACCATGAAGTATCCTTCGATCTTCCTCACGGGCGAGCGCGCCAAGGGAGAAACGCTTTCCGTCGCCTTCGCGGGCCCCGGTCAGCACCAGGATGCGGGCGCCAAGATGGTCCACATGGCTCCTCACACGACGTCGTCGATCACCTCGAAGTCGATCGCCCGTGGAGGGGGTCGTGCCGGCTACCGCGGAGAGATCCGGGTGGATGCCAACGCGCATCACGCCGCAAACTCGGTCATCTGCGACGCGCTGCTGGTCGACACACAATCGCGCTCGGACACCTATCCGGCCATCGACATCCGTGTCGATGACGTCGTGCTGGGTCACGAAGCGACGGTCTCGAAGGTCTCGGAAGAGCAACTCTTCTACCTCATGAGTCGCGGGATGAGCGAAACAGAGGCCATGGCCATGATCGTGCGCGGCTTCATCGAGCCCATCGCACGCGAGCTGCCGATGGAATATGCCCTTGAACTCAACACACTCATCCAGATGAACATGGAAGGATCGGTCGGTTAAATGACAACGGCTGAGAAGTTCGTCCCCATTCAGACGCGGTCCGAGCGCCCGACCTCGTTCGATCCGAACGACTACGAGCGCCCCACCGGCCGCGAGGTCAACTGGAAGCACACCGACCTGCGCCGGCTGGCTCCTCTCCTGGTCGATGAAGAGACCGAGAACGTAGGACGCGACGGCATCGAGTACGACGTAGCGTCTCTCGAAGCCGGCGGCTACCTCGTCGAGTCGGCCGGGCACGACGCTGCCCCCAGGGGAGAGCTGTTCCTCCCGGAAGACCTGCCGAGCGCTATCGCCTGGAAGCGGTGCGCGAACGCACTTCACGTGCAGATCCCCGCGGGCGTTGCGGTCGATGAGCCGCTCATCGCCCGCCTCAAGGGCCTGGGGGCGGACATCCACGCGAACGCGCACATCATCATCGAGGCGCTTCCGGGATCGCAGGCCACCGTCGTGCTGCACCACACGGGATCTGTCGCCTACGCGCAGAATGTCGAGATCATCGTCAGGGAGAATGCCCGGCTGAATGTCGTTACGGTGCAGGACTGGCAGGACGACACCGTGCACGCCTCCGCACACCAGGCTCGCGTCGACGACGGAGCGTACCTGAAGCACATCGTCGTTTCCTTCGGCGGTGGGGTCGTACGCGTGAACCCATCGGTGCGCCTGCACGGCGAGGGCAGCGAAACCGAAATGTACGGTGTTTCGTTCGCGGACGCGGGCCAGCACATGGAGAACCAGGTCTACATGTTCCACGAGGGTGAGAACACCGTCGGCAACGTGCTCTACAAGGATGCTCTCCAGGGTGAAGGAGCGCGTTCGGTCTGGATCGGCGATGTACTGATCGGCGCAGACGCAGTCGGCACCGACAGCTACGAGAAGAACCAGAACCTCGTGCTCACCGACGGCACGCGCACCGATTCGATTCCGAACCTCGAAATCAAGAACGGCAACATCGAAGGGGCGGGACACGCATCCGCGACGAGCCGCTTCGACGACGAGCACATGTTCTATCTGCAGAGCCGTGGTATATCCGGAGAAGAGGCGCGTCGCCTCGTCGTCATCGGATTCCTGATGGAAATCGTTCAGAAGATCGGCATCGAATCGATCGAATCGCGAATCGCCGAACTCATCGAAGAAGAGCTGGCCGCAGGCGCGGAACTCGCTCCCGCTTCGAAGGCGGGGGCATGACCGCAGTCCGCGTTGCCTCCGTTGACGAGATCAGCCTGACGGATCCCTTGAAGGTCGAGGTCGGTGGAATCCCCGTCGCCCTCGTCCGCGACTCCGCAGGCGAAATCCATGCGCTCGGCGACACGTGCACGCACGGAGAGATCTCGCTTTCAGAGGGATTCATAGAGGGCGACACCCTCGAGTGCTGGGCCCACGGCTCACGCTTCAACATGTTCAATGGCAAGCCCGAGAACCTGCCGGCTTACGAACCGGTTCCGGTGTTTCCTGTCACGATCGACGGCGACAGTGTGCTGATCGACGTGGGGAACCCGATTGATGTGAGCGGCAACGCCGCTGGAAAGGATGACTGATGAGCGTTCTGGAGATTAAGGACCTCAAGGTTTCTATCGAGACCGACGCAGGCCCCAAGCAGATCCTGAAGGGCGTTGATCTTACGATCAACTCCGATCAGATCCACGCGATCATGGGGCCGAACGGCTCCGGGAAGTCGACGCTGGCCTACGCCATCGCCGGGCACCCGCGCTACAACGTCGATAGTGGATCCATAACCCTCGATGGCGAAGACGTCCTGGAAATGGAAGTGGACGAGCGCGCGCAGGCCGGACTTTTCCTGGCCATGCAGTACCCCGTCGAAATCCCCGGTGTCACGGTGTCGAACTTCCTCCGCACGGCGAAGACCGCTCTCACGGGCGAGGCACCGAAGATCCGCGAGTGGGTCGGCGACGTTCGCGAGGCCATGGACTCACTGCGCATGGATTCCTCGTTCCAGGAGCGCAACGTCAACGAAGGATTCTCCGGCGGTGAGAAGAAGCGTCACGAGATCCTCCAGATGGAGCTGCTCAGGCCTCGTTTCGCGGTTCTCGACGAAACCGACTCCGGTCTCGACATCGATGCCCTTCGCGTCGTGTCCGAAGGAGTCAACCGCGTCAAGCAAGCAAACAAGATGGGTGTCTTGCTGATTACGCACTACACGCGTATCCTGCGGTACATCCAGCCCGACTTCGTGCACGTGTTCGTGGACGGTCGCATCGCAGAAGAAGGCGGTCGCGAGCTCGCGGATCGACTCGAGGAAGAGGGCTACGACCGCTACCTGAATGCGAGTGTGTAATGGCTCTGAAGGAACTCGACGACACGAAGTTCGACGAGTGCACTGAAGCCCTGAAGAACGTTGTTGACCCCGAACTCGACGTCAACATCGTTGATCTGGGTCTGATCTACGACCTGGCTTGGGACGACGAAGAGGATGCCCTCATCGTTTCCATGACCCTGACGAGCGCTGGTTGCCCTCTCACGGATGTCATCGAAGCCGAGATTGCCGAGAAGCTCGATGACGTCGTTGAGCGCTTCCGCATCAACTGGGTGTGGATGCCGCCGTGGGGACCCGAGCGGATCACGGAAGACGGCCGTGAGATGATGAGGGCGCTGGGCTTTTCGATCTGACCGCAGGTCAGATCGACGAATCGCCAATGGCGATTCGGCCGAGCGCCGTCGCGAGCCCTAGGCGAGCGAGTTGGGGTTCTCACCCAAGCTCTTCTCCAGTTCAAGGCAGGACTCAGGCAAAGCGGTCCACCGGATCGTTCGCCCTAAAGCCGTCGCGAGCCCTAGGCGAGCGATTTGGGCTTCTCGCTGAGCGCCGTCGCGACCACAAGGGAGCGATCTCGGCTTCTCAGCCAAAGTAGTCGTTCACTGCGGACCGCATCCCGGTCGACTTCCGGGCGCTTCGCGCCTGCAAGCCGCAGCCAGCCGACCCGAACGCGGTCCTCCGTTCACTCGCAGCGCTTGCGCGTCACCAGCCAACGTGCTGGACAAGCACACCGTGTTTCCCGGGCTCGAATCCACATTGGGATAGCATCGCGATATGGCGACGGAGCGGAGGAGGAAACTCAGCGGGTTCGAGCGGTGCGCCATCGTTGGCGGCATCGTAGTAACGGTCGGCCTGACGGTGTCGGCGCACATCCTGATGACGTTCAGCTTCACGGAACCGCCCCTCAACGCGAGCGGCGATGCCGGGGCCGCTGCGATGATCTTCCTGGCCGGGCCGCCAACGATCGGTGTTGGGCTGCTCATTGTTCTTGCAGGATTGATGGGCACCTTCGTAACGCGGCGATCAAGCAAAGCCTAAGTGCCCTACGCAGCGGGCGCCTGCTCCCGGCATCGCCGCTCAACCGTTGCCGCCTTCACACCGTAGGCTCGTGTCATCATGGAATCGCTGATCGACGGACTCATCGCCCTGTACTCCTCGACAGTTCCCGTCGGCGGTGGCCAGGAGCTGCTGCTGCGCGAGGTCGTCGGGAATGCATTCGGTCTCGCCAGCGCTCTCGGTGGGATGCTTCGTCGTGTGTGGGCGTGGCCAGTGGGCATTGTCGGCAATCTGCTGCTGCTGACCGTCTTCTTGGGCACCCTGCTCGACCCTGCGCAGTCCCTGCCGACCCTGTTGGGTCAAGCGGGTCGGCAGGTCATGTTCATCGCAGTTGCCGTGTACGGGTGGCGCCGTTGGCGCCGAGCCCGTTCGGCTGACGGCAAAGTTGTTCCGCAGTGGGCTAGCGGTCGGCAGCGCATCGGGCTCGTCGTCGGGCTCGTCGTCGGCACCGTCGCGCTCACTCCTCTTTTCCGCGCCCTCGGATCATTCGAACCTGTGTGGGCGGATGCTTGGACATTCGTCGGCTCGCTGCTTGCGACCTACGGGATGGCCAAGGGCTGGACGGAGTTCTGGCTCATCTGGGTCGCCGTCGATATCGTCGGAGTCCCGTTGCTGCTTAGTGCCGGCTACTGGGCGACGGGATTCATGTACATCTTCTACGGCGTCTTCACTGCATGGGGCTTCGTCGTCTGGATTCGAGCGCGTCGCAAACCGACGGTCGAAACCCTGCTGCCCGATCCGCGGCCAGGAAGCGAAACAGAAGAAGATTCCGCTCAATAGAAGTCTGCCGATACGGAGCACCGGCGTCGAATTCGCTGAGGTGATGCCAGTATTGGGACATGAGCAGTCAGCCGGCGAGTGGTCCAAGCGGTCGTAATCGCGCGACACTCCTGGCCGCCCTGCGAGCAGCGGGGGAGTCTACGAGGGCCGATCTAGCGGAATCCACCGGTCTCAGCGTCGCGACGATCTCTCGCGCAGCGAACGCGCTCATCGCCGCCGGTCTGATCGTGCAGGAAAGCGAAGCGGGCCCGGGGCGGGGTCGACCCTTGGGGAGATTGCGCATCGACAAGCACGCAGCGTGCGTGCTCGCCGTTGACGTAGCCGACCGGCACACGACGCTCGCGTTCGTTGATCTCGACGGAACCGTGATGTCTTCCGACCGCCTTGACACGCCACCGACCGATCCCCGGGAACGACTGCAGCACACGCTCGAGGCGATTGTCGCCCACTGCGATTCCGACGCTCCGACACGGGGTCCGATCGCTGTCGGTGTTTCCGTTCCGGGGCCGGTTCGCGCGGACGGCAGCATCCCGTTGGCGCCGGCTCTGCAATGGCAGGATGTTCCTCTACGGCAGCTGCTGGAGGGCAGGCTGAACGTTCCCGTCGCTGTCGGCAACGACGCGAATCTGATTGCGGTAGCCGAGTCGAGATTCGGGGACTACCGTGACGTCGCCAGCCTCTTCGCACTCGCCGTTTTCGAGGGAGTCGGATCAGGCGTTGTCGAGGGTGGCACCCTCGTCGAGGGGAGCAGGGGGTTCGCGGGGCAGTTCGGTCGCATGTTCGTCAGCTTCGACTCGCAGGAGCGTCTCCTTGACGAATTCGGAGATCTGGAGTCGCAACTCGGTTCGAAGGGGCTCGCTCGACGCGCAGCCGATGCAGGCGTTCAGCTGCCGTCCGACCGGGAAGTATTCGAAGCACTGTTCGCACAGATACGGGACGATTCACCCGCAGGCGCTCTTGGACGAAAAGTGCTCGATGAGTTCGCCGTCGCACTCGCCAACGTATGCGCACTGTTGGATCCGGAGGCGATCGTGCTCGCCGGACGCTTCGCCCCGTTGACCGATGTCGTGGCACCGGAACTCGAACGCCGTCTCCGCGGTCGTGTTCTGCACATCCCACGCCTCGTGCCGACATCGACGGGCGTCGACGCAGCGCTGCTGGGAGCCGCAGCGATCGCGCTCGACGCATTCGGGTCCCTGGAACAACTGCTCCGCGACTGACCGCTCGCGCCGGGCTATTCCGCGGCGTTTCACCCGCGCGACGAACGGTCACGATTTCATTACGCCTCTGGCGAGAGCACGATGACTGTGTACACTGGCATTACATTTTCTCGCAGTTTGCACAAAAGTGGGAACTCGGATGCAAGGAGGCATCGCATGCGCAAGCGCAAACTCGGTTTCACGGCCCTGGCAGCAACGTCTGCCCTCGTTCTGGCCGGATGCTCGACCGTTTCGAACGATGGCGACGGAGGAGGCGGCGATGAGGCAGGTCCGTTCACGATCGGCGTCAGCAACGGCTTCGTCGGCTCCGAATACCGAACTCAGATGATCGAGGACATAGAAGAGGCGGCGACCGGCTACCAAGATGAAGGCGCTCTGAACGATCTCGTATTGGAGAATGCCGACACCGATGTGAACGGGCAGATCCAGCAGGTCCGCAATCTCATCAACGCCGGCGTCGATGCGATCATCGTCGACCCCAACTCCGGGTCAGCACTCGACCAGGTGTTCCGCGAGGCCACCGACCAGGGCATCCTCGTCTTCGCGATCGATCAGGCGGTCACAGAGGAGACGGTCATCAACGTCGGCATAGATCAGGCGCTCTGGGCCGAAACGAGCGCCCTCTGGCTGGCCGATGAGGTCGGCGAAGGCGGCAGTATCGTCGCGGTCAACGGCGCCTCCGGGCACCCCGCCAACGAATTGCGCTGGGAAGCAGCGCAAGGGGTCTTCGACGATGCCGGCATTGAAGTGCTTACGACGGCAGACGGCGGCTGGGACCAAGCGACAGGGCAGCAGCAGATGGCGAATCTGCTCGCAACCTACCCGGACATCGACGGCGTCTGGACCCAGGACGGAATGGCCCTCGGAGTTCTGCAGGCCGTCATCGCGGCCGATCGGGAGGACGACATCATCGTTTCCGGCGAAGCCAGGAACGGCTTCCTCAGGCTCTGGAGCGAGCAGGACGACGACTTCGAGTCGATCGGTGTCGTGAACCCTCCCGGAACAGGAGCGACGGCACTCCACATCGCAATGGAGATGCTCCAGGGCGGTGAGCTGGACGAATCACAGCTGCACGACGGTCACAACATCGTGCTCGAGCTGGAAGAAGCGATCACGTCCGACAACTTCGACGATGTATGGGCGGAGGTCCAGGATCAGCCGGACACCTACGTGCTGGACTCGATTCTTTCCGCTGACGACGTACAACGGTTCTTCCAGTAGGAACGCACCGTGAACGAATCCTCTCCGCTCGTGCGGCTGCGAGACGTGCACAAGCGCTACGGCGGTGTGCGCGCGCTGCAAGGCGCGACTCTCTCAGCCGTCGGCGGCGAGGTTCACGGGCTGCTGGGGCCGAACGGTTCGGGCAAGTCGACGCTCGGCAAAGTGCTCGCCGGCTCCGTGAGACCCGATCGTGCAGACATCGCAATCGCCGGTTCGGCCGTGCAGATCGGGTCACCGCGCGCAGCTGCGAAGCTCGGTGTCTCGGCGGTGTACCAGCAGCTGAGTCTCGTTGAGGAACTGAGCGTGTCGCACAACCTGGTGCTCGGCCAGGAGCCCGGTCGCGTGGGATTCCTCTCGGATCGCGCAGCCAAGGCGAAAGCCCGACCGATATTGGAGCGGCTGGGGCCCGCACTCGGCGATGTTCAGGCCGATCAGCCAGTTCGTGATCTCACTCCAGGGCAGCAGCAACTCGTCGAGATCGGAAAGGCCCTCCTGCGGGAGCCCCGCATCCTTATCCTCGACGAGGCGACCGCGTCTCTGCACCGAGACCAGGTGCAGGTGGTGTTCGATGTCGTACGCGAGTTGAAAGAGGATGGGGTCTGCGTTCTCTTCGTATCGCACAGGCTCGACGAAATCATGGAACTCTGTGACCGTGCGACGATCCTCCGCTCGGGCGAGACCGTTGCGGAAACAGTCATAGATACGGTTTCCCCCGAAGAGATCGTCCGCCTCATGGTCGGTGATGTCCAGACTGTTGAGCGTGAGCAAGAAGAACCCGCGGAGGGCCCCGTTCGCCTAGCCGTTCGCGAACTTTCCGGGAAGGGACTCTCGGACGTTGCGTTCGAAGCGCGCGCAGGTGAGATCGTCGGGCTCGGCGGCCTCCAGGGGCAGGGGCAATCAGAGTTGCTGTCCGCGCTGTTCGGCGCGACCGCGAACTCGGGCTCGGTCAGCGTCGACGGCAGGCCGGTGCGGCTGGCATCCCCGCGATCGGCGGCAGCACGAGGAATCGCTCTGGTTCCCGGTGACAGGGGGAGCCAGGGGACACTGCCCGCTCGGCCCATCCTCGAGAACCTCACCGTCGCAAGCATGCGAAAGCGGGCCTCATTCGGCTTTCTCCGCGCCGCACGCGAGCGTGCCGCTTCGCAGCGGATGGTCGATGAGCTCTCCATCAAGGTCGGGGGCCTCGCCGAGCCGGTTTCCAGCCTTTCCGGCGGCAACGCGCAGAAGGTGGTCTTCGGCAAATGGCTGCTCAACGAACCTGACGTCATCTTGCTCGATGACCCGACAAAAGGTGTCGATATCGGCGCTAAATCGGAGATCTACCGGATCATCCGCGGGCTCGCTCGTGCCGGCACGACCGTCATCATCAACTCCAGCGAAGACCGGGAACTCGTGACGCTCTGCGACAGAGTCCTGGTGATGTTCGAAGGCGACATCCGTGCGGAGATCCGCGGCAGCGAGATAACGGAGGAGCGACTCGTCCAAGCGGCCCTGAGAATCGGTGAGGGCACCCATGGAGAAACGACTGCGGAGAGCGCGACGTGACCGCGACGGACAAGGCACGTGAGATAGAAGAGCGCACTGCGTTCTTCGATCGTGTCAAAGGTATACGCGTCGCATCCTGGGCGACGGGGTTGCTCTTAGCGGCAGCCGCTGTCGTAGCGGCCGTCCTGCAACCGAACCTGCTCACGCCCTACGGTGTCTCATCGACGTTCGCGACCTTTCTGCCGCTCGTGCTCGTAGCCGTCGCGCAGTCCTTCGTCGTGATCGGCGGTGGTCTCGACCTCTCTGCCGGTGCGATCGTCGCGCTCTCGAGCGTGGTTGCGGTCCAGGCGATGCGCGGCGAGGAGGGCACGGCCCTCATCGGCTTCCTCGCCGCTGTCGGGACGGGATTCGCCTGCGGAGCCGTCAACGGGCTGATCGTGAGCCGATTGCGTCTGCAACCGCTCATAGCGACGTTCGCTACTGCGTCCGTGTTCTCCGGGCTGGCGCTCTTCGTGCTGCCGACTCCCGGTGGCACCGTACCCGCGGCAATGACCGAGACGTTCCGTCAGGCGATTGCCGGAGTGCCGGTCTCCCTGCTGCTCGTAGTGGCCGTGGCAATCGGATGGTTAGCGCTTCGTAAGCTCCGGGTCTTCCGCTACATCCGCGCCTCCGGCGGAAACCCTGCGGCGGCGTATGCCTCGCTCGTGCCGGTCGCGGGTGCCAGATTCGCCTCCTACGCGATTTGCGGTGCGGTATGCGGGCTGGCAGCCGTTGCCGTCCTCGGGAACTCGGGTTCGGGGGATCCGTTCATCGGCGGCGATCTCGCTCTCAACTCGATCGCGGCGGTCGTCATCGGCGGCATCGCCCTCCGCGGAGGTATCGGTTCGCCCATCGGTGCGATTGCGGGAGCGATTACGCTCTCGCTGGCATCCACCATTCTGTTCTCGGTAGGGCTGCCGACCTCATGGCGCGCACTCGCTACCGGACTGGTCGTCATCCTCGCGCTGTCGCTCAGCGCCCTCGGAGCACCGAGGAGGCAGCGATGAACAACCTCAGAAGGGTCGTACGCGACCCGCTCGTGATCGCAGCGCTTATCGCCATCGCCCTTGTCGTCGCCGGCGGCATCGTCAGCCCCGGTTTCGCGTCACCCGATCAGATCGTGAACATGCTGCGAGTGGCCTCATTCCTCGGGCTCATCGCGATCGGTCAGACACTCGTTGTCCTCTCAGGGGGCGAAGGCATCGATCTTTCTGTCGGAACAGTAGCGACCCTCGGCGCGATCCTCGCCAGCAGGACCATGGCCGGCGACAACGCCATGCTGATTCCCGGTGTTCTGCTCGCGCTCGTCGTCGCCGCTGCGATCGGCGTAACGAACGGTCTGGGGATCGTCTTCCTGAAGATTCCACCGTTCGTCATGACGCTGGGGATGCTCGGAGTCGTCAGCGGGCTCATTCTTGTCGTCACGGGTGGCGTCGCCGACGGCCGTGCAGCACCGGCCCTCGTCCACCTCGTCAACGGTCGGCTGTTCTTCGGCATTCCCGGCATTCTCATCGTCTGGGCCGCACTCGCGGTGCTCGTGACGCTGCTGTTGCGACGCACGACTTTCGGGAGGCAGCTCTACGCGACAGGAGCGGGAAGAGAGGCTGCGCGGCTCTCCGGTGTCCCCGTCAACCGAGTCTTGATCACGACGTACACGCTCAGCTCGGTATTCGCAGCGCTCGGCGGGATCGCCATGGTCGGCTACTCGCAGCAGGTCTTCCTGAATCTCGCCAACGACCTCACGCTGCCATCCATCGCGGCCGTCATCATCGGCGGAACACTCGTCGCCGGCGGTGTCGGCGGCTACCTCGGCAGTGCGATTGGCGCGATCGTACTCACCGTGCTCACGAGTCTTCTCACGACGCTCAGCATGCCCGAGTGGGCACGCATCGTAGTCCAGGGGGCAGTGCTCATCGCGTTGCTCGCGGTCTACGGAAGACAGCGACGGCTGCGAAGCTAACGAAAGGAAATCTAGTCATGGCTCAACGTTCAGTCCTCGGCATCGGGATCGTGGGCGCCGGCTTCATCGGTGAATTCCACGTACGTTCCCTCCTCGGAGTGCGCGACGGTGACGTTGTCGGGGTCGCTTCACGGACCTCCCAGAGTGCCGAACGCCTCGCCTCGCTTGCAGAATCCATAGGGGTCGGCTCCGGGGTCAGTGCGCACGACGATGTGCGTGCGCTGGTGCGTGACGAGCGTGTTGATGCGGTGTGGGTGCTGACTCCGAATCATACGCGGCTCGACGTGGTTCGTGCCATCGTCGAAGAGGTGCGAGCCGGGGCACGGCTCACCGGTATAGCGATCGAGAAGCCGCTCGGGCGTACGGTTGACGAGGCGAGAGAGATTCTCGACCTGGTCGAGTCCGCCGGGCTCTTGCACGCGTATCTCGAGAATCAGGTCTACTCGCCTTCGATTACGAGGGCGCATGAAGTCGTCTGGCGGCGTGGCGCATCCAGCTCTGGAACGCCGTACCTCGCAAGGTGCGCGGAAGAGCACTCTGGTCCCCATAAGGCCTGGTTCTGGGACGGTGAGAAGCAGGGCGGTGGCGTCCTGAGTGACATGATGTGCCACTCCGTGGAGGCCGGGCGGTTTCTGCTCACGCCGCCGGGGATCGACCCGAGCGACTGGCTGCGCCCGGTGTCGGTCACAGCGAGTATTCAATCGCTGAAGTGGGGGAGACCCGCGTACGCGCAGAAGCTCCAAGAGCTCTATCCAGGAGCCCCCGATTACCGGGAGCGCCCAAGCGAAGATTACGCGAGAGCTGCCTGGGAGTTCGTCAACGGGGATGGCGAAACAGTCATCGCCGAGGGCACGACGTCATGGAGCTATGTCGGCACCGGGCTCAGACTCTCATTCGAGTTGCTCGGGCCGGAGTACTCTATGCAGTCCGACACGCTGAGCACCGAGTCGAGGGTCTTCCTCTCGCGTGAACTCGGCCAGCAGGAGGGCGAGGACATGCTCGAGAAGCAGAATGCCGAGCAGGGGCTCATGCCCATCGTCTCCGACGAAGCCGTCTCCTACGGGTACACGGGCGAGAACCGACACGTCACGAGCTGCTTCCTGCGCGGCGAACAGCCGCTGGAGTCGCTTCGCAACGGCCTAGCGGTCGCGGAGTTGCTCATGGCCGCTTACAAGTCGGCGCAGACGGGCGAGACGGTCAGGTGGCCGGTGGATGTCGCGGGATTCGTTCCGGATGTCGCCCAGGGCACGTGGAACCCGCGCGCATGACACGCAGCCCCTAGAGTGGGAAACGTCTAAGAGGTTAAGTCAATAGGGCGATGAAGCGGGGATGCGCGCAATCACCGCACACCGCGCAGCTATCGTCCCTATTGACGAGACCTCTACGTCCGCGGGGAGAGGTGGCCGAGCGTGCGCGTCGTCTGGCTTCTCCTGCAGTCGACGCATCCAGGCCCCACGCTCGTCGTCTCCGCGGCTACGTGCGGCCTCGGCATCGCCGCTTCGCTCGCCGCGATCGATCTCTTGGTGCTCGTCGCTACCGTGCTGCTCGGGCAGGTGTCCGTAGGGCTTTCGAACGATGCCATCGATGCTCCGCGCGACCGCGCTGCTGGCAGAACCGACAAGCCGCTGGCGCGTGAGCCGGGGCTGCTGCGCGCCTCCTGGGCACTTTCGGTCGTTTTCGGAGTGCTCTCCATCGCGCTTTCGCTCATACTCGGCTGGGCCTTCGCGACCGCGCACCTCGTCTTCCTGCTGTCCGGCTGGCTGTACAACGCGCTGCTCAAAGCGACGCCGCTGTCGGTGCTCTCCTACGTGATCGGCTTCGGGATGCTGCCATCGCTTCCTGCCCTCGTGGCCAGCGACAGGCTTGCTCCGTTCTGGGCGACCTGCGCGGGAGCGGCTCTCGGCATCGCGATCCACTGCGCGAACGTGCTCCCCGATATCGATGACGATCGGCGCGCGGGGATTCTCGGCTTTCCGCAGCGGCTCGGTCGGCGCACAGCGGGCGTCGTAGCCGCAGCATCCCTCATCGCAGGCGCCGGCATCGTCGCGTCGAGCGCTGCAGCCAGCGCAATGGCGGTTGCATGGGCGTTCTTCGCGGCCGTTGCCGTGCTGGCGGCCGTCGTCTGCGCGCTTGTCATGCGCGGGAGAGCAACCCGGACGGTGTTCCGGATCGTGATGCTGGCTGCGGGGCTGCTCGTCGTCCAGCTGATGCTGACGGGCGGGTTCACTACCTGAAATCGGCGTCTCGGTCGAAGCCCATCCCGTACGCTCGCGCCGCAACACCACCGACCGGTGTTCGCAGCGCCGAAGCAACGACGATCGAACGAAGCGCGTGACCGGAGCGCGAGCGCGGCCGCCCGGCAAACGTGTTGAGCGCCGCCAGCTTGGCTGCGAATCCCGCCGACTCGAGCCGGCGACGCTCCCAACGATCCAGTTCGAGCTCAGCACCCGCGCGGTCCCGCAACAGCAGTGCAAGACGGGGCGCAAGGCTCGCGGCATCGAGGAGACCGAGGTTCATGCCCTGGCCGCCTATCGGGCTGATTTCGTGAGCAGCATCGCCGATTGCGAAGATCCGGCTGCTGCGCATTCGACGCAGCAGCACGTTTCTGATCCGGAAGCTGCTGACGGCATCGATGCTCGCCGCCAGTTCGGCATCGCCCGTGCGCTGCTCCACGGCCGCTCGCAAACGTGTGAGAGGGTCTCGCGCTGGATCCGCGGTGCCGAACTCCGCATCCCACGCGACTACTCTGCGACCGCCCTCGGGCAGCGGCAGCGACTCGAGCACTCCGGAGCGCTCGAGTGTGATCACCGCGGTGTCCTCCGAGTCTCGACCCCCGGTCGGCACGTCGGCCATGAGGAAGTGGTCAGGGTACGTTCTGCTTTTGCTCCCGCCGGCAACGAGGTGGCGCCCTGACGCTCCGGTCGCGATGACGGCGACTTTCGCGCGAATCTCAGTGCGACGTCCGGCAGTAACCGTCGAAAGCCGAACGGTGTCGCCTGCGTTCTCGACAGCTACGACGTCAGCATCCCGGGTAGATACCGGCCCAATCTCCGAAAGCGCTGCCTCCGTCACCGACTGCGGAACAGCGATCGAGAAGGGGAACCGCTTGCCGGGGTGATCGAACCGTACCGTGCCGAGTGTTCTCGTTCGTGTTCTCGCCTCTCCCCGTCGTATTCTGGCGGCCTCTTCCAAGATTCGATCGGTCGCGCCCGAGGGTTCGAGAGCGGCAAGGGCGGGGGAGTGGATGCCGATGGCTCGTGAACCATGCGCCGATGATGATCGCCGTTCGAGAAGGGCGACGTCGATGCCGAGACGGTGCAACTCCGCGGCGATGAACTGACCTGACGGACCCGCGCCCACAACGGCGACGTCTCGGAGGTCTCCCTCGCCGGGCCAGGTGCTAGACATCACGACGAGTTTCCCGGACTTCGTCGAACGGCGAACAGGCGAAACGCGCCCCCGCGTTCTACCTTCCAGCCATTCGGCACGACCGACGCGAGTTCATCGCTCGTAAAGCTCCGACGAATGCTGCGCAGCCCATCCGTGAACAAGAACGAACCGGGAGCGAGCGGCAGTATTCCACCGGAGTACAGGCAGTAGGCCATCCGACTGCGAGCGATATCCGAGTGGACCGCTATGCCGGCGGCGAGCCGCTCGGAATCTTGCATGACCCGCTCGAGGCTCTTCGCATCCAGATGATGAAGCAGATGGTTGGAGATCACTGCATCGAAGCGTTCGTCCTCGGCTGCAAGGCGCGCGCTCGTGGTCTGGCGATAGCTGACCCCGTCGACGCAACGCGCTTCGCGCGCGACGGCAAGCGCTCTGGCATCCGGGTCGATGCCGACACCCTCGACGTCGAATCCGTCCCGCCTGGCCATCTGCACGAGGTGCCGGAGCACGTCGCCGGCTCCGCAGCCGATATCGAGCATGCGCACGGGCCCCGGCGCAGCTGCGAGCGCGGGCCGAATGCGGCTCCGATAGACGGCGGCCCAGCCCGACACGAGCCTGTTCACGTACTTGAAGCGTACGAGCGTACGGCGCAGCTTGGCCGGATCGCACTCCGGGTCATCCATCAGCTCTCGCAGATGCTCAGCCCTGCTCGAGAGCGTCATACGGGAGCAATTCTCGTGAACTGCGCGGTTTCGACCGTGAGGCCGGGCCCGAACGCAACTCCCAGCACGCTGGCGGCGTCCTGAAGCGAATCGTCCGCAAGGATGCGTTCGAGAATGAACAGCACGGTCGCGCTCGACATGTTGCCGAACGTGCGCAGGATCTCTCGTGACGCGGCCATGTCCCGCTCGCCGAGTTCAAGGCTGCTCTGCACGCGGTCCAGAACGGCCTTACCTCCCGGATGCACAGCCCAGGCATCGACGTCTGCTATCGATCGGTCGGCTCCGAGTGCGGTCCGTACGACCGGCTCGATCTCACGCCCCACGATGCGCGGCACTTGCGGCGTGAGCCGCATATCGAAACCGCTATCGCCGATATCCCAATCCATATCGGCTTCGCCTTCACTCGTCGTAGCGGTCGTGAAGTCTCCCATTTCCAGCAGGGCCGTACCGCGGCGAGGCTCGCCGGATGTCACGACCGCGGCCGCGGCACCGTCGGCGAACACGGCGGACGACACGATCTGCTCTGCATCGTTCGAGGATCGGATGTGCAGTGAGCAGAGCTCGGCGCACGCCACGAGTACGACCGCTCCCTGCACGGCGTCGCAGATGCGCTTCGCTGCGCGCAACGCGGGAAACGCGGCCGCGCATCCCATGAAGCCGAGGTGGTATCGCTCGACGGTGTTCTGCAGCCCCAGATCTCGCACGAGCCGGTACTCGGGCCCGGGCGCGAAGAACCCGGTGCAGGAGGCGGTTATCACGTGCGTTACTTCATCGGGCTCGATCGCTGCCCTCGCCAGCGCTTGTTCAGCGGCCGCAGCGAAGAGCGGAGGAGCCTGCTCTCGATAGACTCTGTTGCGTTCACCCGTCGTCGGCCGCAGGAGCTTGCCTTCCGCATCCGTGAATCGCCCCGACGCATCATCGAGCAACTCGATTGCCGCATGCCGGCGATCGATGCCGGAGTGATCGAACGCGGCCGTGATGATGCGGCGCGTTCGCGCATCGATGCCCGGCTGGGATGCGAAGAAGTCACGAAGCCGACCCTGCTGCAAGCCGCCGTTCGGCACAGCGGTACCGATCGAGAGCAGCTTCGTGGCCATGCCTCACTGTAACCGCCGAACGGGTGTTTGTCCGAACGCGCACTGCCGGGATGCGCGCGCCGGGTGCTGCGGCGTATAGCATGGAAAGCTGTGCCCGAAACCGGGCCGGAAGGAGGTCGAACGTGATCGAGGTACGCAACTTCGAACTGCACGTCGGTGCGCGTACGCTCATGAACGACGTCTCGTTCCGGATCGCGGCTGGAGACAAGATCGGCCTGGTCGGGAGGAACGGCGCAGGCAAGACCACGATGACGAAAGTACTCGCCGGCGTCGGCGATGATCGAGACGGTCACACCTTCCACGGCGACATCACGCGGCAGGGGCAGGTCGGCTACCTGCCGCAGGACCCCAGGACCGGGGACCCCGATCAATCGGCACGTGCGCGCATCCTTGATGCGAGAGGGCTCGGCAGCCTTCGGAATCGGATGAACGACGCTACCGAACGCATGGCGCTCGATGGCGAAACGGGTGAGGCCGCCATGCGCGAATACTCCCGGCTGGAAGACCGGTTCCTGTCCCTCGGCGGCTATGCTGCCGAGGCAGAAGGTAACGCGATCGCATCGAATCTGAAACTTCCGGAGCGCATACTCGACCAACCGCTCCGCACGCTCTCCGGCGGTCAGCGGCGCCGCATCGAACTTGCTCGCATCCTCTTCTCCGGAGCGGACACGATGCTGCTCGACGAGCCGACGAACCACCTCGATGCCGACAGCGTCATCTGGCTGCGCGAGTTTCTGCAGGCGTACTCGGGCGGACTGATGATCATCAGTCACGACGTCGAACTCATCGGCGACACCGTGAATCGCGTCTTCTATCTCGATGCGAACCGTCAGCTCATTGACATCTACAACATGACCTGGAAGCACTACCTGCGTCAACGCGAAGTCGACGAGGAACGCCGGAAGCGCGAACGTGCCAACGCCGAACGCCAGGCGACGACACTGCAGTTGCAGGCGGCGAAGATGGGGGCCAAAGCGACGAAGGCCGTCGCCGCGAAGCAGATGCTGCGCAGAGCCGAACGGATGCTTTCAGGGCTCGAAGAGGAACGCACAAGCGACAGGGTCGCCAAGATCCGATTCCCAATGCCCCTCCCGTGCGGGAAAACACCGCTCTTCGCACAGAACCTTTCGAAGTCCTACGGCTCGTTGGAGATCTTCACCGCCGTTGATCTCGCAATCGATCGAGGATCGAAAGTCGTCGTGCTGGGCCTGAACGGAGCCGGCAAAACGACGCTCTTGCGCATCCTCTCCGGGCTCGCAGCGCCCGACACGGGAGGGGTGGAGCGCGGATACGGTCTGCAGCTCGGCTACTACGCGCAGGAGCACGAAACGCTCGACATCGAACGCACCGTGCTGGAGAACATGATGTCCGCTTCCGACTCGCTCACGTCAACGGAAGCGCGTCGTGTGCTGGGCTCGTTCCTGTTCACGGGAGACGACACGTCGAAGCCCGCCAGAGTGCTTTCGGGAGGAGAGAAGACCAGGCTCTCGCTCGCGAAACTCGTGGTCTCGAGCGCGAACGTACTGTTGCTCGACGAACCGACGAACAACCTCGACCCCGCGAGCCGCGAGCAGATCCTGCACGCACTCGCCTCGTACGAAGGGGCCGTCGTACTGGTCTCCCACGACGAAGGCGCGGTCGAGGCCCTGAACCCCGAACGAGTGCTCATCATGCCGGAAGGCACCGAGGACCACTACGCTCCTGAGTACCTGGAACTGGTAGCGCTCGACTGAGGTCGTAGAAGGGCGGAGCTCTGTGAACCCAGAAGTGTTTTCCACCGTCGCACTCGCCTTCGAGACCGCAGGGCTCGTCGCATTCGCTACATCGGGAGCGCTGCTCGCTGCGGAACGCCGCATGGACATCATCGGCATGATCGGTCTCGCGGTCGTCACCGGAACCGGCGGAGGCATGCTGCGGGACGTACTGATCGGGGCGACACCGGTTGCCGCACTCGAGAACTGGTGGATGCTGATCGTCGCGTGCGCAACGGGGCTGCTCGTGTTCTTCCTCTACCGACTGATCAAGCGGCTGCACAGGGCGATGCTCGTGTTCGACGCGATCGGTCTCGGTATCTTCGTCGTCAACGGCACGCTGAAGGCCGGGCTGCTCGGGCTGAACCCTGTCGCCGGTGCGACCGTTGGGCTGCTGACGGGTGTCGGGGGAGGAATTATGCGGGATGTCATCGCCGGCGACATCCCCCTCGTATTCAAGCGCGACACGACACTGTATCTGACTCCGGCGCTGCTGGGGGCAGCCCTCACCGCAACGCTCTTCGAGCTGGGATGGGCCGAATGGTGGGCGACGCTCATCATCACGCTGGTCGTCATGGCAGTTCGATTCGCAAGCGAGTTCTGGGGGTGGCGAGCGCCTTCGCTGCGCACGCAGGCGCTCTCGATCATCCAGCAACCCGAATCCGACGAAGCCGATTCCAAAGCCGACGGAGACGGCCCTCGGAAGAAACGCAGGGGCAAGGGCTAGAGGCGACTCCGGCTCATCCCGCGTCGAGCAGCGCGTCTTCCTCTTCTTCGTCACGTCGCTTCTTGCGTTTCGGCCTCGGCGCGTCGGAGTCGTGCAGTGACTCCTGCCGCAGCGCGTAGATGAATCCGCCGACGCCGATCAGCGCGAAAACGCCCCACTGGAGCGCGTAGGACAGGTGCGGGCCCTCGTCCAGCAGCGGACGCTCCTGCACCGTGATGTCCGTCGGCACGACGCCGTCCTCGCTTTCGAGCAACCCATAGGCACCCGTGTACACCGTACTGTCGTACTGCTCGGCGAAACGTTCGAGATCAGCGCTGTACACCTGGCCCTGCGGCGCATCCTGATCACGGAGCTGTCCCTCGTCTTCGCGCAGTCTGACGAGCACGGAGACGTCGCTCGCGGGAATCTCGGGGTACGCGGCGGGCAGCTCGTTCGAATCTGCGCTGACGGGCACCCAGCCACGATCGACATAGAACACCGAACCCGCTGTCGTCAAGAACGGTACGAGCTGCTGGAAGCCGACTTGACCCGCAACCATCCGCCCTCGAATCATAACCGCATCATCCGTGAGGTACTGTCCTTCTAGTTCGACACGCTGCCACTGCTGGTCCTGATCGAAATCCTCGGGGTCGGGAAGCGCCTCCTGCAACGGGGTCGATGAAGCCGACCAGTTCGCGTCGAGCCTGGCAATCGCCGTCTGCGCCTGATCGCGTCGATCCCACTGCCACATGCCCAGCGCGCAGCACACGACGACGTAGATCGTGAGGAAGGCGAGCCAGCCGATCCAGCGAGGCGTCCGGAGCAGTCTTAGCACCTACGCTCCTCTCGGATCTGCCGGGCCGAGCCGCAGCCGACCCGCGCACATCCTTGTAGCCACGCACGCGGTCGTGCGCACGGTCACCCTATGTTTCAATTCGATCCCACTCGCTACAGCTTCTCGACTTCGATGCCGAACGGCGTGATGCTGACGGGAAAATCGCGTGCTTGGACGAAATCATGAAGCTCATCACGGTGTTCATCGCACGCCGCCCAGGTCTTCACCCGATCTTCCGCGTGGATGCGCGGATTGCGCCAGTTCACGGCCCACTTCGCCTCCTCGCGGCAGCCGGATTTGGAGCACTCCGCATACACGGGCGTCATACCGAAGCCGAGCATCGTCATTCGAGCTCCCTCGTCGGTTTCTGCACCTGCCCGGCCGGCTTGCTGAACATGCCGACCGCGTTGGCGATGATGACCGCGAAGTACGAACTGAAGACTGCGAAGATCGCAGGAGCGACTTTCCACCAGCCGGGAACGACCAGGAAGATCAAGATGCTGAGCACACGCAGCCCCATGATGATCGAGTAAACGGTCATGCGCTTCTTGAGCTCGTCCGAGTGGGATGTCGGAAGCTCTGTCAGCGAAGGTGTTTCGTGTTTCATGGCCGTGACCGAGTCTACTCCTGTGTGTCACGGGATACGATCGAAACCATGACCGACCTGACACCAAGAACCGTGCTCGTTACCGGCGGCAACCGCGGCATCGGCCGTGCGATTGCCGAAAGTTTTGCCAAGTCCGGCCATCGCGTCGCGGTCACGGCACGCAGCGGGGAGGGCCCGGAAGGGACCCTGACGGTACGTGCCGATGTGACCGACAACGCTTCCGTCGATGCGGCGTTCTCGGAGATCGAGGAGAAGCTCGGCCCGGTCGAAGTCGTCGTGGCCAACGCGGGCATTACTCGGGACACCCTGCTGATGCGCATGTCGGAGGAGGACTTCTCCGACGTTCTCGAAACGAACCTGACCGGGGCCTTCCGCGTCGTTAAGCGTGCAAATAAGGGCATGCTGCGTGCGAAGTTCGGCCGTGTCGTCTTGATCTCCTCCGTTGTCGGGCAGATCGGCGGCGCGGGCCAGGTCAATTACGCAGCCTCCAAGGCCGGGCTGGTTGGCATGGCGCGTTCGATCACGCGGGAACTCGGCGGCCGCGGTATCACCGCGAATGTCGTAGCACCCGGTTTCATCGAAACCGACATGACCGCTGCGCTGCCGGAGGAGCAGCAGCAGCAGTATAAGCAGCAGATTCCGGCGGGGCGTTTCGCGTCATCCCAGGAAGTGGCGGACGTTGTCCGCTGGGTGGCATCCGACGAGGCCGCTTACATCTCGGGAGCGATCATCCCCGTCGATGGTGGCCTCGGTATGGGCCACTGACCCCCCTCGACGCGAACACTTCTCGGTCTATGGATGGCGACACGCCGGTATAGCCCGTTCATTCCATGCATAGACCGAGAAGTGTTCCGTCTCAGCACGAGTGGTTGACGGGTCTGGATACCGGTGCGGACCGCTGCTATCGCGTGTGATCACCGCGAGCGACAATGCGGCAAATGTCGTCAAGCGCCGCTTCCAGGTGCCGCATCACCTGCCAGTACGTAAGTCGAACCACTATGTATCCGGCTGCAACCAGGCGTCTGTCCCTCGCACGGTCTTCTTCGAATCTTTGGGCACCGCTGTGGAACTCCTCGCCATCCACTTCCACGATTAGTCGCTCTCCGATGAGAAAGTCCACACGATCTCGGCCGATTCGCACCTGCTGTCGGAATCGGATTCTTCGTCGCCTGAACCCCAACTTCGTGATGGATTCGGCTCCAGATTCGGATTTGCTGCCACAGCGAGCCAGTGCGCGACTCGCCTTCGTGTCGCCTGAGCCAGCGAGTCTCTCGATGGACGTTCGTCCCATGAATCCTAATTGCAATACCGATTCGAAGAGCACAACCAACCAGTCATCGGACTGGCAACGAATCGCGGTGACGAGGGCATCCTCGACGGAGTCGACCGCATGCTGACATGAGCGAGCATCCCGCTCCGGTGAGGCGCAGATAAGCACGTTGGGCAGGACGTGAGGAACCTGACGTTGTCGATATTCAGTCCGACGAGCGTGGACGTGATCGCCCTGCCTGTCAAACCAGACCGGCGTCCATACTCCATGATGAGACAGAGCTGACACGCAGCTGACAACCGCCCCGGAGCGGATCGCAGCTTCAACTCCGGCATGACAGTCAGGCAGCCCGTACCAGCCATATCGAATGCGTTTTATGCGCCCACTTTCCGCCGCCGCTTGTATTGTTCTCGGGCTGTAGCCCTGTTTGATCAAATGCGAGCGCCGGACCACGCCCCCGTATCTTCTGGGAAACTCTCGAGACAACATGCATCGAGAATGGCGATTGAAAGCTGCAGAATGCCGCTTTCAAAAACGCCTATGTGGAGAGTTTACGAAATCTCTAACCTGTTGGGCGCGGACCGAAACACTTGATCCGGTTGGATACACTTCTCGGTCTATGGATGGCGACACGCCGATATAACCCGTTCATTCCATGCATAGACCGAGAAGTGTGCCCCGACTAGGTGAGGTGGGGGAGGAGGTTTCGGAAGTCCGGGCGATCGATGATCACATCGGCTGCCTCCCGGAGCACCGTCTTGGCGCAGAACGCGACGCCCAGGCCTGCGGCCTCCACCATCAGCAGGTCGTTCGCTCCATCGCCGATGGCCATAGTGCGCTCGGGCGGGATGCCCAGATTCGCGCTCAGAGACAGTAGCGTGTCGCGTTTGGCGGCAGCGTCGATGACAGGCCCGACGGAACGCCCCGTCAACGCTCCGTTCTCGACCTCGAGCCGGTTCGCGCGCGTTATTCGAATGCCGAGTCGCGCGGCCAACGGATCCAGGATCTCGTGGAATCCTCCTGAAACCGCAGCAACTGCTCCTCCCGCGCCCTGAACTGCGTCGACGAACTCTTGCACCCCGTCGGTGACGCGCACACGCTCGACGACATCCACCAGCACCGACTCGGGAACACCCTGCAGCATCAGCAGTCGCTCGCGCAGGGAGTCGGCAAAATCAAGTTCGCCGCGCATCGCCCGTTCAGTGACCTCCTCGACGTGGGCCCGAGCATCGGGGCCGACCGAATCCGCGATGAGCTCGATCACCTCGTCACGAATCAGGGTGGAGTCGACGTCCGAGACAACGAGCCATGGTTCAGCCATCTGCCAAGTTTCCCATCGCTCTCAGGCATAGAGAAATCGAGCCCTTCATCGCGTCGTGGGCAGTCCAAAGCGTACGCCACGTACGCACTGCCCCCTTGGGCGACGCGCTACGCGTCGAGCTCTCGACCTTTCGGTACGACCACGATGCCGGATGCGGAAACGTAAAGCCCGCGCTCTCGATCCTCGTCGGGGTTCACGCCGATGCGTACGTCGCGGCCGATGCGCACATCCTTGTCGACGATGGCCCGGCGAATCACGGCGCCCTCTTCGACCCGTACGTGGTCGAACAGGATGGAATCCTGCACACTCGCACCGGACTCAACGCGAACCCATCCGCTGATCACGGAGTGCACGATGGAGGCGCCTGCGATGACGGCACCGGCATCGACGATCGAGTCGATAACGCTCGACTGACGCCCGTTCACGTCACGCGTGAACTTCGCTGGAGGCATGTTCACCTGCTGTTGGAAGATCGGCCAGTCGCGGTTGTAGAGATTGAAGATCGGCAGCGGCGAGATGAGATCCATGTTCGCTTCGAAGTACGAATCGAGTGTCCCGACATCCCGCCAGTAGAAGCGGTCCCGATCAGTGGCGCCGGGCACGTCGTTGTCGTTCAGATCGTAGAAATGCGCCTCGCCTCGCTCAACGAACCACGGAATGATGTCCCCGCCCATGTCGTGCTTCGACTCTTCGATCTCGCTGTCGGTCGAGACCGCTTCCACGAGTGCATCGGCGTCGAACACGTAGTTGCCCATTGATGCGAGCACCTCGTCGGGCGCGCCCGGCAGGGGAGTCGGATCCTTCGGTTTCTCGTGGAAGGCTCTGATGCGGCTCGTCTCTTCCGTGTCCGCTTCGATGATGCCGAACTGGTCGGCGAGTTCGATGGGCTGGCGGATGCCCGCAACGGTCGCTCGCGCACCGGAAGCGATGTGCGCGTCGATCATGGCCTGGAAATCCATACGGTACACGTGGTCGGCACCGACAACGACGACGATGTCGGGCTTTTCGTCGGTTATCAAGTTCAGGCTCTGGAAGATCGCGTCGGCGGATCCTTGAAACCAGTGCTTGCCACGTCGCTGCTGTGCCGGAACGGAGGCCACGTATGAGCCCAGCATGTTCGACATCCGCCACACCTGCGAAACGTGGCGGTCGAGCGAATGCGATTTATACTGCGTGAGCACGACGATCTGCCGCAGCGAGGAATTGATCAGGTTGGACAACGCGAAATCGATCAATCGATATGAACCACCGAAAGGGACTGCGGGTTTCGCTCGGTCCGCCGTCAACGGCATGAGGCGCTTTCCTTCGCCACCGGCGAGAACGATACCGAAGACTTTCTTGTCCATGTACCCACCCTAGAAGTGAAGATGGTCTCAGCGCTACTGAAGTGGATAGGCTCGAAAGCATGAAGGTCGACATCGTCACCAAGGAGTATCCGCCTGCCATCTACGGCGGCGCCGGTGTCCATGTCACCGAACTCGTCCGCGCGCTCCGCGACTTCATCAACGTGCGCGTACACGCCTTCGGCGAACCTCGTGATGAGCGGGATGTCCTGTCGTATCCCGTACCGCCGGAATACTCGGCGGCGAATCCCGCACTGCAGACGCTTGCCGTCGACCTTCTTATCGCGGAGTCCGTCTCGGGCGCCGACCTCGTGCACTCGCACACCTGGTATGCGAACGAAGCAGGCAGGCGCGCATCCCAGCTGCACGGCATAGGGCACGTCATCACCGCGCACTCGCTCGAACCCCTTCGCCCATGGAAAGCCGAACAGCTGGGAGGAGGCTACCGAGTCTCCAGCGATATCGAGCGGCTCGCATACGAACAGGCCGACCGGGTGATCGCGGTATCCGAAGGGATGCGCAGAGACATTCTCAGGGTCTACCCGGATCTCGATCCGGCACGGGTAGTCACGATCCACAACGGCATCGACCTGAGCGACTGGGCGAGAGTCGACGACCCGGACAGGGCACGGGCGCTCGGGCTGAACCCCGATCATCCCTCCGTGATCTTCGTCGGCCGCATCACGCGGCAGAAGGGGCTGCCGTACCTCCTCAAAGCAGCCGCGGAACTCCCTCAGAACGTGCAACTGATTCTGTGCGCCGGTGCACCGGACACCGACGAGATCATGCAGGAGGTGCGCGATCTGGTCGATGCCCTGCGCGCCAGGCGCGACGGCGTTGTCTGGATCGAGGACATGTTGCCGCGCCGTGACCTCTGCACGCTGCTGAGCCACGCGACCGTATTCGTCTGCCCCAGCGTCTACGAACCGCTCGGCATCGTCAATCTCGAGGCGATGGCGTGCGGCGCCGCAGTCGTGGGCTCGGGTACCGGGGGGATTCCCGAAGTGGTCGCGCACGGAGAGACCGGCCTCATCGTGCCCATCGAGCAGTTGGACGACGGCACGGGGACCCCTACCGACCCAGCTCGTTTCATAACCGATCTCGCTGACGCTCTCGCCGAGTTGACGGGAGACCCGGATCGCGCACACCGAATGGGAGCTGCCGGCCGCGTCAGAGCGGAGCAAGCCTTCACATGGGAGCGCATCGCAGTCCAGACACGCGCGGTCTATCAGAGCGTGATCGACGAAACACACGGATAGTCTGGGATTCATGCCGAAGGTTCTCGAATTTCATAACGTCTCCGTCGTGCGCAACGGCCGGGCGATTCTCGATCAGTTGACGTGGAGCGTCGAGGAAACCGAACGCTGGGTGATCCTCGGACCGAACGGGGCAGGCAAATCGACACTGTTGCAATTGGCTGCCGCAGGCATGCACCCGACGACCGGCACGATCGACGTGCTCGGCGAACGGCTCGGCCGCGTGAACGTATTCGAGCTCAGGACTCGAATCGGTCTTGCGGCAACCTCACTTGCGCGGCGCATCCCACCCTACGAAACCGTCGGGGATGCAATCGTCACGGCAGCGTACGCGGTGACGGGTCGATGGCGAGAAGAATACGAGTCGGTCGACATCGAACGCGCCGCCGAAGTCATGGATGCCTGGGACCTCGGCCCGCTCGCGAAGCGCACGTTCGGAACGCTCTCGGATGGTGAACGTAAGCGGGTGCAAGTCGCCAGAGCCGTCATGACCGACCCCGAACTGATGCTGCTCGATGAACCGGCCGGCAGCCTCGACCTGGGTGCCCGCGAAGATCTGGTGGTCTCGCTCACCGAGTACGCGCAGAGCCAGTTGGCACCGGCCATCGTCATGGTCACGCATCACGTCGAAGAGATTCCGCCCGGCTTCACGCACGCGCTACTGCTCGCAGAGGGCAGGGGGGTCGCAGCCGGCCCGCTCGATGAGATCTTGACCGACGAGCAACTCACCAAGACGTTCGGACGCCCACTGCAGATCGCGAAGACCGGCGAGCGTTTCACGGCTCGCGCAAAGCCGTAGCGACTCCGGGACGCAGGTAGCGCGAGATCCGCTGTCACCTGCTAGAGTGGAGCGTTGGTGCGTTGACACCCGAGACTTTCATTTTCACCATACAGACCCGCACGCGAGGACCAATGAAGACTGACATCCACCCCGAGTACCGCGAGATCGTGTTCCGCGACCTTGCAAGTGGCGAGACGTTCCTGACCCGTTCGACCGCCGGCAGCGACAAGACGATCGACCTCGACGGCACGACCTACCCGGTCATCGACGTTGAAATCTCGTCGGCTTCGCACCCGTTCTACACCGGTAAGCAGCGCATCCTCGACTCTGCCGGTCGCGTCGAGAAGTTCAAGAACCGTTACAAGGGCTTCGGCGGCTAATCGCCTCAACCCTTACGCTGGCCCGTTCGCTCAGAGGTCGCGCCAATAGGGACGGTGGCTGCGGTGTGCGCTGCGGCTCTCCTGCGGCGTTGCCTTCGTCGAACGCAGCTCCACTGCGCCCTTCCTCCGGCACCTTGCCCGAAAACCGCACCGCGCATCCTCGCTTCATCGCCCTATTGGCTTAACCTCTTACTCGCGGACGGGCCAGCCGCTTTCTGCGACGAAATCAGGGTTCTTCGACTTCCGCATGTACTCGGCAAAGCTCTCGGCCTGTTGCCTTGCCCACTCCTCCTGCTTCGCGTGGAGGTCATGTGCGGGAATGCGCACTTCTTCGTATGCGCGCCCGATCGCTTGTGCCAGTCGGCCGGCCGTCGCGGCATCCGCTGCCGCCTCATGCCAACCGTCCAGCGCCACACCGTACTGTGAACTCGTCGCTTCCAGAGTTCTGCGCCCTCGTCGATACCGATCGACGTGCTTGTCGAGAATGAGGGGATCGATGACGAGTGTCGGCGTCGGGGCCGGGACTCCGTATCTTCGGCATTCCCTATCCAGCAGCGTGAAGTCGTACGCCGCATTGAACGCCGCGACAGGTACGCCTCCTTCGAAGAGCCTGCCGATCAATCCTGCGATCTCCGCAACGCCGGTTGCGGCATCTACGCCTTCTGCCTGCGCCACGTCGTCGGTAACGCCGTGGACTTTGCTCGCGGCTTCAGGTATCGGCACACCGGGGTTCACCAACCAGTGGCGCCCCTGCACGAGGTCGCCCGAAAGATCGATTTCACCGACGAACGCCGTGACGATACGGTCGCTATCGGGCCGGACACCCGTTGTCTCAAGATCGAACACGGCGAGTCGCGCAGCCCAAGGCGCCTCGGGCGCCGATACCTCTGATTCGTTCATAGGTACCAACGTAACGCTCCAACCTCCGCCGCGCGCATAGGCTTGTCTGCGTGGCCGTCACTTCTCCATTTCAGCAGCTGCTCGACAGCACCCCGGTTCGCCGTAGATCCGACAGCGTTGCCGACGTCGCGACCGTGTGGTTCGAGTACGGTCAGGAATCAGGACGACCGCTCGTGTTCGTGCATGGCTTCCGTGGTGACCACCATGGTCTCGAGACCATCGCCGCTCATCTTCCCGGATACCGCATCCTGATACCGGACCTACCGGGTTTCGGCGCATCCGCACCTCTGGCCGATGGGTCGGACATCGGGGGATTCGCACACTGGTTGCGCAGCTTCGTTGCGGAACACGCGCCGGATGCTCCCGTGCTGGGGCATTCGTTCGGGTCGATCGTCGTCGCGGCGGCAGCGCGCAGCGGACTGCAGACGCCGGGCATCATCCTCGTGAACCCGATAGGGGCTCCCGCGCTGCAGGGCCCGAAGAAGGTCATGTCCCTTGCCGCTCTTGCCTACTACCGAATCGCCGCAGCGCTGCCGGAAGCCGCGGGCGAGTCGTTGCTGAGCGCGCCTCCCATCGTGCGCACGATGAGCATCGCGATGGCCAAAACGAGAAGTCGCGAAGCGCGGCGCTGGATCCACGATCAGCACGATCGCTATTTTTCCGAGTTCGCCGATCGTGCCAGCCTGCTCGATACCTTCGGCGTTTCCATCGGATTCGACGTGTCCCAATTCGCACCTGACATCGAGCAGCCAGTCTTACTGATCGCCGCCGATCGTGACGACATCACCCCCATTGCCAAACAGCACCGACTACGTACGGTGTTTCCCGACGCGCAGTTGACGGTACTGCACGACGTCGGGCATCTCGTGCACTACGAACGACCGGCGGAGGCCGCCAGCGCTATCAGGAGGTGGATCCGTGCACGTGCTCTTTGATTGCCGCTACGTCAAGGATGGCGCGCGGGACGGCATCTCGCGCTTCACGATAGAGCTCGCTCGTCATCTGGCAGAGCTTGCAGACGTGACGCTTCTTATCAGCAGCACAGATCAGTTGCAGCAGTTACCGGACCTGCCGCACATCGTGGGCCCCAGTCAGGTCGGCGTGCTCGAGCCGTTCACGAGCTGGCGACTCCGCCGTTTCGAAGCCGACGTTCTATTCTCTCCTATGCAGACGATCGGCACGAGAGGCAGGCGCTGGCCCGTCGTCGTTACGATTCATGACCTCATCTACTATCGGCATCCAACGCCTCCGCGCGATCTGCCGGCGTTCGTCAGGGGCCTCTGGCGGCTCTACCACCGAGCATTCTGGCCCCAGCGAATGCTGCTGCGAGGTTCCGACGGCATCGTCACCGTGTCGGAGGCGACAGCGTCGGTCATGCGGACGAATCGCTTGGACGTACGACCCGTTGGCGTTGTCCACAACGCTGCCGACCCACTGGGTGAGCCGGTTTCCGATTCACGGCCGGAGCGTAAACGGATCGTCTACATGGGTTCGTTCATGCCCTACAAGAACGTGGATACGCTCGTGCGAACCGTCGCATTGCTGCCGGACTACGAACTGGTCGTGCTCGCGCGCGTGAGTGAGCACGAGCGCAAACGCTTGGCAGCGATAGCACCGGATGCCAGGCTCGTGTTCTTGAACGGCGTTACCGACGAAGAGTACGCCGACTGCCTGCGCTCTTCAACGGCTCTTGTCTCCGCCTCGAGGGAAGAGGGATTCGGCATCCCGCTGCTGGAGTCGCTCGCGCTCGGCGTACCGGTCGTCGTCAGCGACATCGACATCTTCCATGAGGTAGCGGGCGATGCTGGTCTCTATGCGAACCCAGACGACCCCGGGGAATTCGCGGCGCGCATCCGAGCACTCGAAGCGCACGAGCTATGGGAGGAGAAATCCCGGGCCGGGCGAGCAAGGGCGAGGTCGTTCTCATGGTCCGATTCCGCCAAGAGGCTCCATGGCTTTCTGGAGCAGACAAGCAGGGAGTGGCGGGCATGAGTCGGATTCTTCGCGTGACGTCGCTCGACGACGCAGAGTTCGATGACTACACGCGGTTGACCGACGTGGCACTCCGCAAGAAGCTGGAGCCGGAACGAGGCATGTTCATCGCGGAGTCGCAGACGGTACTCGAGCGCGCGCTCTCGGCGAATATCGAGCCGCGCAGCATACTGGTCTCCGAACGGTGGCTGCCGCAGGTTGAACCGCTCGTCGCGGGATACGACATTCCCGTATACGTCGGCGACGAGTCGTTACTGGAGAGCATCACGGGTTTCCACTTGCACAGGGGAGCGTTGGCCGCGATGCATCGGCCGCGGCTGCCGGATGTCGCCTCGCTGATCCGCGGTCATCGTCTCGTGGTCATCATCGACGGCGTTGTCGACCACACCAACGTTGGCGCGATCTTCCGATCGGTTGCCGGGCTGGGAGCAGACGCCGTGCTCGTGACCGAGGCCAGCGCAGATCCGCTCTATCGACGCAGCGTTCGCGTCAGTATGGGGACCGTGCTGCAGGTTCCCTGGACGCGTATCGCGTCACTGGCGGATGCACGCGACACCCTGCACGAAGAAGGTTTCGAGATCACGGGCCTCGCGCTTGTCGACGGAGCCCAAGACCTGGACGCGTACCGGCCCACATCGCCCGTCGCCCTCGTCTTGGGCAGCGAAGGCCACGGGCTCGGCAGGGCGGCGCTCCGGGTGTGCGACGCGGCCGTGGTTATCCCCATGATGCACGGCGTCGATTCCCTCAACGTCGCCGCGGCATCGGCGGTCGCCACATGGTCTGTGCGAAACTCGATGCGAGGCCAGGCAGGAGGTTCACCGTGAGCGACGTGACAGGCGACTGGGTTGCCGAAGTAACGGGCGAAGACGGCGATGAGCAGCCAAGCGAGCAGCCTCGCCGTCGCGGTGTAGGGAAGGGCGTCGCAAGCCTAATCGTCTTCGTGCTCGTTCTCGGGGTCTGCTACGCGGCACTCAGCCTACTTGCACCGGCTCCGTCCGTCGCAGGTGCTCCCCACAGCGACCTCACGGCAGTGAGCGATGAAGGCGACCCGATGCGCACGCCGGATGGCGTACGAGCAACGAGCGTCGCGGTCGTCGGCATGGACGCAGCCGTCGACTCTGCGGGAGACGACGAACTACTGCCGATGGCGAGCATCACCAAGCTGATCACGGCTTTGGTGGTGCTTGAAGAATTTCCCCTGGAGGAAGGCGAGAACGGTGAAACCATCACCATGACCGCCCAGGACCTCGAATACTACTGGGATGTCGCGGCGGTTCTGGGCGTTGTCACGGATCTCCGCGAAGGAGAGGAACTCTCACAACGAACGCTGTTGGAGCGCTCGATCGCGGTATCGAGCGGAAACGCAACGCTCTCACTCGTGCGCTGGGCCTTCGGCGGTGAAGAGGAATTCGTGACAGCAGCGGAACGTTGGCTCGAGGAGAACGACCTGGACGAGATCGAGATCGCCGACTCGACCGGGCTCAGCGCCGATTCACGAGCGACTGCGGCCGACATGGCTCGGATGGGCCGGCTCGCGTACGAACACCCCGTCATGAGAGAGCTCATGGCCGTCGAGTCGGTGAGCGTTTTAGGCGACACGATGCGCAACACGAACCCGTTGCTCGGCGACGATGGAGTGGTCGGCGGAAAGACGGGAACGCTCTTCGCTTCTGGTCATAATCTGCTGGTCGTTGCCGAGCGCGAAGTGCACGGCACGGAGATGGCGGTCGTCGGTGTCGTCCTCGGGGTGTCCCAGTCGGGCAGCGTCCCCAGGGCGACTACGTCCTGGCTCGACCAGAGTTTCAATCGCTTCGAGGAGCGGGTCGTGCTGCCACGCGGGACGGTCGTGGGCGAGTATGCACCGGACTGGTCCGACAGGACGATCACCGCGTCGACGACGGAAGAGCTCACCGCGATCACGTGGCCCGGTCTCGATATTCCGGTGTCCGTGCTGCTGGACCCCGTTCAGGCCGGATCGCTGTCCGCCACGCCCGGCAACGCGACGGTCGTGAGTTTCGACACTGCGATGAGCGTCGATGTGGCTATCGACGGACTGATTCCACCGCCCGACGCACTCTGGCGACTCGGAACACCTTCGCTTGCGGTCAACTGGGTTCTGGATCTCTTCGGATCCGAGTAGGGTTCGGTCGCTTCGGCTGCATATTGTCCCCGGATGATCGACCGGTGATTCGACGGACGACCCAGGGACCCAGGTGCTCGCGGGCCCAGATGATGTCTTCTGTCCGGGCCCTCCGCCATGACTTCTTCGGCAGCGGCTCGGGGTCCATGTGCTCGAGCGCGTGCTCGACACCAAGCGAGTCCAGCACGAGGCGCGCGATCTCGTGGTGTCCGATGGGGGAGAAGTGGAGGCGATCCGGCGCCCACATCTGCGGCAGCTGGAGGTGCTTTGCATTCCAGAGATCGACGACGACTGCTTCGTTGCGGCTGGCGACGCCGAGCAGATTGGAGTTGTAGATGCCGACCCGTCCCCGGATCTGACGCATCACGGGGGTCATGCCGATGTCAGGGCCATTGAAGAAGACGACGGTCGCGCCGTCTCTGCCGAGTGTCTGCACGAGACTCTCGAGCTTCTTCGCGACACGATCCGGGCTGGCATTGGGGCGCAGAATGTTGTTGCCGCCCGCGGAGACGGTGATCAGATCCGGTTGCAGTGCGAGCGCAGCCTCCGCTTGTTCCTCGCGTATCTGCTCGAGCACCTTGCCTCGGATCGCGAGGTTCGCGTACGCGAAGTCGTCGACGGTTCTCGCGAGCTCTTCCGCCACTCGATCCGACCATCCTCGAACACCGTTCGGGAGCGATGGTTCGTCGTCTCCGACGCCCTCCGCGAATGAGTCGCCGATCGAGACGTACCGGGTCCATGGATGCCGCATGTTCCTATCCTGTCACCGGTTGCTGGGAGACTGGGAGCGTGAGCAAACAGGACGGTTCGAATCGCCTCGTCTCGTCACGAGACGTCGACGACTCGCAGGCGAACGTTCTCCACGTCGACCTCGACGCCTTCTTCGCCTCCGCCTCACTGCTCGATCGACCCGACCTCCTGGGTAAGCCCGTCGTCATCGGTCACGATTCTTCTCGTTCCGTCGTGACTGCGGCTACGTACGAGGCGCGCCGTTACGGTGTGCATTCAGCGATGCCGATGACCCGAGCCAAGCAGCTGTGCCCGAATGCGATCATCATCGACGGCGATTTCGCGCTCTACAAGCGCCTCTCAAAGCAGGTCATGGGGATCCTCGGCGACGTTTCCCCCGACGTCGAGCAGCTCGGCACGGACGAAGCGTTCGTCTTCGTCGCGGGGGCAAGGCGATTACTGGGGCGTCCCTACGACATTGCGGTCGGCATCCGAAAGCGTGTCCGTGAAGAGACAGGTCTCGTAGCGTCCATCGGCGCCGCATCCAACCGATTTCTCGCGAAGCTCGCGTCTATGCGGTCGAAGCCTGACGGGCTGCTCGTCATCCCGCACGATGAAGCCGTCAGTTTCCTCCACCCCCAACCGGTCGGCGCTCTGTGGGGTGTGGGCCCGGCCATGGAGCGCAAACTGAGTCGATACGGACTACGCACGATTCAAGACATTGCGGAGATGCCACTCGATCGATTGCAGCAGTTGGTGGGGCAGGCGAGCGGCCTGAAATTGCATCAGCTGGCCTGGGGGCGAGACGACCGGAGCGATGTCGTGCATCGAGAACGCGAAAAATCGATAGGACACGATCACACGTTCTTCCAGTCCGTAACGGGGCCGGAGCAATTACGCAGTGAGCTCTTGCGCTTGGCCGAAGGAGTCGGCAGACGAGTTCGACGCGCAGAGTTGCTGGCCAGGACGATCACGATCAAGGTGCGCTACGACGACTTCACGACCCTCACCAGGTCGAAAACGCTACCGACCGGCACCGACACCACCCGCACGATCGCGGAGACGTCGTGGGCGCTGCTGGAGGCAATGGGCCCACAGCCTCCCGTCCGGCTGCTGGGCGTTACCGCTTCATCACTCGAAGAACCAGGGCATCAGGCGAGTCTGTTCGAGGATGCTGATTTTTCGGACGCAGACTGGTCGACGACGGAGCGCACGGTCGATGCGCTACTGGAGCGTTTCGGGAAGGATGCGCTCCGCACGGCAAGTACGCTGCGGATGGACGAAAAGCGTGAGGACTTCGGACGCGGCGACAGCTGAGGGAGGAGCCCCTGTAGGTTCGTATTCATGCATGCACTGTTGCAACCCGCCAAGCTGCGCGGAGGAGACCGAGTCGCGATACTCTCGCCGTCTTTCGCAGCGCCCGCGGCCGCACCCGCGATACACGAGCAGGCGATGACACGGTTCGCCGAAACCACGGGGCTCGTTCCCGTCGAGTTTCCAACGACGAGACAGCTGGGGGCGACACCGGAGGAGCGGGCAGCGGACTTCAACCGTGCGCTCGCAGACCGCTCGATTCGCGCTATCGTCTCAACGCTAGGGGGCGACGACCAGATCCGGCTGATCCGTCACCTGGATGCCCGATTGCTGCGTTCTGATCCGAAACCGTTTCTCGGGTACTCCGACAACACGAACATCCTGAACTGGATGTGGACCCATGGCGTCGCAGGTTTCTACGGCGGGTCGACTCAGGTGCATTTCGGGCCGGGGCCCGGAACCGACGATGCGCACATTCGCACGCTCATGGCAGCTTTGCGAGACGGGGGAGAGCTCGAGCTCGTCGACCCCGGCGAGTCCGAGGATCACGGCATCGACTGGCAGGATTCTCGTGCGCTGACCGAATTCGGGCATCGAGAGCCGACCGAACCGTGGCGTTGGTTCGGACCTCAGCGCAGCGTCACCGGCACGACCTGGGGCGGATGCCTTGAGATCATCGACTGGCTGGGGCTCGCCGACAGGATCCCGAACAACGAAGATCTACGCGGGGCGATCCTGCTCCTCGAAACCAGCGAAGAGCTCCCGTCAACCGAAACGGTGCGCCGCTGGGTACGGGCGTTGGGGGAGCGCGGTCTTCTCGAAGTGATTGCCGGTGCCGTTATAGCCCGGCCCCCGGTGACGGAGATGGGTGGAGAACTCGAACCTGTCGACGAGCGACGAGCATTGCGAACGGAGCAGTACGAGGCGATCTTCTCGGAATTGTCCGCCTACAATTCAGAAGCGGTCATGTGCGCCGGCCCGCCTTTCGGGCACACGAGGCCACAGCTGATCGTGCCCTTCGGCGGCAAGGTCACGATCGACGGCCTGCACCGCCGCATTTTCGCGTCGTACGCGTAACGATAGCTATTCGCGCACCATCCGAATCTCGCGGACGCCATCATCGTCTTTCGCTTCGCCGGTTGCTCTGAAACCCTGCTTCCGGTAAAAGGCCTGCGCGCGGGGGTTGGGATCCGCGACCCACAGCACAGCGGTGGCTGCAGCCGGCAGCACAGCGGCCAGCAGATCGGACCCAGTGCCCGTGCCGTGGAAGTCGACATCGACGTACAAGACGAACAACTGCAGCCGAGATTCTGCTTCGTCGTCTGCGGCACCCCCGACGAGCGCTATACCCACGATCCTGCCCTCGACCACGGCGACCGCCGCGTTGTAGGAAGCAAAACGGGGATCTTCGAGCACCGTGCGCCAGAACGTCGCTCGCCGCGATACGAAATCAGGGGCATCGAGCACCTCATCGCTTATGATGCCGCGATACGTCGCCCGCCAAGACTCGACGTGCACTCGCGCCATGTCGGCAGCATCCTCTGGGAGCGCATCCCGCACGGTGACCGGCCTCTCCATGCCTCTCACCATACGGAACCGCCGTCGGGACCTGCGCCCTGCTGACACAGGATGAGGCAGGGTCTGCCAAACTTCACGTATGAATGCTGCGAAGATGCTCGGTGAACTCATGGACAACGTCGATGCACGGAAGTGGGATGCATTGGCTCCCTTCCTGCACCCCGACTTTCGGTGCACGTACGTTCACACCGGCGAAGTGCTCGATCGAGAGGCATGGGTTCGGCTCAACGCCGAGTATCCGGGTTTCGACAGGCTCCGAGTGGAGGAGATCACCGGCAACGAAGACTCTGCCGCCTGCCGGGCACACGTGACAGGATTCGACGCCGAACAGGAGCTCAACCACTTCGAATGCGCGACATTCGTCACGGTGCAGGACGGTCTGATCCATACGATGACGGAGGTCTGGACGGATGTGGATCAGACGGCTCCCGCAGACACTCGCCCGGAAAGAGCCGTTCCCGTCCAAGGCTGACAGCATGAATGGGCGCCCAGTTGGCACCAATCTCGCCAAGAACAGCTCCATCCTTAACAGGTTGCCGCATCCGAATGACGGTCCACAGGATCGTGATCCGGCGCTTTGGGCCGGTCGGCGCGGGCAAGGTTGAGTTGGCGCTAGGACGCGGGGCGCGCTGGAGCTCTAGAGCGGCGACCGTTTCCGGTCGCCGCCGCGACGCCAGCGCTGATGCCCGTCTCGGGCATCAGGACTCGGCCGCCCGCTGATGCGCGCCCCTGCGCCGCCTCGTTGGGCGGCTTGGCCGGTCGGCGCAGGCGAGGCTGAGTTGGCGCTCTGACGCATTCAGGTGCGGAAAACGTCTCTCCCGGACACATGCCCTTGCCCGTCATGAAAGTATCGGCCACCTAGCAGGGGGATACTGTGCGCACTTCGTGCGCCTGTGACGGTGCTCACGCGCTAGGACGCGCAGTTCGGACGCGCGCTGATGCGCGCCCCTGCAGCGCCGTTGCCGGCGCTTTGGGCCGGTCGGCGCGCGAACGCTTTGCGTTCGCTCTAAAGCGCCGACCTCACGTGGGGGTTCAAGTCCCCCTCCCATCGCGCACGAAAAAGCCCCGGTCTCTCGACCGGGGCTTGTCGTGCGCGAGGGGGGACTTGAACCCCCACGCCCTATATGTGGGCACTAGCACCTCAAGCTAGCGCGTCTACCAATTCCGCCACCCGCGCAAGGTGTGGATTCTTAGCGAACCGAGAACCAACTCTAACACGAAAAATCGACGCAACCGACCACCGGATTCCTGTTTCGCTCACGCCCCTGTGTATTTCGAAGTAAGCAGCTCATCGGCGAGCGCCGCGCACGCTCCGGTGGGCATCGACTGCAGCATCCGGGAGTACCCTTGGAGGTATGTCAGATCTCCAGTTGTCGCCGACGGTGAACCTCGCCCGCGACCTCATTCGCATCGACACTCAGAACTACGGTGAAGGCAAAGCGGTAGGGGAGTCCGTGGCAGCGGAGTACGTCTCCGCCTTCCTCACCGATTTGGGCCTCGCGCCGCGCACCTATGAGGCGGCTCCCGGGCGAACGACAGTCGTCGCTGAAGTCGAAGGATCCGACACGAGCCTGCCGAAGTTCGTTGTGCACGGCCATCTCGACGTCGTACCTGCCGACGCCGATGAATGGAGCGTCGACCCCTTCGCCGGCGAGGTCCGAGACGGACTCCTGTGGGGGCGTGGTGCCGTCGACATGAAGAACATGGACGCCATGATTCTGCAGTCGGTCGCCGACATTCTTCGAAGCGGCCGCCAGCCGCGCCGCACACTCATCCTCGTGTTTTTCGCAGACGAAGAGGCGGGTGGCGTATTTGGTTCGCACTTCATGACCCGTCAGCACCCCGAAGTGTTCGCAGGCGCGACGGAAGCGATCAGCGAGGTCGGCGGCTACTCGGTCGAGATCGCCGGCCAACGTGCGTACATGCTGCAGACGGCTGAGAAGGCGATGCAGTGGATTCGTTTGAGCGCTTCCGGCACAGCGGCGCACGGTTCGCAGGTCATGCGGGACAACGCCGTCTCCAAGATCGCCAGGGCTGTCGCCGCGATCGGCGATAACGACTTCGAGATTCATCTCACCGACACAACCCGCGCCCTCTTCCAGGGGGTCGCGAAGCTGCGCGGCATCGACTTCGACGAGTCGCGCGTCGAGGATCTCGCCGCTTCGACGGGAGGGGCAGCCCGCTTCCTCCTCTCGAGCCTTCGCACCACCGCGAACCCCACGATGCTCGACGCTGGTTACAAGCACAACGTCATTCCGAGTTCCGCGAGTGCGCGCATCGACATGCGACCGCTGCCGGGGCGGGAGCAGGAGGCGACCGACCGCATTCGCGAGATCATCGGCGATGACATCGAGCTGGAAGTCATGGTCGGCGACATTGGCATGGAACAGCCCTTCGAGGGTGAACTCGTCAACACCATGGTCGACACGTTGCTGAAACACGATCCAGGTGCCCACGTGCTGCCGTACATGCTCTCGGGCGGCACGGACAACAAGGCCCTGAGTGAACTGGGCATCCGCGGCTACGGTTTCGCACCCCTCAAGCTCCCTCCCGATCTCGACTTCGCCGCGATGTTCCACGGTGTCGACGAGCGAGTATCGCTCGAGGCGATCGACTTCGGAACCGCAGTTCTGACCGACCTGCTGCTGCGGTACTGAGGGCTGTCGAAGTGGACTGGCTGCACGCGATCCTGCTCGGAATCGTCCAGGGGCTCACGGAGTTCCTCCCCGTTTCCTCGAGCGCACACATTCGCCTTACCGGCCTCGTCCTGATGGACGGCCGGGATCCCGGCGCTACCTTCACTGCAATCACGCAGATCGGCACCGAGCTCGCCGTGCTGATCTACTTCTGGCCCGTGATCGTGCGCATCATCCGCAAGTGGTTCACGCAGTGGGGCCCGAACGTGCCCAAGGGCGATCCGGATGTGCGCATGGGTTGGTTCGTCATTCTTGCGACGATCCCCATCGCGGTCGCCGGTTACCTCCTGCAAGACATGATCCGCGGGTCACTACGAAGCCTGTGGTTCACGGCGTTCACGCTCATCTTCTTCGGCATCCTGCTGTGGCTTGCCGATCGCTTCGGCAGGAAAGCGCGGCACATGGAGAATCTTCGGCCCATCGACGCCATCTGGATCGGTCTCGCGCAGATGCTCGCGCTGATCCCGGGCGTATCCAGATCAGGGGCCACCACGACCATGGCGAGATCTCTTGGCTACACACGAACCGCATCGAGCGAGTTCGCGTTCCTCATCGCGGTTCCAGCAGTATTCGGAGCCGGCTTCTACGAACTCGCCCAGGCGATCCAGAATCCCGGCGCGGAAGTCTTCACGATGGGGCAGACCGTGGTGGCAACGGTGGTGTCGTTCTTCATCGCGCTCCTGACGATCCGCCAGCTCATGGCTTGGATCAAGCGCCACTCCTTCCTACCGTTCGTCATCTGGCGGATCGTGCTAGGCGTCGTAATCATCGCAGCGCTCAGCTTCGGCTGGGTCGAACCACTCGCAGGAAACTAGGACTCTCACTGTGCAAACTTGGCCGTCAGTTCCCCTTCCCGATATCCCGGGCCACGGTTCACGTCCTCGAATCTTCGATGACGGAAACCAGTCGATCGGCGAGCTTCCCTCGCACGGCGATCGGGCAGCCCTGTACAGCTGCGGCATAACACCGTACGACGCAACCCACATCGGGCACGCCTTCACCTACCTTGCGGGAGACACGCTGACCCGTGTCTGGCGCGACGCGGGGCTCGCCGTCTCAACGGCAATGAACTCGACCGACATCGATGATCCGCTACTCGAGCGGGCCGCACGTGATGGCGTCGACTGGCGTGAGCTCGCCGATTCGCAGCACGAACTCTTCCGCGAGGACATGTCCGCGCTCAACATCCTGCCGCCCGATGAATGGGTCGCGGTGACCGATCGCATCGAACCCGCGGCAGCCGCAGTGCAATCTCTCCTCGAGAACGGCAGTGCGTACCGTCTCGAAGACGACGTCTATTTCGATGTGCGGGCGGCCGAACGACTCGGTGAAAGAAGCCAGACGGATCGGGCCGCAATGCTCGAGCAGAGCGCTGAGCGCGGTGGTGACCCGGATCGTGAAGGCAAACGGGACCCGCTCGACCCGCTCCTGTGGCGCGGCAAGCGCGATGGCGAACCCAGCTGGGACACGGTGCTCGGCGAGGGTCGGCCCGGCTGGCACATCGAGTGCACGGTCATCGCCAGAGACACACTGGGTCTCCCGTTCACAGCAACCCTGGGGGGCGTGGATCTGAAGTTCCCCCACCAGGAGATGCAGGCGCAACACGCGCACGCACTCGGCCAGAACTTCAGCGACGCTCGCCTCTGCGTTGGTGAGGTGGCCTACGACGGTGCGAAGATGTCGAAGTCGCTCGGCAATCTCGTGAAGGTGTCCGAGCTGCGGCGGCAGGGCGCCGATCCGCTCGCGATTCGCCTCGCGCTGCTCAGTCACCACTGGCGGGACAGCTGGGAATGGATGCCCGACACACTTGATGAGGCGACACAGCGCCTCGACAGGTGGCGAGAGTGGGCGTCGACGGTGAACCCGGAGGACACCTACACCGACGGCGACACACTGCTCGACTGGCTACGCCTGACGCTCGCCGACGACCTCAACACACCCGCAGCGGTGCAGGCAGTGGATCAGGCCGTCGCAGGTCACAGGCCCGATGCGCTTGCAATCGACGCGATCGATGCACTGCTGGGAATCCGCTTGACGTAGCCCGTGCGCGAACTCGCGTCGTTCTCCTCGTGCCGACAGCCCCGAAAGTGGCGAGAAACTTGCGTTGTGCACACGACACTTCGCAAGTTCTTCGACACACCCGAGCGCGCAGTGGACGAGACACGTGGCTCACGAAGGATGGGCGCTTGCGCCGGGATCATGCGGGGGATTCCACACAGGGAGATCACACAGGGGGCGGCGCGTCGTCCTCGCCATCGTCGTCTCGTTCGTCGGGAGCTTCTTCAGCCGACTCTCCGATGTCTTTCGCGAAGCCGGCCCCGGGGCTTGCATCGCGACTGTCTCGCCGCTGCTCGAGGAAGCGTTCGAATTCTTTCGCCAGGGCTTCGCCCGAGGCCTTGGGGGAGTCGACCGTGTCGCGTCGCTCTTCGAGCATCCCGATGTAGGCGCGCATCTCATCGTCCTGACTCGCGAACTCGCTGACGCCCGACTCCCACTCCCGCACCTGTTCCGGTAGGTCACCGAGAGGCGGTGCGTAGTCGATCACTTCGCCAAGTTTGTCGAGCAGTGCGACGATGGCTTTGGGAACGGGAGCTGACTGCACGTAGTGCGGCACGCTCGCCCAGATCTGGACCGTGGGGATGCCCATCGCCTCCGCTTCGATCTCCAGCATTGAAATGATGCCGGTCGGCCCTTCGTATTCGCTTCGGCCGATATCCAGTCGTTCGCGCACGTGCTCCGCTTCGCTGGTGACGGTGACGGGAATCGCTCGTGTGTGCGGAGTATCGGCCAACAAGGAGCCGAGGAAAACGATGACTTCGATGTCGTAGCGGGCAACTAACTCCATGACCGTGTCCGTGAACAGGTGCCAGTTCCTGCTCGGTTCCACGCCGAGCAGAGCGTAGAGGTTTCCCTCAACGCTCTCAGCCATGTCGAAGCCCGCGTCATCGGCGAGTCCGGCCTCCCTCGAAGGTTTCGTGGGCGCGAGGAGCAGCGTCTCCGGCCAGGAAATCGCTCGCGTTCCGTCGGGAAGGCGCCTGATGACCGGTCGAGTGAAATTGAAGTCGAGAAACTCTTCCGTCGAAATGGAATCGATCGTCTCGAGTTCCGATTCCTGGATCACAAGACGCAGTGCCTCAGACGCCGCGTCTCCCGCATCGGTCCACCCTTCGAAAGCGACCAGCAGGATTCGACCACGAATGGGTCCGTCAGTCACGCAGATGCCTTTCTATCTCCTTAGGTGGGGCGTAGCCAGTCTACGCGCCACTAGGATGCATACGGTGACCTCCTCAAATCTTCGCCCCGAATCGACGCTGCAGTACGGCGATGCGATTCAGATCACCGGCCCCAAGAAGCGGATGTACACGATCGTCCTGCAGGAAGGTCACCACTTCCACACGCAACACGGAGCTATCGCGCACGCGAGTTTCGTGGGCAAGCCGGATGGCTGCCTTGTCGACATCGGCGGCCGTGACCACCTCGTCATCCGCCCGCTCCTGCACGACTACGTCATGTCCATGCCGCGCGGTGCAGCAATCATCTACCCCAAGGATGCCGCTCAAATCATCGGATTCGCCGATATACACCCGGGCCTGACCGTCATCGAAGCCGGTGTAGGCTCTGGTGCGCTGTCGCTGTTCCTACTGCGTTCACTCGCCGGTACGGGTCGACTCGCCTCTTTCGAAAGAAGAGAGGAGTTCCGCGACATCGCCGCCGCGAATGTCCGCGGATTCCACGGTGAAACGCCCAACTGGGATCTCATCCTCGGCGACCTCGCTACGGAACTCGGCGATCACGTAGAGCCCGGCACCGCGGACAGAGTTCTGCTCGACATGCTTGCCCCCTGGGAGTGCATTCCGGCAGCGGCCAAAGCGTTGCGGCCGGGCGGGCTCATCCTCGCGTACATTGCGACCGTCACTCAGCTCTCACGCACCGTCGAAGCCTTGCGTGCGTTCGGTTCCTTCACGCAGCCGTCCTCGAGCGAAACGCTCGTCCGCGGGTGGCACGTCGACGGGCTCGCGGTGCGCCCCGACCACCGAATGGTGGCCCACACCGGCTTCCTGATGACCGCGCGAAGGGTAGCCGACGGAATTGAAGTTCCCGATTTCCGCAGGCGAGCCAATAAAGCGGAATTCGACGATGCCGATATCGAGCTCTGGACACCGGGCGCACTCGGCGATCGGGATCCGAGCGAGAAGCGGCTCCGCCGCGCCGCGCGCGACGCCAAGCGTCAGGCCGACGCCATCGGAAACGACTAGACTGCTGCTGAATACTGATCGAGGAGTAACTGTTGCGCCTTCGCCCCATCGCCGCTGCTGCGGCAATCGCCTTCGTTGCCGGTGCTCTCACCGCGTGCTCACCGCAGAACCCGCTCACGGACGGCTGTGAACCATCGCACCTACCTACGGCCGGCACCGACCAGATCGAGGTAACCGGCGACTTCGGTGCGCCGACATCCGTGGACTTCCAAGCGCCTCTTGCGACGGACGAGCAGGGCATCAAGTTCCTGGAGTCCGGTGAAGGCGAGCGCGCGTCTCGCGGTGATCTGGTCTTCAGCCACTTCACCGTCTTCGACGGCCAGAGCGGCGAACCCATCTTCTCGTCGTTCGATTCGGGCCAGCCGCTCCGAGTTTCCGCTCGGGACGACGAAGGAACCCTGCTGGAGAGTGCAGTACAGTGCGCGGCGGAAGGCAGCCGTATTCTTGCGGTTTCGACGCTCGAGGACGCCCTCGGCGAGGGACAGGCGCTGCGCGGCAGCGAAGCCGGACCCAACGACCCGGTTGTGCTCGTCTACGACGTCACCGAAGTTGTGCCCGGTCGCGCGTCCGGTGTTCCGCAGCCGGGGAACCCCGAACTGCCCGCGGTTACGGTGGGTGAAGACGGTCAACCCGGTCTTTCCTTCACCGGTGCGGCCGCCCCCGAATCGCTCGTTGTGAGCACGTCGATCCAGGGCAACGGAGAAGAGATTCTCCCCGGTGACAATGTCGTGCTCCAGTACACGGGCGTGGTCTGGGAATCGGGTGAAGTCTTCGATTCGACCTGGAACTCTGCGAGCCCCAATTCGGCACCCGACGCCACGGGCAGCACCCCGGCCGTCTTCGAGCTCACGCCCGGCGCACTGATCGACGGCTTCTACAACGGCCTCATGGGCCAGAACGTCGGCAGCCAGGTGATCATCTCGGTTCCCCAAGAGCAAGGCTACGCCGACCCGAACTCTCGCCCTCCGAGCATTGGGGAGGGAGACACCCTCGTCTTCGTCGTCGACATACTCGGCACGCTTTAAGTGAGCCGAAATGGCCAAGAGCGACGCACAGCAGGAGCGCGTATTCACGCTGCTGCTCGCACTCATGGAGACCCGTGACGGGCTGACTCGCACCCAGATCTTTTCGCGCATCGCTGGCTACGGCGACCCGGAGAACCCTTCGCACCAGCGGATGTTCGAACGGGACAAACAGGAGCTTCGCGCCGCCGGTTACCAAATCGAAACGCTCGAGGCGTTCGACGATAACAAGTTCACGCGTTATCGACTCGATCCGACATCCATCCTCTCCCTCGATGCGATGGCGTTCGATTCCGGGGAACGCGTACTCCTTGCCCTCGCGCTGCAGTTGTGGGAGGAGTCAGCGCTCGGGGATGACGCCCGCCGGGCCAAAATGCGATTGCGAGCCGATCCCCAGTTCACCGGGTCTCTCGCCGATCCGATCGCGGCCGGAACGCGAGCGATGGATCCCGCACTCGCGCCCCTGCGAACGGCGTGCGAAGAGGGTCTCGTTGCACGGTTCGACTATCATCGCCCCGGCGCAACTCGGCCCCGAACTCGTCACGTCGAGGCCTGGGCCGTGGTCTTCTTCGCTGGACGCTGGCTGTTTCACGGCTTCGACCTCGACCTGCAGCAACCACGAACATTCCTGCTCCGGAGGGTTGTCTCGAAAGTCACGACGTCGGATTCCAAGAGCGGAATAGCGGCCCCGCAAGACATTGCGCAACGCGCCCTGGCCGAGCTCGAGGACCTTTGGAACCATCAGCGAGCAACGGTCTCCGTCGTTCCCGGCTCGGATGCCGACATGCGGCTGCGCCGGCGGAACGGTACCTCTGCACGGGGTGAGCGTCTCACTATCCATTTTTCTGACGAGGCTCTGCTGGCGGACGAACTCACCGGCTACGCGACGGACGTCGAAGTACTTGAGCCCGCATCCCTCGCGACCGGCGTGCGTGAACGACTGCAGCGCATCGCCGACGATCATCCCATTGCGATCGATGTTGGGCGCGCCCACGACCGTCACGCTGGGCGACCTGAACTGGGGGAGGGCACGCATGGCTGAGCAGCGATCCCCCGAGGAGACGTTTGCGCTGCTCACACCGCTTGTGCACTATCTCGTGGCGACAGGAAGCGTGAGCGTTGATGAAGCGGCACAGCACTTCGACACGAGCCCTGAGCGGATCCGTCGTGCTGTCCGCCTCCTGTCGCTGACGGGTGTCCCCAACAGTTGGGGAGACCCGACGATGTTCGACTTCGACTTCGACGCGTTCGACCATGAAGGGCGCATCGAAATCAGATATTTGCCCGCCCTCGGCGACGCTACCGTCAAGCTCTCACCGCGAGAGGCTGCCGCGATCGTGACCGGCCTCGAACGCCTTGCTCTGATCGCCGATGACGAAGGCGATCGAATTGCGGGCCTCGCAGAGCGAGTACGCAGCGCAACGGTCGCCAAACATCTCACGGTCGCTGCCCAAGCGGTCACGGGAGATGCAGCGGTTCGAGCAGTTCGAAGGGCAGTGCAAGAGGGCACGGCGATCACGTTCAGGTACCGCAAACCCAACTCTGATTTCGAGAAGCGCAGGATCATCCCCGTCAGGTTAGAGATCCACGACGAGATCACGCTGACGGCTGGATACGACCTCGATCGAGAAGCGATGCGAACGTTCCGCATCGATCGCATGGACGATGTCGAACTGACGGCGCGCCCCGACGACATCGACTTCCATGACGATCGCGACAGGGAGACTGCCGAGGGGATGACGGTGCACGCGACTCCCGCTGCTGCGTTGTCCCTCTCGGCCTATGCCTCGGCGAGCGAGCCGGCCGACGACGGCGGACGAATCCTGGCAATCGAGGTGTGGGACACCGAACCCGTTCTGCGCGCGATTATGGCAACGGGAGGCGAGGCGCGCGTGATTGCGCCGCCTTCCGCAGTGGCCGCCGTCGGCAGACTGGCACGCGCAGCACTGCGCAGCAGCGATGGGTTGGGAGACCCAATCTTCGAATAGCCGATCGCCGAAAGGTGCAAAAGTCGCCGCTTTGCACCATAATTGCGGGGAAATGTCGCCACAACACGACTTCTGCTACGAGGTGGATGGTCTGCATGCAGAAAGGACAGATAAAATGAGCGCCCTGGCCGGACGTCGAGCTTCCGCTCGCGAACAATTGCTGGAGGCCGCTTCTAAACTGTTCTATTCGAACGGCATGACAGCGACGGGCATAGACGCTATAACCGGTGAGGCCGGTGTGGCGAAGAAAAGCCTGTACAACAACTTCGCCTCGAAACACGAGTTGATGCTTGCCTACATCGTCAGGCGCCACGACGAGTGGAAGCGGCTGTATGAGGCTCGGGCGACCGCCGCGAACTCGTCGCAGGATCGTGTGGTCGCTGTTTTCGACGCCTACATCGATCACGCGGAGCTCGCCGACGCAAACGGGTTCCGTGGCTGCGGACTCCTGAACGCGGCCGCAGAACTTCCTGTTGGCTCAGAGGGAAGAAGTCTGGTGAGGCAGCAGAAGGAAGAGGTCGAGGCAATCCTGACTCAGCACATTTCAGATTTCACGGGTGACGCTCGAGTTGGCGAGCTCGCCCAGCATTTCTCTCTGTTACTTGAGGGTGGTATGGAGCGAGCCGGCCTCGAAGGAAACACGGCTTGGCTCTATCGTTCCCGGAACATCGCACTCTCAATGCTGCGGGCGCTCGGAGACTGATTGGTACGCAGCGGTTTGGCACTATCCGCGTCAGTTCTCGGAAGACGTTAAAAGCCTGCCTCGTGTCGTAAAGAGGTTTTTCGCGGCGCGCCTTGGTTTACAAAGTAGGTAGACCGGTCTACTGTAGTGTTATACAGTTATACAGCGCATTCGCACTTGCGCAGACCGGGTTCGTTACCCAACCAAAACACGAAGGGGTGTTCGCGTGGACTCATCGTCGGCTGAAACCACCATTAAGAAATCTGTGGCGGACACAAGAGCCTTCCTGCAGGCACAGGAGATTCCCGGGATGGTTATCGGAGACGCATACGCTCCCGGTTCCTGGGCCTCCTGCGAACGCTTCGATGTGGAAGACCCCTCGTACGGAGCCGTCGTGACCGATCTCCCGCTGGGGACGATCGGCCATATCGATCAGGCAGTGAGTGCGGCCGCAGATGCATATCGCAGCGGTGTATGGAGTGACATGATTCCGCGAGAGCGCGGTCGGGTACTGGCGAAGCTGGCCCATCGCCTCGCCGATGCAGAAAAGGAGCGGCTGGCTCTTCTCGAATCGATCGACATCGGGAAGCCGTTGCGCGTATCCCGAGTCGACGTCGAAGTCTGCGCCGGGTACTTCGAGTACTACGCCGGTCTCGCAGACAAGTGCCTGGGCACGACGCAACGCGTGCAAAGTGACGGCACAGGGCTGGTGTTCAGAGAACCGGTAGGGGTCTCAGCTCAGATCATCCCGTTCAACTTCCCGATGCAGCAAATCGGCCGGGGCGTGGCCCCAGCGTTAGCGGCCGGCTGTTCAGTGGTCATCAAACCCTCACCCGAAGCAGCCCTGACTGCCTCTTGTATCGCAAGGCTCGCTCTGGAATCCGGAGTTCCCGAAGGCGTCATTAATGTGGTCACAGGAGGAGCAGACATCGGCGAAGCCCTCGTATCTCACCCAATGATCCATCAAGTGACGTTCACCGGTTCTGTCGCGGCAGGAATCTCGGTGACGCAGAAAGCGGCCGAGAACGTCGTCCCCACACTGCTCGAACTCGGCGGAAAATCTCCATCGGTCGTCATGAACGACTACGGTCGTGACGCTATCGCTGGTGTGGGTCGGATGGCGTTTTACAACACTGGGCAGAACTGCGGAGCGGGCACGAGGTTGCTGTTGCACCGCGACATCGCGGATCAATTCCTGGAAGAACTCGTGGGATGGGCTCAGGCGCTCACTGTGGGCCCGGCGCAGGAGGATCCGTATCTCGGTCCGCTCATTTCAGCGCGACAACTGGAAAAGGTCAACGCGTATATTGCACTCGCGAAAGAGGAGGGTGGTTCCTTCCTCCTCGGAGGTGAATCCCCGCTTCGCGGGCGGGCGCAGAACGGATACTTCGTGGAACCAACGATCATCACCGGGCTGCCGCGTGATTCGAGACTGTTCAGCGAGGAGATCTTTGGGCCGGTGCTCTGCGTCGACGTGTTCGAGACACTCGACGAAGCGATTCAGATCTCCAACGCGACGGAGTACGGGCTATCTGCATACATCTGGACTCAGAACCTCAGCGGAGCGATGGAATTCGCGAAGCGAGTCCATTCTGGCGGTGTGTCGATCAACGGGGGAGTCGGCACGGGCATCGAGCTGCCGAGCGGCGGAGTGAAGAAGAGCGGCTGGGGTCGAGAGAAGGGCCCCAGCGCCCTGGAGAACTATACCTACGTCAAGTCCGTCACGGTCAAGCACTGACTGCGGCGCAAAAAGAACATCGCGAAATCAAGAACAGGTAGTAAAACATGACTTTGCAACAGCCCTCCGAAACATACCGGGGCTATCGGACAGCGGGCATTCGTTTGCATGAGGAGCTGCTGGAAACACTGCAGTTCCACCGCACCGACAAGCTCTACGACACGATCGCCTCCATTCACGAGTTCGATAAAGCTCACACGGTAATGCTGACGGAACGTGGGATCATCCCTTTCGAAGCCGGCCGGGCCATTCTGCGGGCCCTACGCGACACGGAAGGTGATGAAGGCCAGGCCCGGATCAAAGCTGATGGTGGGAAGCACTCCGGCGAGCAGCACCTGATTCGCACGCTGGGCGAAGACGTGGGCGGCTGGATCAACACCGGAAGAAGCTCTGGTGATCTCGGGCAGATTGGACGCCTTCTCACTTCACGCGATCACGTTCTGAAGTGCCTCCCCGCACTCTTGGATTTTCGCGAGGTCCTGATCTCCTTGGCGGAGAAGTTCCCGACGACAGTGATCGCTGGCCAGACCTTCCTGCAACACGGGCAGCCCACGACGTTGGGGCATTGGTTCTCCATGTGGGCGTCGGTACTCGAACGCGATTACGCGAGGTTCGAGGAGCTGTATGAGCGCATCAATTCGTCTCCGGCGGGCGCTGCCATATTCACCGGAAGCGACTTCGACATCGACCGCCACCGTGTTGCAGAGCTCCTCGGCTTCCGTGAACCCATCGACAACACGATGGATGCCACGCTCAGCCATGACAAGCTGCTCGAAGCGGTGTCATTGGTTGCACTGCTCTGGACTGATCTCGGCAGACTGGCGGACGACCTCGAGCTGTGGCTATCCACCGAGTACGAGTACATCAAGTTCCCCGACCGATTCTGCGACACCAGCAGCATTATGCCGCAAAAACGGAATCCGAGTCTGCCGCAACAGATGAAGTCGCAGGCGGCTAAGGCGATCGGCAACGTCACCACGGCGTACATCGCGGAGCGTGGAGCGAGTGGGCAACAATGGAATCCAAGATACGAGACCGAACGCATCCTATGGGAGAGCTTCGCCGCGATTCCACAACTCTTGCACGATGCGGCCGCGATGCTGAGTGAGATCGTTCCGCAGACCGAGCATGCGCTCGCGCGAGCGGAGTGCGGCTGGGCGACGAGCACGGATCTCGCCAGCCTAATCGTGCAGAAGCGCGACCTATCCTGGCGGACAGCCCACCAGATCGCAGCGATCGTGGTTCGCCTCGGTGAGGAGCGCGGTCTCGGGACCTCCGATGTCACGTCTGCCCTCGTAGATGAAGCCGCCGTTCTGTATATCGGCCAACCGCTCGAGCTCACCGGGGTCTCTATCAGAGAGGCGCTGACTGCGAGCGAGTTCGTCGCTCGCAGGACGCTCTTCGGCGGCGCAGCTCCCGCTGCACACAGCGAGACTCTTGGAAAGCGCAAAGCAACACTCAGGCAGGACGTCGACGGCTTCACGGCTCGCAACGCTGCGGTCGAAGGCGGGCGACAGCAACTGGAAGAAGCTATCGATCGTATTCTCGTAGGCGTTGAGGAATAATGGATAATTCCTTTGACGGCACCGCGGGCGGCGGTCGCAGCAAGACATACTCGCCGGAAACCTGGCCCAGAGTCCCTCGATTTCCAGCGCACGAGTTCGCGGAACGCGTCGAGCGCGTAGCATGCAGTGCGCAGGAGAAGAACTTCGACCTGCTGGTCGTCACAGATCCTCGCAGCATCTGCTACCTCACGGGATACGACGCGCACTCCTACTACGTTCCGCAGGCCGTTCTGTTGCATGCGGACAGCGCCGAGCTGCTGCTTGTGCTCAGGGATATGGACGTGTCATGCGCGAGTTGGCTGACGCATCTGACTCCTGAGCAGGTCTTCGGTTATGACGACAGCTATGTGTCAGGAAACGACCATCCGATGACGTTTATAGGCGAGCTGATCCGTCAACGCGGTTGGCACCACGGTAGGATCGCAGTCGGGCAGGACAGCTTCGGTTTGAGTCCCGCAGGCATGGACGCTATGCACCGTGCGCTGCCTGGAGCCAGCTTCGTCGATATCGGATTGCTAGTCGAATGGGTCCGTACCGTAAAGACACCGCTCGAACTGGATGCGATACGGGGCGCCGGGAAGATCTCCGATCACGCCATGAGCGTCGCGATCGACGCGATTGAGCCGGGCGTGCACGAAGCCGAGGTTGCGGCAAAGGTCCAGTACGCACTGGCCCGAGGGTTGCCGAACATTCCCAGCAGCGACGTGTTCTATCCGTTCACCGGCAGTGGGCCACGCACCGCGGCACCGCACCTGAGCTGGTTCGACGACGTCTATCGTGATGGAACTCCTGTGATGTACGAGCTAGGCGGAGTCCACAAGAGCTATGCCGCCGGTCTTTCGCGAACAGTCTATCTCGGCACACCACCCGACTCCTACAAGCGATACGCGGAGGTCGCCAATACCGGACTATGCAGGGTGCTTGAATTCCTGAAAGCGGGGGAGACTGTCAGTACGGTCGAGGGTGCTTGGGCTGCTGCAACGAAACCGTACGGGTACGACAAACGCGCGAGAATCGGATACTCTCTCGGCATCGCGCAGCCAGGTGTCGGTTGGATCGACGAGACCATCAGCGTCACGGCGGAAGACACCACCGTTCTCGAACCCGGTATGACCATACATATGATGCTCGCCGCCTGGGAAGCACCGAACGGGTATGCGCTCAGCGAGACGTTCATCGTCGGAGACGAGGGACCGGAGTCAGTTTCCCGTCTTCGTCGTGGCCTGATTGTGAAGGACTAATCGCATGAGCTCACGCGTCTCCGCAGCCATCGAATCTGCAAAAGCACGCGCGGCCGAGGCGATCATCTCCCGCAGACAAGAGCTGCTCGAACTCTCGGCACGCATCCACGCGAATCCGGAGGTTTCCTTTGAGGAATTCACAGCAGCCGATGCAGTGCGCCACATCGTCGCGGCCGCAGGATACGCAATGTCCGATCCGGATCCGTCGCTACCGACGGCCGTCCGCGGCGATATTCGAGGCACCGGCTACAGCGACAGAGATACGACCGTCGCAGTGCTGTCCGAGTACGACGCACTGGAAGGCCTCGGTCACGGGTGCGGTCACAATCTCATGGCGGCCGCAGGCGTGGGCGCGGCAATCGGGTTAGCTGCGGTACAGGATACGTTCGGCGGCGAGGTCAGATTCCTCGGCACCCCGGGAGAGGAACGGGGAGCTGGGAAGGAGGACATGATCCGGCTCGGTCATTTCGAGGGCGTGGACGCGGCCGTAATCGTGCACCCTTACGATCGCAATCAGCTGACGGTACCTGCTCTCGCGCTCGAAGACCTCGAGGTTTCTTTCCACGGAGAAGCAGCCCACGCGGCCACGTCGCCCTGGGATGGCAGGAACGCGCTCGACGCGATGGTGCAACTCCTGGCATCGATCGGTCTGTGGCGTCAGCAGATGAAGGACTCGGCACGAGTCCATGGAATCATCACCGAAGGGGGAGAGGCTCCCAACATCGTTCCGGCATTCACATCGGCACTGTTCATGCTGCGGGCAGAAAGCGATACAGAGCTCGAGCACATGCGGCGACGGTTCAGGGAAATCGTCGAGGCGGCCGCTCTGGCGCACGCCTGTCAATCAGAAGTCAAGAGCATCGGTATGTCTCGAACGATGCAGGACAACCGGACGATGGCCGCCGTGTTCCGTCGGAACGCCGAGCGACTCGGCATCGAGTTTCCCGAACCGGATCCCACTCGCGTCGGCAGCACCGACATGGGGAACGTCAGTCAGGCCTTGCCCTCGATCCACCCGTTTCTACAGATCTGCGACGAAGGAACCCCGTTGCACTCTGAGTTGTTCCGCGAAGCCGCTGTTGGCGAGGCTGCGGGCGAGATGTGCATACGGGGTGCAATAGCCCAAGCGCAGACGGCAATTGAACTGCTACTCGATCCTGATCTGCGATCTCGTGTCCAACGCGAGTTCGCAACGGGGAGAGTTCACACCGAAACTACAGATGAAGGAGTCAATGTATGAACCTCACGGGCTATGAAGCTCTGAGCTTCGATGTCTACGGCACACTGATCGATTGGGAGGCCGGGATCGCCAGTGTGCTGGTGCCATGGGCACGCGCCAGGAACCTCGAGAGGAACGAGGAAGAGCTCTTGGTGATCTATGCGGGGCATGAAGCCCGTGTGCTCCGCGAGAACCCCACGCTCCTCTATCCGAGAGCGACTGAGGAGGCGTTCACTGCTCTCGGAGACGAGCTCGGGGTCTTGGTCACCTCCCGGGATCGCGAAGCGATGAGCAGCTCGGTGCCGCACTGGCCGGCGTTCGAGGACACGGCCGCGGCACTCAGAGACCTTGCTCAGCATTACAAGCTGATCGTGCTGTCCAATATCGACGATGCATCGTTCAGTGAAGCGAACAAGAAGCTGGGCGTCGACTTCGACGCGACCTTGACTGCGGAGAGGATCGGGTCGTATAAGCCCGAACCTGCCAACTTCGATTCGCTATTGAACGAGATAGCCACGCAGGGTATCGCACAGGAGAACCTTCTCCACGTCGCTCAGAGCCTCTTTCACGACCACGTCCCCGCGCAGCGTGCGGGAATCACCTCCGCGTGGATTGATCGTCGACACGACAGACCAGGCTGGGGAGCGACGCCGCCGCCGCCATCGGATGTCGAGCCCTCGATGAGATTCATCTCCATGCGCGAGTTCGCCGATGCGTGCGAACGAGCCTTCGAACAGACGAGGTAAGCCATGGATGCATATGCCAATCTGCTCAGCCCCTTTCGACTAGGGAATATGACACTGAGGAATCGTATTGTTTCGACGCCTCACAATACGCACTATCCGCGCGACGGTTACATCACCGAAGACTACATCCGCTACTACAGCGAAAAGGCACAAGGCGGGGTCGGCCTCTTGCAATGCTTCGGGAGCATGTCCGTGCATCCCACATCCCCCTACCAAGACTGGGGGAATCTCAAGAACTGGGATGATTCCTCATTGCCCACATTCGAAGCGTTTGCCACAGAGATGCACCGTCACGGGGCAAAGGTGATGACGCAGCTGACTCACCGCGGCCGTCGAGGCAACAGCACGGTCACCGAACAGCCAATGGTCTCCGCGTCATCCGTGCCGGAGACCGTCAATCGGTACATTCCTCGCCCGCTCAAAAAGCCCGAGATCAAGGAGATCGTCAAGGGCTACGCTGCAGCGGCACTCCGTTTGAAGCGGGCCGGATTCGACGGAGCGGAAATCTCTGCCTTTGCCCGTCATCTCATCGACCAGTTCTGGTCGCCACAGATCAATCAGCGCAGCGATGAGTACGGCGGGTCTCTCGAGAATCGCTTGCGGTTCGGCGTCGAGGTCGTCGAGGCCGCCAGAGAGGCCGTGGGCAACGACTTTGTTCTCGGATTGCGTGTGAGCGGCGACGAGTTGCTGCCGGGCGGGCGTCGAATCGATGGCACGAAGGAGATCATTGCCTACATGGACGCGCTCGGGTGCCTCGATTACTTCAGTGTCAGCGGCGCCACGGGAGAACCCGTGAGTATCGGGCAGAAGGTGATTCCTGCCTTCGATGCCCCGCAGGCGGTCTACAAGGACTACGCGAGCGAGCTGAAGAAGATAACAGACAAGCCCGTTCTGCTGGCGGGTCGAATCCAGGAGCCCGAGGTCGGTGACCGATTGGTTGCCGACGGCGTCTGCGACCTCGTCGGGATGACACGCGCCCTCATAGCCGATCCACATCTGCCCAACAAGCTGTGGGGGAGGACGGACGGCGAGGTGAAGCCGTGCGTTGCCATGCAGCAGGGCTGCGTCGGAAGGGGGGCGATGGGACTGTACACCGGCTGCACGCACAACCCTGTCATCGGTCGTGAGCAGGAACTGGCGACGGTTTCTCCCGCGCTGGTATCGCGACGAGTGCTTGTCGTCGGTGGCGGGCCCGGAGGTCTGGAGGCCGCGAGGGTTGCGGCGGAACGGGGCCACGAGGTGATCCTGGCCGAAGCCAAGAGCACGCTCGGCGGGCGCGTGGCAACGAGCGCGAATGCACCCCTTCGTCCCGGTTGGGGTAGAACGACTGACTGGCTGGTGCGCGACGCACGCCGCAGGGGCGTCGATATCCGCACGGGCATTGAGGTCACTGCCGCTGCCGCGATCGAGATGAAACCGGATGTCGTCATCGTTGCGACAGGCAGCCGCCCCCATCTTCCAAATGTGGAATGCGTCGATGACGCCCGTGTGACCTCCGTGGAAGCCATTCTCGAGCACTCGCCGCCGATCCCGCCGGCCTCCTCATGCATTGTCATCGATCTCATGGGCAATGTCGAGGGAAGCCTTGGGGCTCACGCACTGGCAGCCGCCGGGCACAGCGTGACGATCGTTACCCCTGACCACTTTCTCGCCGAGACGGAGGAGAAATCCACGCGCGAACCGGCGTATGAGGGGCTGCACGGGCTTGGCGTCGAAATTCTCACCGATTTGCGCGTGGAAGCAATCCACGCAGGAGCCTCTGTCACCGTGCACCTGACCCACGTGTACACCGGTCAGGAGCAATCTTTAGCCGGCGCGGCTCTGGTGGCTTTCAGCGCGGGAGCCCGACCTCGCGATGAAATCTCGGAAGAACTCGAACAGCGGGGCATCGAGGTGCACGTCATCGGTGATGCGCTGGCACCGCGAGGCATCCACGACGCGATGCTGGAAGGGACGCGGATCGCAAGAGAACTATGAGACACAGTTCAATTTCGACATTTTTCACCAAGTACTAAAGGAGTTACTCATGAGTGGAATGGAAAGAAGAACCTTCTTGAAGGGTTTAGGTCTAGCGGCTGCGATTCCGCTGTTCGGGGCGAGTCTGGCCTCCTGTTCGGCGGCGTCGCGCAACCGTGGCAGTAACGGCGATGCCGATTCCATCGTTGTCGTCGACAGCGGAGGCGAGTATAGCGACGCGGCCAAGCAGGCGTTCTACGACCCATTCACGGAGGCCACGGGGATTCGTGTCCAGCCCACCCCATACGAGTCCACCGGCACGCTGATGAGACAGCTCGCGCAGTCGCCAGGAAACTACGATGTGCTGTCGAACGCGCCCCTTGGAGCCGTCACAATGCAAGCGGAGGGCCTCCTGGCTCCCATCGATTATTCGCTTCTGGGGCAGTTCAGCGATATGAACGATCTGCCCGAGGACGGTCGGGGCGAGTTCCACGTCGACTCGAACTACTGGGCCTCGGTGATGGCGTATCGCACCGACGTGTTCGACGGCTCTCTTGTACCACAGACATGGCAGGACTTCTGGGATGCCGACACCTTCCAGGGACCCCGCTCAATGCAATCGGACATCTCCCCGATCGAGTACGAGTTCGCACTCATCGCCGACGGCGTCGCCGCGGACCCGAAGGAGCTGTACCCCATCGACATCGATCGTGCGCTGCAGTCACTAGACGGAATCGCTCCCCACATCTCGACTTTCTGGGCAAGCGGCGCTCTGTCGACGCAGGCCCTTGCGCAGAGGGAGGTCGTCCTCACAACGATCTGGAACGGCCGAGCTCAGGGACTCATCGACGAGGGGGCACCGGTGGCGATCTCGTGGAACGGGGCGATGCGCCGTTCCAACGCCTGGATGATCCCCAATGGCTCGGAGAAAGTCGAGGCCGCGCACCAATTCATTGACTTCACTGCCAATCCGGAACGTCAGGCCGAGTTTGCACAACTAACGGGATACGGCCCAACTAACGAGACCGCCTACGACTTCATCGACGAGGAGACGGCCATCAAGCTCCCCTCGAACCCGGATTGGGTAGACGAGGGCTTCGCATTCAATTCGGAATGGTGGGCAGAGAACGAGGCGCAGGCTAACGAAGCCTGGAGCCGTTGGGCAACGCAGTAAAGGGGCGTGAGATATGAGCAGCGCACAACCAGCTCTCGAAGTCGAGAGCATCCGGAAGATGTACACGGAGCACGACGGGGTCAGAGAGGTCTCGCTGCAGCTTGCGCAGGGTGAGTTCTTGACTCTGCTCGGCCCCTCGGGCTCGGGGAAGACGACAGCGTTGATGGCGGTGGCTGGCCTGACCGATCTGGACAGCGGCAGCATCCGCGTCAGCGGCAAGGACGTCACGAAACTCCCGCCCAGCCAACGGGACCTGGGCGTCACCTTTCAGAACTATGCACTCTTTCCGCACCTATCGGTCAGGGAGAACCTTGCGTTCCCGTTGAAGACGCAGAAGAAGGTGAAAGGTAGGGCCCTTTCGCAGAAGGTCGACAGCATGCTGGATCTCATAGGTCTGGGCCACGCCGCGGAACGTCGACCAAAGGAGCTTTCCGGCGGCCAACAACAGCGGGTCGCGCTCGGCAGAGCCCTAATCTACGAACCGGACCTGTTGTTGATGGATGAACCCCTCGGCGCTCTCGATCGGAACCTGCGGGAACAGATGCAACGAGAGATCAAGCGAATACAGCGGGAGCTCAAAGCAACGGTGCTGTACGTCACGCACGATCGTGACGAGGCGATGAGCATGTCCGACCAGGTATGCATCATGAATGCGGGCAGAATCGCACAGATCGATCCCCCGCAGAAGATCTACCACGAACCGAACAGCGAGTTCGTCGCTCGCTTTCTCGGGGACGCGAACATATTCGGCGCCAGAGTGAAATCGAAGAACGCAGATGATTACGTGGTGGAACTCACATCCGGAGCAGCAACCGGTCTGACGAGCCATCGTACCTTCAGTGAAGGCGATGACGTGAGAATCATGTGCCGCCCGGAGCGAACCGAGATCGTGCCCGCCGGTGAGGAGGGAGCCTACGTCAGAGCTCGCATCGAACACATCAGCTACTACGGGAATTGTTTCCGAGTGAACGGAGAGTGTCTCGATACCGGTGCTTCGGTCATCGTCGAGACACAACAGCACAGCCTCCCGGAGATCGGCGCCACCATCGGTTTGCGATGGGCGGAGGAGTCTGCAGTGCTACTCGGGGAGGGGTAAGAGCATGGTGAGTACTCAGACGGTTCCCGTCGAGCATATGACGGCCGTTACGGTACGCCCGAAGAAACGCAGGCTGAGCTGGACGCAACGATTTTCGCTATGGGGGAGCCTGGGATATCTCGCTGCGTTCTTCGTCATCCCCGTAGGAGCGCTCGTACTGAATAGCTTCCAAACCGTCGACGGTTGGACCCTTACCAACTACGCGCAGGTCCTGTCCGACGGCTACTACCTCGGCATCTTTTGGGAAACAGTGAGAATCGGTTTCATCTCGACGACTATTACGATCCTGCTCTCCTACCCGGTCGCTGCGTTCATCAGCAGACTGTCGAATAGAGGTGTGGCTCTCGTGATGGTGTTTGTGATCCTGCCGTACTTCACGAACACCGTCGTCCGCACATTCGCATGGATAGTAATCCTGGGACGCGAGGGCGCGCTGAACTCCTTCCTGATCGCAGCTGGGATCATCCCCGAGCCTCTTCAGATGTTGTACAACGAACTGGGCGTAATGGTAGGCCTCGTCTATGTCTTCCTGCCGCTTGCGATCCTGATCCAATTCGCGGTGATGCGGGGGATCGACACCAACCTGTTGCGAGCTGCGGAGACGATGGGTGCATCGAAGGTCAGGGCATTCTTCAAGGTATACCTGCCGTTGAGTCTGCCGGGGACCATCGCCGCTGCGCTGCTCGTGTTCATCGAATGCGTCGGCGCGTATATCACCCCGGCACTGATGGGAGGACAGGGCAATACGATGGTCGCCCAGATCATCGAACGTCAGGTACGTATGGGGCTAGATTTCGGAACTGCTGCCGCGGTGGTCGTGATTCTGGGTGTCGTGGTCTCAGGCATCTATGTCCTATACGACCGAATCACGGGAATGACGAAACTATTTGAGGACAATTCATGAGCAATCGAATCGGTCGTATCGCAATCGCCGTCTACTCCGTTCTGGTTATCGTATTCCTCGCGATCCCCATGATCATCATCACCGGCGTCTCGCTGGGCTCGACGAGCTATGCGACATTCCCTCCCGTTGATCCGTCGCTGCAGTGGTATGCGGACATCGCTGCAGACCCGTACTGGATGGACAGTCTGCTGTTAAGCCTCGGCGTCGCTGCGGCAGCCGCAGTCATCGCAGTGGCTCTCGCCTTCGCGCTGTCGATGGTGCTGGTGCGTTCAAAGATCCGCTTCAAACGTGCGCTCTACACGCTGGTGCTATTGCCCTTGATCATTCCGAAGTTGGTGACCGCGGTTGCGCTCTACGACACCTACTACGCGGTCGACCAGATGATGATGATCGTGGCCGGGCATGCAATCGTCGCAATCTCCACTGCCGTGATCATCATGTCCGCAACAATTCGGAGTGTCGACCAGAACCTGGAACGCGCTGCGTGGACGATGGGAGCCTCGCGGTTCCGAGTGCTGACGAAGATCACACTGCCGCTCGCAGCACCCGGACTCATTGCTGCATTTATCCTGTCGTTTCTGGCGTCGTTCGACGAATTCTTTATCGGACTCTTCTTCTCCTCTCCAGACGTGGTGACCCTCCCAATCCGGATCTTCACGGCGCTGACGCACCAGGTGTCTCCGGCGGTCGCCGCGGTAAGCACCGTCATGATCCTGATCGTGGCCATCGCACTGTTGCTGATCGTCATCTTCAACAAGTCGGCATCCAGAAAGGGAGCATCGACGAAGGTCCAGTTGCCGGGGAACGCCGGATAGGTGAAGGAGGGCCCAATGGAAAATGCAAAACTGAAACCAGAAGAGCAAACAAGGGGCGGGGTGCTGCCCGGAAGTCTCACCCGTGCAGCACTGCGCTAGACTTGACGGTAGTCGAAGGGATACAAAACTCATGGGCGGATTCGCAGCAAACGTCGCATCGCACTGGTGGATCATTCTCATCATCGTGCTGCTGGTGTTCGGTGCTACCCGTTTACCCCAGCTCGCACGCGGCGTGGGGCAGTCGATCAACATTCTCAAAAAGGAAGTCAAGTCGTCGAAGGATGATCCGAATGCCTCTGAGGCAGCAGAGGACGTCAACTCGAGCACCACTGAGTCACGGTCGAACGACCAGCAGTAGCCGTGGCGCGTCGCAAGCGCGCTAACCCCGAAGCCCGGATGGGCTTCGCAGCGCATCTAAAAGAGTTGCGCAATCGCGTGACGATCTCGCTGGTCGTCATCGCAGCCTTTTCTATCGGCGGGTTCTTCCTCGGCGACTTCGTCCTGGAACTCCTCGCGCGTCCCCTCGACGTGCTGGAGGAGCGCGGCTACGAAGTCAACATCAACATCACGATGGTGACGCAGGCGTTCAACTTGAAAATGCTGATCGGCCTGCTGCTCGGCGTCGTCGCGTCCAGCCCGTTCTGGTTGTACCAGATGCTCGCGTTCTTCCTTCCCGGTTTGAAGAAACGGGAACGGCGCTATCTGCTGGGGTTCATCATCGCGAGCATCCCGTTGTTCTTCATGGGATGCGCGACGGGTTGGATCATCCTTCCCAGGATCATCACGATCTTCGTCGGCTTCGCGCCCATGAGCATGACCCAGCTGCTGAGTGCGCAGGAGTACTTCATGTTCTCCCTGCGCCTCGTATTCGCCTGCGGCTGCGCGTTCCTCATGCCCGTCATCCTGGTCATGCTGAACTTCGCGAACATGCTGTCGGCGAAGAGCATCCTCAAAGGCTGGCGCTGGGCCGTCATTCTCATCACGATCTTCGCGGCAATGATGACGCCGGCCGGTGAAATCATCTCGATGTTCATCCTCGCTGTGCCCATCCTGATCCTGTACTTCGCGGCGGCACTGATCGCCTGGCTGAACGACCGCCGGCGTACGAAACGACTCGCTAAGCAGGAGGAGGAAGTCGCATGACCCTCGCTGTCGACGCCTTCGCCCGCACACTCGGCTTTCCACTGGATCCATTTCAGCGTGAGGCATGCGAAGAGATCGCTGACGAGCGATCCGTCCTCGTTGCGGCGCCCACGGGTGCGGGTAAGACCGCGGTTGCCGAATTCGCCATGTTCCACACGATGGAGGCTCCCTCGGGGCGAGTGTTCTACACGACTCCCATGAAGGCGCTCTCGAATCAGAAGTATCGGGAACTGCAGCAGCGGTACGGTGCCGACAGCGTCGGGCTGCTCACGGGAGACGTCGCCATCAACGGCGAGGCTCGGCTCGTCGTCATGACGACGGAAGTCCTTCGCAACATGCTGTACGAGGGCCGCGACCTAGGTGATCTCGAGTTCGTGGTGCTCGACGAAGTGCACTTCTTAGCCGACCGATTTCGGGGGCCGGTGTGGGAAGAGGTCATCATCCACCTCCCGAAGCACGTACGGCTGGTGCTGCTGTCGGCAACGGTCTCGAACGCAGAAGAGTTCGGCGACTGGGTGGATGCGGTGCGCGGCAATACGAGTGTCATCGTGTCTGAGACACGTCCGGTTCCGCTCGACTCGCACGTGCTGGTTGGCCGAAGGCTCGTTGAACTCTTCGAATCCTCGAAAGCGGAGCGGCAGAACCGCCCGAGTCGTGAGCTCGTCGATATTGTCGCGGGGCAGGGCCATCCTGAGGCACGCGGACGACGCTCCGGGCGCAACAATAAGCGTTGGCGAAGGGATGCGCGTCCGCGTCGGACGAGGCGGGTGCATCGTCCGGAGACGGTCGAACTGCTGGGGCAGGAGCGGCTGCTGCCGGCAATCTGGTTCATCTTCTCTCGCGCCGGCTGCGAAGACGCCGTTCGGCAGCTCGTCAACCACGACGTGCGCCTCACCACCGCTGAGGAACGCGCTGTCATTCGCGCCATCGTGGATGAGCGCACTGCGGCACTGCCCGACGAGGACCTCGCGGTGCTCGGGTACTGGGAGTGGCGCGAATCGCTCGAGCGGGGCGTTGCGGCGCATCACGCTGGGCTACTGCCCGTATTCAAGGAAGTCGTTGAAGTGCTCTTCCAGCGGCGACTCGTGAAGGTCGTATTCGCGACGGAAACCCTCGCGCTCGGCATCAATATGCCTGCCCGTTCGGTTGTTCTCGAGCAGTTGGAGAAGTTCAACGGTCAGACCCGAGTGCGCATAACGCCGGGGGAGTACACGCAGCTGACCGGAAGGGCCGGTCGCCGCGGCATCGATACGGACGGGCACGCGGTCGTTGCCTGGACGGGCGAATCGACTCCCGAGGAGATCGCATCACTCGCATCGAGAAGAACCTACCCGCTGCAGTCCGCGTTCAAACCCACCTACAACATGGCCGTGAATCTGATCGACAGACTCGGGGTAGCGGGCACACGCGAGGTTCTGGAGACGTCCTTCGCTCAGTTCCAGGCCGACAGATCGGTCGTGTCGCTCGCTGCCGGGGTACAGGAACAGCGTGCATCTCTCGCTGCGTACGAAGAGTCGATGCACTGCGATTTCGGCGATTTCGCTGAATACGCAGAGCTGCGCAGAGCGCTGAGCGATCTCGAGAAGCAAGGGTCGAGGCGCGGGCTGTCGCACGATGTGCACCAGCGAATCCAAGGCGAACTGCACGAGGTGCGGAGGGCGATGAAAGCTCACCCCTGCCACCACTGCCCGGAGCGAGAACGCCACGCGCGCTGGGGTGAACGATACTGGAAACTGCGCAGACAGATCGAAAAGAACGAGCGCCAGATTCGTCGGCGGACCGGGCAGATCGCCGAGCGCTTTGAACGCATCAGCGAGATTCTGCTCGGTTTGGGCTACGTGGAAGAGCACGAGGGCGAAACCCGCATAACCCGGGACGGCGACCGGTTGCGAAGAATCTACGGCGAACGTGATCTCCTGGTCGCCGAATCGATACGTCAGGGCATCTGGGCTGGGCTCGACGCACCCGGCCTCGCGGCTCTCGTGTCGACACTGGTATTTGAAGGACGCCGCGATGATGGGATGCTGCCGGAAAGATACCTTCCTAAGGGTCAGTTCCTGGATGCCCTGCACCGTACACAGGACCTCTGGGCGCACCTGGACGAGCTTGAGCGGGACCACCGGCTTCCCGGTTCCATCGAGCCGCAGACAGGCATCGCCCAGGCCATCCATCGGTGGGCGCGCGGGTATCCGCTCGACTCGGTCCTAGACGACATTGAGCTCGCGGCGGGTGACTTCGTCCGTTGGGTCAAGCAGACGATTGACCTTCTCGATCAACTCTCGCTCGTTGCGCCGCAGTCGCTCGCTCGAACGGCCCGCGACGCTTCCGACGCGCTCTATAGGGGAGTCGTAACGGACCTCGGGGCCGCCGCATGAGCGCGACCGCCGCACGCGCCCGTCAACGCCCCACGTTTCGACGCGACAAGCCCGTGCCGCTGTGGATGGCCCTTACCGTGGGCGCGATGTCTGGAGCTCTGCTCACGACCGCGTTCCAGCCGCTCGGGTGGTGGCCCCTCGTGCTCGTCGCAACGGTCGGCGAGCTGTGGATTCTCCGCGGTCAGCGCCTCCGCAGCGCGTTCCTGATCGGCCTCGTCACCGGTATCGTCTTCTGGTTCATCCACATCTTCTGGATCACCGTCTACCTCGGCCCCGTACCACTCATCGCGCTCGGTCTGTTCATGGCGCTCTGGCGTGGCGCAGGTGCTGTGCTCATCGCACTCGCATACAGCAAGCTCGAGGCGTGGATCGCGCCGAAGTGGCAGCTCGTCGTCTTACCGCTCACCGTGGCGGCGACCATGGTGGCGCGAGAGACGCTGAGTTCCGGTTGGCCGTGGGGCGGATTCGCCTGGGGCCGACTGTCCTATACACAGGCCGGGACGATCGTGGGAGACGCCGTCTCTTGGGTTGGTGCCTCGGGGCTGTCGTTCCTGATCATGGCGGTTGCGGCCCTGCTGGTACAGCTCATCGTTCGTCGACGTGGCGAAGCTCGTCGTTCCATCACGGTCGGTGCCGTAGCGATTGTCGCTCTCGTCGCGATACCCGGTTATCCGGTGCAGCTGAACGATACGGTTCGCGTAGGAGCCGTGCAGGGAGCGAGCGAAGCCGGTTTGCTGGCAGAGTACGAACCAGGCGACATCATCCGCGAACATCACGATGCCTCGCAATTGCTCGAGGGCGATTACGACGTCGTCGTGCTCCCCGAGAACGCTGGGGAGGTCAATCCGCAAGAGAATCCGGAGTCGCGTTGGATCATGGACGAGATCTCATCAAGGACGAATGCTCCCATCGTGATCGGTGCCGTGACGGGCGATAGTGACGAGATGTACAACTCGGCGCTGGTGTGGGAAGCAGGGGTCGGTGAGTCGCAGATCTATCACAAACGGCATCCCGTACCATTCGCCGAGTACCTGCCGGAGCGTGAGTTCTTCAAGCCCATCCTCGAATCGCTCGGGTTCTACCACCTGATACCTCGCGACTATTCGATCGACCCGGACAGTGCCAATGCGTTCGCGTTCGACAACTTCGTCGCCGGCGTGGCGATCTGCTTCGACATAAAAGATGACCGGTTGATGCGTGAAATGGTCATGGAACACGACGCGAGCATCGTTCTCGCCCCGACGAACAATGCGGACTTCGGGGAGGGAAGTGCTGAGAACGTGCAACAGCTCGCGATAGCTCAGCTACGGGCGCAAGAATTGGGCAGATCAACGGTGAACATCTCGACCGTCGGGACGAGTGCCATGATGCTGCCGGACGGAACGATGGTCGAGCGACTACCGCAATACGAGCCGGGAGTCATGTCCTACGACCTCCCGACCTCCTCGACAATTACGCCTGCCATGCGTTTTGGTGGCATCATCGATTGGATCGTCCCTTTGCTGGGCCTCGGCCTCGTATTGACATCGACCGTACGAAAGCTGCAGATCGGAAAACGAAGTGCCTGAAATCCTGGTAGTGATTCCCACGCTCAACGAGGTAGACAACCTCTCACGGACCGTGGGGAGAGTCCGCCAGCACCTTCCGCACTCCGACGTGCTCGTGGTCGATGATGATTCCCAGGACGGAACAGCTGAGCTCGCCGACAAGCTCGGAGCGGAAGATCGGGGTGTAACCGTCGTTCACCGAACCTCCCGTGGCTTTGCCAGTGCGATTATGGAATCCTTCCGCTATGCGCTCGAACACGGCTATAACTACGTGGTAACCGTCGATGCCGACGGCGCATACGATCTCGCAACGCTTTCCGAACTCGTCGAAGCCGCACGGACGGGCGACCTCGATCTCGTGATCGGCTCCCGGTGGGTACCCGGCGGTGACGTCAAGAACATGGCCGTGCGCCGACGGCTGACCTCGTGGTTCGGCAACACCTACACTCGTCGGATGCTGGGCACGAGCGTACAGGACCTCACGAGCACGGTTCGTGTGTACTCATCCCGGATTCTCGCACGCATCCCCTTCGACAAGGTGAAGTCCGAGGCATACGCGTTCCAGATCGAACTGGTGACCAGAATCGCGCAGGCGGGAGGGCATATCGCGGAGTTGCCGATCGCCTATGTCGAGCGCGCGATCGGCAAGTCGAAGATGCGCGCGAAGGACATGTTCGTTGCCGGCGGCCGCGTCACCCGCTGGGGCCTGCGCGGTGTCAGGGCGCGCCCGAAGCCGGGAGCCTGACCTGCGCTAGCGCTCCGCGACAGCATGCAGCGCGACATCGACTCGATCGGTCACGATGCCGTCCACACCGACTCTGAGCAGTCGTTCTATGTCATCTCGCTCGTTCACTGTCCAGACGTGCACTTCCGTACCGCATTCGTGGGCGAGTTCCAGAAGGGCTCCCGTGAGCACTCTCGTTCTGCGCACGCGCTCGGGGATCTGCAAAGCATCCACGTCTCGAAGAGCACGGCTCATCACCGCTCTGGAACCGAGTTTCGCTGCCCCGAGCGCCCTGAGCACGATGGTTCGCGATGCACTTGTCGCGACGTCCGGCAGAAGCTGTCGCGCACGACGCCGGCGTGCTTCCCGGAAACTCGTCAGCAGGACACGATTCGTCACGCGAAGAGCCGATATTGCTCGGACCGTTGGCGCAACTGCGGCATCGCTCTTCATGTCGATATTGAAACGAGTATCGGGAAAGGCATCGAGCACGTCGTGCAGCGTCGGAACGGTCTGATCGTCACCGAGGGGTATGTTCTCGAGTTCGTGCCAGAGGAGTGAATCGATCCGTTCCGGACGTCCGGCGGTCCGCTCGAGCGTAGGGTCGTGTGCGACGACCGCGACACCGTCCGCCGTCGCGTGCACGTCCGTTTCGACGTACTCTGCGCCCTCGTTGATGGCCGCGGCGAATGCCAGCATGGTGTTCTCGGGTGCATCCAGCGCGAACCCGCGGTGCGCCAGCACGCGCGGAGCGTCGGGGGTGAAGAAGTCTCCCGGAGTCACGATGTCTCCCTTCCCAGCCGTTACGGCAGCGGGCCCGATCCGGTACCGCTGAGGGCCCCACGCTTTGCGTGGGGCCCTCACTGCGTCCGAACGACCTAGCGCTGCTCTCCGTCAGCGTCAGTCTCCGGGTAGGGCCCGGCCTGCAGTTCTTCCTCGGTCGGAATCGCCTCTCCCGTCACCTGCTCGCTTGCTGCCTGCGGGTCACGCGACGGCAGCTCCTCGCGAACGGTCTGCACGGCAGCGTCGTAGCCGGCGTCCGGTGTCTCGTCGGCAAGGGACGTGCTGCTGCTGATCGTCTGATCCTGACCGGCGTCCTTCGGGTCGATGCCGCTGGACGCGAGCGTTTCGGCGATCGACGGCACGTCGACGTCCTTGACGGTGTCGGGGGAGAAGGTCTCATCGAGAATCGACTTGTCGCCCTCGTCCTTCTCACGGTCGACGCGCGTCCGCTGGTAGGGCGTTTGCGCCTTCCCCTCGAAGAAGCCCTTGCCGATCTCGCCCAGCGCATCGGTGAGCTCGCTCGGGATGATCCACAGCTTGTTCGACTCGCCTTCCGCGAGCTTGGGCAGCGTCTGCAGGTACTGGTAGGCGAGCAGCTTGTTGTCGGCGTCACCCGCGTGAATCGCTTCGAACACGCGCTCGATGGCTTCGGACTCACCCTTTGCCAGGAGGATCTGTGCTTCAGCATCACCCTTTGCACGAAGAACCTGAGCCTTCGCTTCACCCTCAGCACGGAGGATCTCGGACTGACGAAGACCTTCGGCCTCGAGAATCTGCGACTGCTTCGAACCCTCGGCCGTCAGGATCGCAGCACGACGGTCACGCTCGGCGCGCATCTGCTTCTCCATCGAGTCCTGGATCGAGACGGGCGGATCGATCGCCTTCAGCTCGACTCGGCTGACGCGCAGACCCCACTTGCCGGTCGCCTGGTCGAGCTCACCGCGGAGTCGACTGTTGATCGTGTCGCGGCTGGTCAGTGCCTCTTCAAGGTTCATGCCACCGACGACGTTACGCAGCGTCGTCGTCGTGAGCTGCTCGACGGCTGCAAGGTAGTTCGCGATCTCATAGGTCGCCGAGCGGGGCTCGGTCACCTGGAAGTACACGACCGTGTCAATCGAGACAACGAGGTTGTCTTCCGTAATGACGGGCTGCGGCGGGAACGAACGAACCTGCTCGCGCATGTCGATCGAGTAGGCCTCGCGGTCGATGAAAGGAACCAGGAAGTTCAAGCCCGGCTCCAGGACCTTGTGGAATCGGCCGAATCGCTCGACGATTCCCGTGTATCCCTGCTTCACGATGCGAATCGATCGGAAGATCGTCACCAGAATGAAGATGACGAAGAGCAGTAGGAGGATTCCACCAATCGCGAGTCCGAAGAAGGATCCCGGATCGTTCATTGTTTGTTCCTTTCGGTTGGGGTCGTACAGCGGTGTTATCGCTGAGTCGGAATGACGATCGCCGTCGCGCCTTCAATCGAAGTCACGACGATGCGCTCGCCTACATCTGGGTCACGCTGCGGCACGGAGGGGGAGAGGATGGCCGTCCAGACGTCACCGTTGGAAAGCTGGACGCGGCCGCGGCCGCGCGAGAACGGCTTCGTGACTTCGCCCTGCAGGCCGACGAGTCCGGAGACGTTGAGTTTCACCGGGTCACCGGTCGAATGCAGTCGGGAGAGGAGCATGGGTCTCACAAGCACCAGGAGGAGGACTGCCGCGGCGCCCGCGATGATGATCTGCGCCCAGAACGGCAACCCGGTGAGCGAGGCGACAAGACCGACAACCGAGCCGAGACCGAGCATGAGGAAGGTGAACTCGAGGGTGAGCATCTCGATAATGAAGAAAATCAGCGCAACAACGAGCCAGATAACCCACGCCCACGACCAGAAGTCCATTCTTCTCCTTAGATTTCTTCTCCCAGTCTATTGTGCTGCACACAGCCTGCGTACGCATCCAGGGAATTCTCGTTGAGCTTGTCGAGCCGTTAGGGTCGATAGCAGCAGAAAGGACTCGCTCGTGAACAACGTTTTGGAGGCCGGCTCTCTCGCCGGCAAAACCGCTCTCGTCACTGGCTCCAGTCGCGGTATCGGGGCCGACACCGCTTTGGAGTTTGCCGCTGCCGGCGCGAACGTCATCATCAACTATCGGCAGAAGGCACCACGGGCAGAGAAAGTCGCTGCCGCCGCGCGTGAGCACGGAGTCGAAGCACTCACGGTGCAGGCCGATCTAACCGACCCCGGGAGCGTGCAGAACCTGTTTTCCGAAGCCGAGTCTGCGTTCGGCGGGATCGACATCCTCGTGATGAACGCATCCGGCGGGATGGAAGCGAGCATGGGCGAGGACTATGCCATGCGCTTGAACAGAGACGCCCAGGTCGAGCTGCTGACGGCAGCGCTCGGCACGCTGCGGCCCGGAGGACGCGTCGTGTTCGTGACGAGTCACCAGGCGCACTTCATCAAGACCACGCCGACGATGCCGGAGTACGAACAGGTCGCGCTTTCGAAGCGAGCGGGCGAGGATGCGCTCCGCGAGATGGTTCCGCAGCTGAGCGAGCGAGGAATCGAGTTCGTCGTCGTCTCCGGTGACATGATCGAGGGCACCATCACTGCGACCCTGCTCGAACGTGCCCGACCGGGAGCAATCGAAGCCCGACGGGAGTCCGCCGGCAAACTCTTCAACGTCGCAGAGTTCGCAGCGGAAGTCGCCAGGGCCGCCGTCGACCCTGTTCCTGCTGACAACACGCGGCTCACGGGTGACGTCTCAGGGTTCAACGCCTGATGCGCGCGCAAGATATCGAAAAACTCGTCTCCCTCTCCCGTCCCGCTGTCGCGAATGACGGAAGTTTTGCGCTTGTTGCTGCTTCCCATCCGTCGCTCAAAGCGAACGCGCAAGTCGGTCAGCTCTGGCGCGTATCGCTGGCCGACGGAGCGCGCACGAGACTGACGCGCGGAATCCATGACACTTCGCCAGCGCTGACGCAAGACGGTGATACTGCCGTGTTCCTGCGGTCTGTCGATGACAAGCAGCAGGTGTTCGCCCTCCCGCTGAATGGTGGGGAAGCGGTGCAGCTCACCTTTATCAAGCACGGAGTCACCGGCTTCAAACTCTCGCCGGACGGTACGCATCTCGCACTGCAGGTGCTCGCCCCGCGCCAGGGGAGAGGAGACTCTGTCGAAGGGCTCACGCCCAACCAGCAGTCACCGCGGCATATCACCTCACTCAAGTACCTTTCGAACGGCCGCGGCTACATCGACGACTCCGATGCGCACATTTTCGTGCAAGAGATCGACATCGCCGCCTCGCTTGCCGCCGCTCCAGACCCCGAAGCGGCGCCACGACCCGACGGGAAGAAGGACGAGCCGTCTGAACGCGATACGAGCGTGCAGCTGACTCGAGGTGAAATAAGCTTCGGGCTGGCGAACTGGTCGGAGCAGGGCATTCTCGCCATCACCGCCAGACATGAGACAAGGGACTCCGACCTTCGATCCTCGCTCGTCCTCGTAGATCCTGCTGCACCCGGGCAGGACCCTACGGACATCGTCTCGGCTGCTGCCAACCTTTCGATCGCCGATGCCATCGAGTCGGATGGTGCACTGTGGCTGCTCGCCGGTGACCTGGGGGAGCGGGGGCGCGATTTCGTGGCGCAGTCCGCATCCGTCTACGTGCTGGAGAACGGCGAACCCACGCTATTGACGGAGCCGAACGCGTTCGACTTCGGCGACCCCGGTTCGCACTTGGTGGCAGCCGAAGGGGGAGTGCTTGCCCTTCGTCGCATCCGCGGTCGAATTCAGCTGGTTGCGGTGGGACGAGAGTCGGTAGAGCAGCTCACCGACTCCGATCAGGAGGTCCTCGCTGCAGCTCGTGCAGGGGATCTTACGATCGCCGTCGCGCAAACCCCTACGTCATTCGCCGAACTCGGCACCGTGGACGACAACGCCTGGCGCCCGCTTACCGATTTCGGTGCCGACCTGCAGGATGCCGGCATCGTTGTTCCCGTAGAGCACGAGTTTCCGACGCGAGACGGCGGCACGGTGCACGGCTGGGCGTGGATTCCGGCAGGCCCTGGGCCGCATCCGGTGCTGCTGAACATCCACGGAGGCCCCTTCGCGCAGTACGGCGTGCACGTGTTCGATGAGGCGCAAGTTGCCGTTGACGCAGGCTACGCAGTGCTGCAGTGCAACCCTCGCGGATCGGCGGGCTACGGTCGGGACCATGCGGTTGCGATCAAGGAGGCCATGGGAACGGTCGATCTGACTGATGTTCTCGACTTCGTCGACGGTGCTCTGGACGCCCACCCGGAGTTCGATGGTGACCGTCTCGGCGTCATGGGCGGATCGTACGGCGGCTATTTGACCGCGTGGACGATCGCGCACGATCATCGCTTCTCTGCTGCGATCGTGGAGCGCGGATATCTCGACCCGGCATCCTTCATCGGCACGAGCGACATCGGATCGTTCTTCAGCGAGGAGTACACGGGATACGACCCTGCGCACACACTGACGCAGTCGCCGATGGCGGTTGTCGATCAGGTGAGGACGCCCACGCTCGTCGTGCACTCGGAGCTCGACTTCCGGTGCCCGCTCGAGCAGGCGCAGCGCTACTACATGGCCCTGCGGCGAGGTGATGTGGATGCTGAGCTGCTTGTCTTCCCCGGCGAGGATCACGAACTGACTCGGTCGGGTCAACCGCGTCACCGGCTGGAGCGGTTCGAACACGTTATGGACTGGTGGAACCGCAAGCTCCCGGTCGGAGCGTAGGGCCGGTATCGATCTCAGGAGTGCGACGCTTCCCGGCGTCCGCGCCCAGCCGGTACGGCGATGATGAGCTGCAGGAGACACACCACGACCATGGCGATGAGGGCCGCGGTCCATCCGCCGGTTCTGTCGGCGAGTAAACCCGCGAGCATCGGCCCGAGTGCCGCCATAAGGTAGCCGAAGCACTGCACCATGCCCGACATCTTCGCGGTTTCGAGATTCGTGCGTCCTCGCAGACCGATGATGGACAGCGCTACGGCGAGCGAGCCTCCGCTGCCAAGGCCAGCGACGATCGCCCAGATCAAGCCGGCTTGCGGGACGAATAGGAGCCCCAGCAATCCGAGCAGCATGGGAACACTGGTGATCACCGTTGCCTCGACTTGGCTCTCTTGCCGTCTCATGAGAAGCGGTGCGGACAATGCCGAGACGATACCGACGATCTGGTAGGCGAAGAGGTGCATTCCCGCCTGTTGCTTGCCCACCCCGGATGCTATTTCGACTGTCGGCAGCCATGTGATCATGAAGTAGAAGGTTGTGGACTGCAACCCCATGAATATCGCCGCATACCAGGCGACGGCTTGCTTCCACACGCTCCGGGGCCGAACGGCGAGCCGGCCGTCATCATCCGCTCCTGCACCGGCTCGAGTGCGAGGCAGCCAGAGGAGAGCCACGACAACGACGGGTATCGCCCAGAAGCCCAGTGCGTTTTGCCACCCGAACCATTCGGACATCGGTACCGCGACGGCAGAGGCCACGGACGCCGCCACCGTGATACACGCGGAGTACACTCCTGTCGCTTTGGAGACTCTCGTACGGTAGTCGCGCTTGACGAGCGTCGGCACCAGGACATTGCCGATCCCGATTGCGCAACCGATGATGACGGTCCCTGCCCACATGCCGGACAACCCCAGGTACGAACGGATCAAGAGCCCAGTCGCTAACAGTATGAGGGTCGCGAAGACCGCGCGATCCATACCGATGCGCCTCGTCATGAGATACACGAACGGGGAAATCGCCGCGAATGCGAGTACGGGAAGTCCACCCAGCACTCCCTGCGCAGACTCGTTCAGCCCCAATTCCGGTGCGAAAACCGGTAGCAGCGGCCCCACGGATGTGAGCGCGGGCCGCAGATTGAGCGCAACGAGGAATACCATGGCCGTCACGACGGCGGCCCAACGCGCACCAACGGGACGGGACACTGTTTCCGACGCAGAGTTCACGGCACATGCCTTTCGATCGCAGCGGCTTCTAACGCCAGCAACGCTGACGCCTGTGGTCCTGCCTTGATACTCGCGCCTCGGAAAGCCGGCGATCCACCGCGAACACAGTGCGTTTCACCACATACAGAAAACGGGGCTACGCTAGGGGCATGGATCTTCTTCCCGTGACCGGCACCGAGATCGCGACGTGGGTGTTCATTCTCATTGCGGTCCTCGTACTGGTGCTTGGCATACTGCTCTTCGTGCTCGGCCGCCGCAAGGCGAACAGGGCTGCGGACGCCGCCGCTTCTTCCGAGGCTTCGGACGATACGGGCGGGGCGGGCGACTAGCCGATCCCGAGCGAAGCACCTCGAATCCATTGTGGTCGCTTCGCAACGATCGTGAACGCGCAGCGCACGAGGGCGCATTCGCGTCCCGGCCGCGCGTAGTCACCGTCGTCGAATCGCTCGATCGATAACCCAGGAACGAGTCACCCTACAAGCCCAAAGGGCGGGGAATACGTTATGTCAACTCCTCGTGAGCCGTGCGTCGCAGGGGACAGAGGGCGGAAACCTGGCATCGAACGGACATTCTTGGCACACCGTCAACGTTCGCACTCTGCCGAATGAGCGATCGAAACGAACCGCACCGTCGATACGAGTCAGACAATTGTTTCGCGCGCGAATTCGATGGCACTGTGCCGGCCAGCCGGTGAGAGCTCGATTCCGTGAACAACCATCGCAGCAACTGTGCAGAAGGGTTCAGGTGATCGCACACTCGCGCAACACGTATTGGCTTCTCGCTGTGCGCCTATTTCGCCGATAATGCACATTATGTCAGTTAAAGGATCGATCACCGCCGCAAGCCGCGGGAATGCTTCTCAAAGCCCCTTCCCCGCAACGCCCAAGCCAGGCACCGAAGCGAATCAGGTCGCCGCACCATCTCTGGCAGCAAATCATGAGATTCGATAGTCTGGCCCGTTATGCAAAACGACGAAGAGCCCACTATTGAGATCAACGGCGTGCAATTCTCGGTATCTTTCACGAGCGATATGACCGATGAAGACAGACTGCGCCACGGTATGCCCGCACGCGGCACGATCTGCGCCTGCCCAGATTGCACCTGCTCGAATGAGGCCGATGTGGGAACCCCTGAAGATCCCCGCTGCGGCTGCTGTGTTGCCGACTGCCCCGACGTACACGGTCCCGAAGCGTACTTTCGCGACACGAGACCCTGGCGTCGCCGCTTCACATCACCCGACTCGGCTCCCTCACCCGAACGTGAATGAGTAGGCTTCAACGCCTGCGGGAACCGTGACTTCGATCGTCCCAGCTCGGCTCTCGTCCACGTTGAGCAGCTCATAGGAGGTCGGGGTCCCGGAGACTTCTATCTCGGTACTCTCTCCGTCGACTTCCGCGATCACGGTCCCCTCTCCTGCGAGCACCATCCTGACTTCCTCACCGCGATACTCCAG
>NZ_CAMEFJ010000002.1 GCF_945915485.1 uncultured Agrococcus sp.
CACTGGCCATGCGACATGACGCCAGGAATGTCGGGAGGCGGAGTCTTCGCCTATTACGACGAAGACACTGACGCCGGCTACCTCGTCGCCGTGAATTCACTCGTGTTCTTCGACAGTGACGGCAACGTGTCGCACACGGAATCCAGTGTCCTTGGAGAAGTCGCTCAGTCCCTGTATGCGAGAGCCGGAGGGTACGGCGATGAGAACTAAGCATCGGCCCCTGGCACGCTTCATAACCGCGGCAGCGGCCCTCCTCGCGCTCGCCGGATGTGCTGCGGGCCCTGTGCAGCCCTACGCGGCAGCGGAGCATCAGGGCCTGCGTGAATTCCACATCGATGCGGCAGCCGAGTACCTGGAGACCGATGAGTTGCTTGCCGGCATCGGGCAGCTCGAGTCGTACACGGCCGTCGGCTACAAGCACGGGCTCGCCAGCAACGGCGCACAGTTGAACAATCAGCACACGACGAAGTTCGTCAATGGCTCCTATCTCTCGCTCGAGCAGGGGATCCACGAGGGCGAGACGATCGATGTCTATCACGTTGCCGGCTCGGATCGCGAGTACTACCTCTTCGGCCGCATGTACCAGGAGAAAATGGACATTGCACCGTGGGGGCATACTGCGGCGCCTCGAATGGAACCGGACGTGCATCCGAGTGATGCGTGCGCACTCAGCGCGGTCGCGTATGCGTGTCAATTGCTCCGCGCGTGGCACTATACACAGGAGCATTTCGACGAGTCTGACGACGGCCATCAGGATGTTCCCCTGCACCTGATGCGTTATGCCAATGGCAGCGTTCTGTTGACAACGGCCGTCACCGTCGGCTCGATGGTCGAAGCGAATCTATGGGTCTTCGGCGGCGATCTCGAACAACTGGTGACGGACGAAACGCTCGACACGCTCGTCCCCATGCGCATCTGGATCAACTCAGATGGAGTGGTGCTGAAAATGGAGGCGAACGGCACGGTGGTAGCGCCGGATACGGATCTGGAAATGGAGCTCCAAGTAGGCTTCGAGATCACCGGCACCGCGGCGCAGGAAGAAATCTCCGTTCCAATTGAGAACCTCGAAGAGGACAACCTCTTCGAAATGCCCGAGGGCTCCGAAGCGGAGGACTTCTGGCGGACGATCGAGCTGATCCGAATCGGCGAGCTGTAAGGAAGCACCATGAGCAACAGCAATCCTCCCTTCCCACCACGGCAGCCGGGCCCGTTCTCACAGGGGCCGCAACAGCCCGGCCCGCCCACCGGCCCTGCGCCAAGCTCGCCGCCGCCGGGCGGACCGTTCGGTTCGCCTCCTGCGTCTCAGCCGAACCGGCCCCCTCAGAGCGCACCTCCCGGGGGACCCCCCAGCGCACCTCCTAGCGGCCCGCCGAGCGCTCCACCGCACGCAGCGCCTCCGGGCAGCGCCCCTGCTCGTCCGCAGGTGTCGGCTCCGTTCGCCCCACCGCCGGGTTCCTCCCCCAGCTCCCCTCCCCCCGGCCAACGATCGGGCGGCGAGAAGAAGCGTTCACTCACGGTGCCGATCCTGATCACGGCAGCAATCGCCGCAATTGTCTTCATACCGGGTGGTTGGCTGATCGGCTGGTTCGGGGCGGAGTCCGGGACGATGGATTCCGGTGCGATAGCGGGCGAAGTGCAACGAGTTCTCACCGACGACTACGGTCTCGCCGAAGTGCAAGACGTTACCTGCCCCGACGAGGTTCGTCCCGAGCAGGGCACGACGTTCCAGTGCACGTTCAGCTGGGACGGCACGGAGCAATCGGTACCCGTGACCGTCGGGTCAAGCGACGGACAACTACTCGTCGGAACACCGGAGGTGTAGAAGGGGCGAGTGCCGTTCGTCTCCTTTGAATCGAAGACGTCGGCAATCGCGCGTTGCGCCGTCCCCGTCGCTGAGCGCGCGGGTGGGCACAGCCCGGTCTCGGCCGTCGCGGGATCGACGAAGGCATCGCTGCGTGAGCTTTCGAGATAGACGCCCAGGAGGCGCCCCGATCGGGCCGGACTTCTGTCGGAATGCTCCACTCGCAGCGACAGACCCCCCTCTGAGCGACGTCACGGTGCGCTGGGCCGGGTGATTGCGCGAGGGATCATGCGACAAGCAAAGACCCTCTGAACGTTGATTCGTTCAGAGGGTCTTTCTCTTCGTTGCGGGGGCAGGATTTGAACCTACGACCTCCGGGTTATGAGCCCGGCGAGCTACCGAACTGCTCCACCCCGCGTTGCAGATACCTACGTTAGCACGCCGCGCGGGGTGGGACAAATCGGGGTCCGCCCCACCCCTATCCGATCACCCTTCGGCCTCCAGGCGCTCGATCTCGTCGCTCAGGACGATCGCACGCTCGAGCGCCTCCTGCAGCCGCTCGTCGGCCTCAGCGGCGCCGACGAGGTCGTTGTTCGCGTAGGCCTCTTCGCGGTCCTGCAGCGCCTGGTTGGCATCCTGCAGCACCTCGTTCAGCTCCTGCTGCAGAGCTGCGAGGTCGTCGCTGATCGGCTCCTCCGGCGTCTCCGGCTCCGACGGCTCCTCCGGCTCTTCCGGCTCGGTCGGAGTGTCCGGATCATCCGGGTCGACAGGATCGTCCTCGATGCCCTCTGGCGCATCATCGACATCCGCTCCCGAATCACCGTCGAAGAGCTCATCGAGCGCGGCATCCAGAGTGTCGGCGAACGCGATGTTGTCTCCGAACGAGACGAGGACTCGACGCAGAACGGGGAACGAGGTGTCACCTGTCGAACGCAGATACACCGGCTGCACGTACAGCAGTCCGCCGCCGACGGGCACCGTCAGCAGATTGCCTCGCATCACCTGCGTCGCACCTCGTTCGAGGATGTTGAGCTCGACCGAGATCGCGTCGTCGGTGTTGAAGTTGTTCTGCATCTGGCCCGGCCCGGGAACAGACTGGTCGCGTGGCAGCTCCTGGATCACGAGCCTGCCGTAATCCTCGCTCACCTCGCCCGGTGTGGAGCCGGCATCGGCATTGACCGATAAGTACCCGTAGAGCACATTCGGTGTCCCCTCACCTCCGTGCGGGATGAATGTCGAGTACAGCGTGAATGCGGGATCCTGCTCTGCAACCGACATCGTCAGGTAGTAGGGCGGCTGCGGTGGCGCCGACCCCTCCCCCGTCCAAGTGGGCTCCGACGGCGTACGCCAGCGGTCGTCGTCCGAGTAGAAGGTACCCGGGTTCGTCACGTGGTAATCACCGAGGATGGCCCGCTGCATCTTGAAGAGATCCTGCGGATAGCGCACGTGCGACAGCAGGTCACCGCTCATCTCCTCCATCGACGTCGTCGAAGCGGGATAGACGCTCTGCCATGCCTGCAGAATGGGGTCGTCTGTGTCCCACGCGTACAGCGTCACACTGCCGTCGTACGCATCCACGACACCCTTGACGGAGTTGCGGATGTAGTTGACGGTGTCGTTCGGCCCCATCTGCGGATTCGGGTTCGTCGAATCGCGAATCGCGCCTGACATCGACATGGGCGTCGAATACGGGTAAAGATCCGTCGACGTGAAGCCGTCCACGATCCAGACGACACGGCCATCCACGACCGCCGGGTACGACGTCTGGTCGAGCGTCAAGTACGGGGCGACCTCCTGCACGCGCTCGATGGGATCGCGGTTGTAGAGAATCTGGGAATCGCTGTTGAGTGCGTCCGACAGCAGGATCTGCTCCGACTGGAACTGCAGCGCATACGCGAGGCGGTTGAAGAGGTTCCCGACGTTCGGACCGCCCTCGCCGTCGAATGTCGTCATGGCGTTGTCAGCACCGGAACCCTCTTCGCCACCGCGCGGATAGTCGACTTCGAGATCGACGCTGTCATCCGTTCCGCCCACGATGGAGTACTCGGGCTGCGACTGACCGAAGTAGATCCTCGGCTCGTAGTCGCCGAGCGGACCTGAGGTCGGAACACCGCCCTGCATGAACACCGGCTGCCCTTCGGGACCACGCTGGTTGCCGTACGCCGCGACCATGCCGTAGCCGTGCGTATACACGATGGTCTGGTTGTACCAGGACTGCTCGGACAACCAGTCGGTGTTCATCTCACGGAGCGTCACGACGGTGTCCTGCAGCTCACCGTCGATCTCGTAACGGTCCACATTGAGCTGCTCGGGGAAGCTGTAGAACTGACGGTACGACTCGAGGTTCTGGAACGCCTCCGACACGAGCGCGGGGTCCATGATGCGGATGTTCGCCGTCGTCTGCGCGTCCTCCGCCAGCTGGCCCTGCTCCGTCGTCGTGCGTGTGTCGGTCGGCACCATCTCGACCTCGGAGACACCGAAGGCATCCCGTGTCGATTCGATGTTGCGGTCGATGAACTCGGCCTCGAGGGTTCTCGCGCTCGGGTCGACCTGGAAGCGCTGAATCAGCGCCGGGTAGGCGGCTCCGACAACGAGGGAGGCCACGATCAGCATCGCGGTACCGACGATCGAAATGCGCCAGCGGCCGATCACCGCCGTCACGACGAAGCAGATCGCAACGAGAGCAGCAATTCCTGCCATGATCTGGATTCCGGGAATCGTCGCGTTCACCGCTGCGAAGCCTGCGCCGGATCGGACAACGCTGCTCGAAGGCTGCGAAAGGGCAGCGTACTGGCCGAGCCAGATGTTCGCAGCCAGACCCAGCATGAAGAGCGCTGCGAGAACGGCGAGCATGATCCGAGTCGCCCTTGCGACGCGGAACTCCCGGCCGTTGATCCGCAGCGACCCGTACAGGTACGACATCGCGACAGTAGCGGCGAACGAGGCGAAGACGACGAGCAGCAGCAGCGTCACCACCTGCTGGTAGAACGGCACCTCGAAGACGTAGAAGCTGATGTCGAATCCGAACTGCGGGTCCGTCTGCCCAAACGGCTGACGATTCAGCCACAGCTGCACGAGCTCCCAGCGACTCGCCGCCGCGGCTCCCGAGAACAACCCGAAGATCACCGGGATGAGCACCATCCCGACGCGACGGAGGGGCTCGATCTGCGCCTGATAGCGGTCGAGCTGACTCGACAGCTGGGCGTAGGTCGGGCGCGTTCTGAAGGCAACCTGCATGACAATGGCGAGCGGAACGGCCATTGCGAGGAACCCGATGGCGAACATCACCGCTATCGAGCCCCAGCGAACGAGCACAACCTCCGAGAACCCGAGTTGATCGAACCAGAGGTAGTCGGTGTAGAAGCCGGTGAAGTAGTAGAACCCGATCGCCAGCGCCGCCACGATCACCAGCGTCAATAGCAGCGGTGAGCGGCGGTCCCGGGGTTTCGGCGAATCAGATGAGGTGGCGGCGGAACTCGTCACGTAGTATCTCCAACTTGAAAACGGGGTCAGGTCATTCTATCCGCACGACGGCAACGGTGTGCTCACTCGCTCGGGGTCGCCGTCCGCGTTCGCGACGACTTCGACGACGCTCTGCGCTTCTGTCAGCGTCTCGACGGGGACGACATTGAGGCCGGACGGCACGTTGCCAGCGACTTCTCCGCAGTTTTCCGCGGGCACGAGCATCCATTCGGCTCCCGCGTCGAGCGCGCCGTGCATCTTCTGCACGACCCCGCCGATGGAGCCGACCGCTCCGGAAACGCTCATCGTGCCGGTTCCCGCCCACGCGACGGAACCCGTCATGGATCCGGAAGTGAGGCGTTCGATGACGCCGAGCGAGAACATCATGCCCGCGGACGGCCCGCCCACGTTGGGCAGTGCGATGGTCACATCGAGCGGCAGGTCGACATCGCTCATGGCCTGCACACCGATCAGGCGGATGCCGTCGCTCTCCTCGGGTTCGATGACGGCCTCGCCCACTTCGCCGTCGCGTTCATAGACAATCGTTACCGGGTCGTCGCTTTCGGCGGCCGCGTTTCGTATCGTGTAGGCATCCCAGATGGTCTCACCGTTCACGGTGAGCAGCACGTCGCCGTCCTGCAGGATCCCGTCGGCAGGGCTGCCCGGCAGAACACCGGCCGCCCACACTCGCACATCCACGTCGTAACCCAGCTGCAGCAAGGCCGCTGCGATCGCCGTGTCCTGCGAATTCTCCATGTCGGCCTGCGACTGCTGGTTCCGCTCTTCCACCGTCACCTGACCGTAGACGGCTTCCATCGGGAGCACGGTCTGATCGGGAGAGAAGTAGGCGGCAGCCACCTCCGCCCAGTTCAGCGGGTTGTCCGGATTGCCTCGCAGGGAGATCGTGAGCAGCCGCAGCTCGCCGTCGACCGGATAGGTCTCAGCGTCGCTCACTTCGATGATCGGGCCCTCGTCCGTCTCACCCAGGGTGTCGAACGTGGGGCCGGGAGACTGGGTTATGAATGGCGAAGGAAGAAAAGCCATGGTTGCAAGCGCCAGCAGAGCTGCGAGCGTTGCGAACGTGCCAACGGCTCTGCGTCCCTCTGTCCGGCGTCGGAACACCCGTGCCCTCCCCTATGTTCGGCTCTCGCAATGCTCGCATTCGTCGCAGCCCGTCGTGCGTTTGTTCGCCGCTGGCTGATGCCGAATCTCGCGAATTCACTGCGGCGGGATGCCCTCCACGGATAGCGTAGTGCCATGGCCGATGAGCATGAGAAGGATCCAGCCGACGAACTCCGCGAAATGATCCAGCGGATGCTCGGGGGCGAGGGCGAGCTCGATCTCCAATCGCTCGCTCAGGCCGCCGGTATGCAGGGGGGCAACGCCGACGCTTTCGCAGGGCTCATGCAGCACCTGCAGTCGGCGCTCACGAACCCTAGCGAGGACATCGACTGGTCGGCGGGGGTGAAGCAGGCGCAGCGTGTTGTGCAGCAGAACCCCGGATCCGTCAGCGCGGAAGACCGAGAAGCGACACAGGAGGCGGCACGCCTCGCTGCGCTCTGGCTCGATGAGCAGACGCAGCTGGGCACGGTAGACCGGTTAGAACACCTCTCGCGGCAGCAGTGGGCCGAGGCGACGTTCCCGGTGTGGCAGGAGATGTCGGAGCCGGTCGCGGCGAGCATAGCCAAGGCGCTGACGGACGCGATGAGCGAGATGACGCCCGAGTCGGAGGCCGAGATGGTCCAGGGCGCCGGACGGCTACTGCGTTCCGTCGGAGGAACCCTGTTCGCCGTGCAGCTCGGCCAGGTTGTCGGTCAGCTTGCGGGCGAGGTGCTCTCGGGCGGCGACATCGGGTTTCCGCTGCTCGACGACCGCGCGGCCGTCATAACCGCCAACCTCCCGCAGCTCACGGATGGCCTCGAGGTTCCGGATGACCAGATTCGCATCTGGCTCGCGCTGCGTGAGCTCGCTCACGCGCGACTGTTCCATCACGCCAAGTGGTTGCGGCTCGAAGTCATGAGCGAGATCCGCAGCTACGCCGAGGGCATTCACGTGGATGTCCGGGCGCTCGACGACCTCGCGATGCAGGTCGACCCTGCGAACCCGCAGCAGATCCAGGAGCTTTTGCGTAACGGGTCGCTGATACCCCCTCGCACGAAGGAGCAGGAGGATGCGCTCGCTTCGCTCGAAACCACGCTCGCGCTGATCGAGGGATGGGTCGACTGCGTAACGCAGCAGGCCGCGGCTCGGCTGCCGAAGCAAGCGGCCATAGCCGAAGCGGTGCGTCGGCGCCGAGCAACGGGTGGCCCTGCGGAGAAGGCGCTTTCGACGCTCGTCGGCCTGGAGATTCGGCCGCGGCGACTGCGCGAGGCGAGCGAGTTCTGGCAGCGTGTCACCTCCGAAGTCGGCGCCGAGAAGCGCGACAGCCTGTGGGAGAGCTTCGATCTCGTCCCAACGGCGGAAGACATCGACGACCCGGCACGCATAATCGCTCAGCTGAAGGGAGAAGCGGCCGATCTCGACGAGATCGATATCGCGCTTCGTCAGCTGTTCGATGAGGAGGCCGACGGCGGTGAACACATCGAAGGGGCGGGTGACAGCGAAAAGGGTTCCGACGACGGTAACGGCGAGGCGCGCGATGACGAGCAAGAGGGTGGGTCCACGTCCGACTGACCTCGCTGTGGCTGTGGATAAACCGCCGCGCTGATAGCCGCGTAGCGGGCAGAATGCCCGCATGCTCCGACTCCGACCACACTTGCCGTTGTTCTGGGTCGCGCCGACGACCCTCCAGGTCGGTGTACAGGAGCCGCTCGCCCGTCTGGATGTGAACGAAGCGGAAGCGGAGGCCATCGAACTGTTGCGCCACGGCATGCTCCGAAACGAATTCGTCGTTCGCTGCGGCAGAGAACGGGCCTCTCTGCTGCTACGGGCCCTACAAGACGCGCTTGTGCAACCGGCACCCGATGCACGCATCCGAGTCGCCGGATCGTCGCCCGTCGCTCGCGAGATTCAGCAGCTCGTGCGCGCCTCCGGGTATGCGGCAGGGAGGCGAGCGGCGAACCTCTTCATCTCGGTCGCCGAGTGGGAGCTGTCGGAACGGGAGTGGCAGCGCTCGCTCGCCCGACAGAAGCCGTACCTGCCCGTTGTGCTCGGCGACGCGTCTATCGATGTCGGTCCGCTCTGGCTCCCCGGCCGTCCCTGCAGGAAGTGTGCACGGCGGTCGGCTCCTCCCCTGCTTCCCCTCGTCGATGACTTCGAGCGCTCGTTGCGGCTTCAGCCACTGGAGCACGCAGCTATTCTCGGCGTTGTCGCTGACATGATCTCGAGTTTCGCGAACGGCTATTGCCATCGTCGTTTCGTGACGGTGCGGCGCGGAACCGCCGTCGTCACCGAGTCCGAAATGGGCGTTCGCGACGGCTGTCCCTGCTCTACCGACGCGCAGCCCGTGACGGAGCTCGCTTCAGGGCATCCTGCAACGGGACAAGAAAACGGGATGCCTTCCTCGGAGCCCCTCCCGACGAAACAGATCGTGTGAACGCCAGCGAAGTCCGAGCGCGGGTTACTCCGACGTAGAAGAGCCTGCCCTCTTCCTCTATTGCCGCTTCTGTCGTGGCATACGAAATCGGCAGGATGCCTTCCGAGAGCCCTGCAATGATCACATGCTCCCATTCGAGACCCTTCGCCGCGTGCAGCGTCGCCAGCGTCACAGCGTCGACGCGTGGCTGCTGCTCAGCTTCCGCCATCTGCGTGAGTGACGCGGCGAACGCGGAGAGCGTAGTACCCCCGCCCGCCTCTTCCGCCATGTTCACGATGGCTTGCACGGCGTCCCATTGTTCTCGCTCTTCACCCCTCCCGGCCGGCGGAGTCGACGACCAGCCCGCGTCCCTCGCGAGGTCGACGACCTGCTGGAACAGGGGGCGGTCATCCACGGGCGCGGCCCGAAAAGCGAGAATCAGCTTGCGTACAACCTGCAGTTCGAAGAATGCGCTGGATCCCTCCGTGACGATGCCGATCCCCTCGGCTCGCACCGCTTGCACGATGGGCGCACCCTGGGCGTGGAAACGCACCAGCACGGCGATATCCGCCGGCTCCACGCCACTGGCGAGCAGTTCGCGAATGCGCTCCGCGATGCGGGCACCCTCGGCGGCGTCCGTTTCCGCCTCCTCGATCCGCACGGATTCGCCCGCCCCGTGCGTCGCTTCGAGAGGAGCCCGCTCCGGATCGTGAACGAGAGCATTCGCAATTTCGATCACACGTGCCTGCGACCGGTAGTTGCGGACAAGCTGCACGATGCGAGTACCTGGATGATCCGATTGGAACCGCGAAAGACTCGCTCTGTCCGCTCCCGCAAACGAATAGATCGTCTGGTGCGGGTCGCCCACGACGCAGACATCGGCTCGACGTCCGAGCCACAGCTCGAGCAGATTGGTTTGCGCGGGCGACGCATCCTGGTATTCGTCAACCGTGAAGTGCCTGTACTGTTCGCGCACCCACTGCGCGACATCCGGTTCCCTCGCGATCATCCCCGCCGTCGCCAGCAGGACATCCTCGAAGTCCATCTGCCTTCTGTCGTCCTTGATGCGTTCGTAGGCGCCATGGAGGTCCACGACTCTATCGATGCCGAGCCTTGCAACGAGAGCACGTTCTTCGAAGTTCGCCGCGTACTGCTCCATCGTCATGGATCGAGACTTTCGCCACTCGATTTCGCCGGCAAGATCACGCAGCGTCGCAGTGTCGAGCCGTTCGCCCAATTGCGCCGCCGCGTCTGCCACCAGTGGCACCTTGGCGCGCACCAGCTCCGGTGTACGGGTTCCGAGCGTTCTCGGCCAAAAGTACGACAATTGGGATAGTGCCGCGGAGTGGAACGTTCTCGTCTGCACAGCACCCGCTCCCAGCGCAGCGAGCCGCGAGCGCATCTCTCCCGCGGCCTTCGTCGTGAATGTCAGGGCCATGACTCGTGCCGGGTCGTATGCGCCCGTCGCTACCCCATAGGCGATGCGATGGGTTATCGCTCTCGTCTTCCCGGTCCCTGCGCCGGCAAGGATGCAGACGGGGCCGTGCAGGGCCTCGGCGGCCTCCCGCTGCCCGTCGTCGAGCGCATCCAGTAACGACTCCGGATGCACTGTCACGGTGCCTCCGACGCGAGCCACCGCTCGATCAGCTTCCTGGCGATCGACTCTCTCCCCGGTAACTGCACGACCTCTGAGCACAGCTGTGCACGGGTAAACCAGCGGGCATCCCGTATCTCGACGCCGTCGACGTGCACACCGCTCGGGTTCGTCGCCGTCGCCGCGAAGCCGACCATGAGCGAACGCGGGAACGGCCACGGCTGCGAGGTCACGTAGCCGACCTGAGAGAGCTCCAGCCCTACTTCCTCCAGCGCCTCTCGCACGACGGCGGATTCGAGGCTCTCACCGGGATCCACGAAGCCGGCTACGAGCGAATATCGGTTCTCGTCCCACGCGGTATTGCTCGCGAGTAGGAGACGTTCATCATCCTGTGTCGTTATCGCGACGATGACGGCGGGGTCCGTGCGCGGAAAATGCAAGCGGCCCGTTGCATCTTCCAGCGCCCATCCTGCGTGCACAGGTCGCACGTCTGATCCATCGACGGGCGAGAACCGGTTGTCGTCGTGCCAGCGTGCGAGTGCGGTCGCCTGCGTAGCGATCGCTGTGAAGTCTTCGTCGCCCTCCGCCAGCACGGCGCGCAAGCCGGTCCATTCGAGTTCGGCCTCGTCGCCCTCCCAACCGAGAGACGCAACCCAATGGCGTTCGTCGGGTGTCTGCCCCAACCACACCAGGAATTCGCCGGCCCGCGCTGCATCGGAAAGGAAAGCGATGCCGTCGCGAGCAACCGCAAGCAGCCGCGTACGGGGGTCGCGCACGGCAGCGCCGAGAGTCGCATCGGCATCCGCAGCGTAGTCGAGACCTCTCCGTGACAGCCGCCCGATCGTCATCCGCACCCTCTTTCTGCGCCGCGTGGCATCTGCGGCCCGCAAGTCGAAGCGACTACGCTAACCGCATGGCCTCCAACCCCTTCACTCTAGCCGCGTTGGCTACGACAGCCGTAGAAGGACTCCAACTCAGGGGGGCGACCGACGACGGTTCCTCTGCGGAGGTCGAGCAGGTAGCGGCGCAGACCGACGAGGGTGTTACGGTGCGCATCAGCGTTCCCCGTGTACCGCATGTGCTGGAGCGCGCCCGTGCGGAAGCGAAAGCACTCTCCGCAGCAAGCGCAGGCGTTCGCGAACGCCTCCCCTTCGCGATTCCAGAACTTCTGGGGCGTGCTCCGCTCGGCAAAACCGAGATCTTCGTCTGGACCCGAATTCCCGGAACTCCGTGCTCCCTGGAGGACATCGGCGCGCAGGGAGTTGCCGAGAGCATCGCTGAGTCGGTTGCCGCGATCCACGATCTGCCCACCAGCATTGTGGCCGACGCAGGGCTCCCCCATCTTTCAGCGCCACGTGTTCGCCAGGACGTCTTGACGGTCTTCGATCGCGCTGTCGCGACCCGAAACGTGCCCACTGCGCTACTGGAACGCTGGGAGCGGGCCGCCGACAGCGCCGGGCTCTGGCAGTTCACCCCCACCGTGACCCACGGTGACCTCCAAGCGTTGGCGCTGCGGCGCGATGGCGCAGCCGTGTGCGGCATCGAGGGCTGGCACTCGCTCAGCGTCGGAGACCCGGCACGCGATCTTGCCTGGTTGCTCGGCAGCGCAGATTTCGAAGCGGTCGACAGTGCTTTCGCACGCTACTCGGAACGACATCCCGGCGATCGCTTCGTGCGAGCAAGAGCCATGCTGCATGCCGAACTCGACATCGCCCGGTGGCTGCTCTTCGGTGTCGAACGGAATCACCAGGAGACGATCGACGACGCTGTCGGGATGCTCAACGCTCTCGTCGAGCGCGTCGACGACGATGACGACGACGCTGTCCGAATCGAGCCGACCCGCGTCGACACGATGGATCTCAGCGAGGTGCAGGAGCTCCTGGAAGGCAACCGTTCGCTCGGTGTGGCTCGAGCCGCAGCAGTCCCGAAAGAAGAGGAAACCGGCGAGGTCCCCTCGTCTCCCGCCGCTGCACCCGAGGCCGAGACGGTGCCGCTGCAGTCCGGTGAGGCACAGGAGAATCCGGACGATACCGAGGTGATCGAGTCGTCCGCAGAGAACGACTCCGAGGATTCCGATCGGGACACGTGATCTGATTTTCCGGCGACTGCTCTAGTCGAGTCGCCCGGTAGCCAGAATGAGCCGTTCAAGCTCTTCCTTCGACATCGGATACTCAAGCGGAACCGTCACACCGTCTTCTGCGAAGAAGAACTCGGCGTCGATGCGCTCGAGCGGAGTACCGGTAAGTTCGCTCAGCGCAATCCGGTAGAGCGAAAGCTGCCTGGACCTTCGCTCGAGATTGCGACCGCTCGGCGATCTTCCGATCTTCCAGTCGACGATCAACAGCCGATCGCCGGCGTTGAACACGGCATCGATCTTGCACGAGATCGTGATACCCGCGATCCGGAGATCGATCTGCTGCTCCGCGAGACCGCCGGAGAGTTCCAGTTCCGCGTAGCGGCTCGCCCGCAGATAGCTCGACTGCAACTTCGCAAGATCAGCAGAGCGCTCGCCGGGATCATCGAGTTCGAAACCGGGGAGTGTCTCGTCGTATCCACCGGATATTCTGCCTTCCGCCCACTGGTGAAAGACGGTGCCGAGCAGCGCTCTCGCACTCCTTCGCGATGGCATGGGTCGGGTGCGTTCGCTGTCGGCCCGCTCCGGCGAATCAATCCACTCGAGCAGCTTGGAGGCTCCGACCCTGCGCAACGGTGCAACGGTCTCCGGTGAACGCTCGGCAAGCAACGCGTCCAGGTGCCCAGTCAGAGCAGCATCGCTGATCGGTGCCGCCTCCGCAAAGCGACGCTCCGCCTCTCGAATCGCCTCGGCCCTGCCGCCGAACGGCCGTGGAGGCCATTCGACGACGGTCTCCAGCGGATCGGATGCGTTGTCCTCCCGTGCTGCCACCTGTTCGATGGGACCCGCATCGGTGAGGAATTCGCTGGGCTTCTTCGCGCGCGTCTGCTCCGGGGCCAGCGCAGATCCTGACATCCAGAGTTTGCTGCGCGCCCTCGTCACTCCCACGTACGCGATACGGCGTTCCTCGGCGAGCCGACGTTGCTCGTTGGCGGCCCTGTACTGCCCCAGCGCATCCTCAAGGTCTTCGGGGGTCGCCGCTGTGGAAGCGTCGAAGACCTGCAGCGCAGCCCTGTCTCCGCGAAACTGATGCGGCACGGTGGAAGGCGTAAGCCCTCCCGACTGCTCGCGCGATGTCGCAGGGAACGAACCCGTGCTGAGTGCGGGGATCGCAACGACATCCCATTCGAGTCCCTTCGCACCGTGCACCGTCATGATCTGCACCCTGCCCGGCGTCGGCTCTGGCGGTGGCAATTCCATACGGTCGTCCTGCTCGGCGATGTCAACCCATGCCAGTAGCTCTTCGAGCCCGAACACCGGTTCCGTTCTCTGCATGAGCAGCACCTCGTCGAGGAAGGCGTCCAGTACGCGCGGGTCCGCGTGCTCATTCGCCGTCAGCTCGATGTCGAGCCCCGTCGACTTGACTACTGTGCGGATCAACTCGGCTGCCGGCCGGTGCCGGGCCGTCCTGAGCGCTCTGAGTTCGGCGGCAAGCGAAAGCATGCGAGCGAGTCCCGACTCGGAGAACCCGTCGGTGCTGAGATGCAAGCGCTCGGCGACATGCAGGGAATCGAGTGCGTCGACCACGGATGCGATCTGCTCGGAGGTCGTACTCGTCGTCTCGTCATCGGTGACCAGAGGGGCATCCCTCACCGCGAGCGCACGTGAGAACCTTACGAGCGCTGCCATGTCCGCGGCACCTATCCGCCACCGTGCTGAAGCGAGGATGCGCAGCAGCGACTGCCCGTCGTCCGGGCGACCCAGAACACGCAGTATTGCAATGACATCGACGATCACGGGCTGCTGCAGCAGGCCGCCACCGCCGATGATCGTGTAGTCGACGCCCTGCGCATCGAGCGCACGAGTGTACGCGCGCAACCAGGTGCGCGAACGCATGAGCATGGCAGCTGTCGGAGGTTCATCGACGTTCGTCACGTGCTCGGCAAGCCATTCGGCGAGTGCGTCCGCTTCATCCTTGAGCAGCTCAAAGAATCTGCGTTCGACGAGGCCCTCACCGGCACCGGAGCGATCCGTCAGCTCGATAACGCCATCGCCTCCGCGGGCTAGCCGATTCGCGGCAGCAAGAATCGCTACGTCGTTGCGCCACGAAGTCGATAGCTCGAAACGGTCGGCGGCGGCACCTGCGAACTCTTCCAGGAATCGTTCAAGCGTTCCGGCGGCCGCGCCCCGCCAGCCGTAGATCGATTGATTCGGATCGCCCACCGCCATAACGCCGGTCCCCGAAAAGAGTGCTGACAGCAGCCGCACCTGCATGACCGAGGTGTCCTGGTACTCGTCGAGCAGAACGATACGGAACCTGTCACGCATCTCCCTCGCGACGCTCGGCACTCGCTCGATCACCTCGATCGCCAAACGGACCTGATCGCTGAACGTGACGACGTTCCTCTCGCGCTTCCTCTGTTCGAAGGCGTCGACGAGGTCGAGCAACGCCTCGAACTTCTGCGCGTTCTCCAGCAGACCCGTCGCCGCCTCGACAGCGGACTTCCTCTTCGCTTTCTGCAGGAGCACACGCTCGAGCTCCCGAATGAGCTCTTTCGGATGCTCCCTGAGCTGCTCGGTCGTCAAGAGATTGTCGCCCATGCCTGCCGACAGCTCCACGAGCGCCTTCACAACGGCATCCACGCCGGAGAACGCTGCAAGACGAGCGTCGGTGCTCGCGAGCACGACGTCTCGGGCGAGGACGCGCGATGCCGTCTCGGTCAACACCTCCGCGTCGGGGCTCCTGCCGATCAAGTAGGCGAATTCTCTGAACACCTCGTTCGCGAACGAATTGTAGGTGGAGACGGTCGGCGGCATGCGTTCGGTTCCCAGACCGGCGAGCCCGGCCGCCTCGAGCGTCCCCAACCGCTCCCTGAATCGGTGCGAAAGCTCCCCGGCCGCCTTCCTTGTGAAGGTGAGCCCGAGCACGTGCTCGGGGTTCACAAGCCCGTTGGCGACCAACCAGAGCGTGCGGTTGGCCATCGTCTCCGTCTTCCCGCTGCCGGCGCCGGCGACGACGAGCGCTGGGCGATCAGCCGCTGCTGTGACGACCGGGAGCTGCTCGTCGCTGGGAGGGAACAGTTGCTGATCCGCGGGCAGCACCGCGTTCATGCGCTCCGTGATCTCGTGCGGTGACAGCATCACTCGGTCACCTGCCTTATGACGTGCACGCGGCAATCCGGGACGAACCCGCCTGTCGAGAAGCAGTGCTGTTCGGGGCTCGCGGTAAAGACCGAGCCTGCCATGGCCTTCGCCGCGGCCACAACGCTCTTCGCGAATGCGTCGAGCTCCTCACGCCCCAGCGGCGCCTGCTCGCGGATCATGGGCTTCACGGACGCGCCCTCCTGTTTCGGATAGACGAGCCTCGCGCCGAGCACGCTGTCGTCTTCTACGCTTTCACCATCGACGATCCCGCCGCGACTCGCCGCCAGCTGGTAGGCACCCAGCTGAGGATGCTCAGCGGCGGCCTTCTTCGTGATCGCGCTCCCGGTTTTCAGGTCGCAAATGCGAATGCCATCGGGAGAGCGCTCGATCCAGTCGATGTAGCCGGTCAGAATCGCATCATCGAGATCCACTTCAATCTTTGCCTCTCGCAGATCTCGGTGCACGTGGAAGCCCTCTTCGCGAATGTACTGGAAGTACTCCTCGAGCCTGCTCACAATGCGGTCGATATTGTCGTGGCTCCGCGCGGCCTCCCATTCGGTCTCGAACTCGAGGCCCTCCCACTGGCGATCGACGAGCTGCATCATCTCATCGGCCGTGAACGCGGATGCGAGCTCGACGGCAGCGTGCACGATCGTGCCGATCGCACGCGCATTTCCGACGGCATCGCCGGCGAGATTGCCGACCGCCCACTGCACCTGGCACTCCGTGAACGACTCGATCTTCGACGGTGAGATTCTCGGCTTCTCGGTCGAAGCGCCTATCGGCGTCGACGTCGAAAGCTCGAGCGTGCCCCACCAGCCGCTCGGACGAGCAGCATCCACGCCCCGATCGGCGAGATACCTGAGAACACTCGCGGCTTCGTCCTTCTCCTGCTCACTCGAGCTCACCGAAGTCAGTGTTCGCCGGTTCACGGCAACGAGCTCGGCAACCGACATGGGCCCGGGATCCGCGGCGGCCCGCGGTCGCAGCAACTCGTGGAAGGACGACGGCCCGGCCGTCTCAGACTCTTCTGCGATGACGAGGAGGCGCCGCCTGGCTCGTGAGATCGCGAGCGCGAACAGTCGGGCTTCGTCTTGCCGGACCTCTTGCCGATCAGAGGCTCCCCGCACGAAGTGCTCTGCTCGCAGCAGCGAGGAGCGCAGCTTCAGGTTCGGCCACACCGACTCCTCCACACCCGCCACCACAACCGTGTCGAATTCCGTCGAGACGAACGACAGCGGCGTGCCGATCGTGACTGCATCAAGCGCTCCGCCGGTCACGAGAGAATCATCGTCGAGCGTGGACGCGAACCACTCCGTCAGGAAATCGGAGACGTTGCGGTCCGGGAAGCGTTCGCTGAAGGTGTCGGCCTGCTTGAACAGTGCGAGAACAGCGTCGAGGTGCTCGTTCGCGGCCCTCCGTTCTCGGCCCTCGCCCGTTGCCGCAGCGTGCCACGCATCCGCGCATCCCAGGGCATCCCAGGCCTCCCAGAGCGCCAGGCCCGGTGCAGCGTCGGCGTGACGCGCGACACGCTGCAGAACACCCGCGAGCATACGCACGCGCTCGAAGTCCTGTTCTGCGGTGAGTGCCATCTCCTGCCGCGCAGCCGCAACGAGCCATTCGTCGACGGAGCAAGCGGGTGTCGCTCCCGAACGCGTCTGTTCGGCGCGGACCGCGCGACGGAGCCGACGCCAGGCAACCGAGTCTAGATCGAAGTACGGGGAGGTAAGCAGCGAATGGATATCGGTAGCGCTCAGGCTTCTCTTCCCGGCTGCGATAGCGAGCAACAGGATGAGCGGACGCACCGCCGCCGAGTGCCGCCACTGCAGTGCACCCGCCCTGTGCACCGGCACGTCGAGTGCTCCGAGTGCCTCGGCGAGTTGTCCGAGCGTGCCGGAGGTGCGAGCGATGACCGCCAGCTGCGACCAGGGAACCCCGTCGACGAGGTTCCGCTGTCGCAGCGTGCTCGCGATCAATCTCGTCTGCTCGGCTCCGGAAGCCACGGTGACCGCCCGAGAGGTGGATTCCAGAGTCTCGTCAATACTCCAGCGCCGCTCCCCCGGCGACCCGGAGACGCCGATCGTCTCTACGACTCGTGCATAGTCCTGCGCGATTTCGGGCCCGAAGCGATGCTGCTGACCGAGTTCGGCACGCTCGAAGTACCGCAGCGGATCCGTGCGAGCCACGTCTGGCTGTGCCCCGCGAAAGACACCAGCTGTCGTGTCGGAGCTGCCGAACATCAGCACGGATGCACGCGAACGCCTGCGGGGGTCTTCTGCGACCTCACTACCCGTCAGGCTGAGTACGAGCTCCATTCCGCCGGCCGTGAACTCCTGCGCGTCATCGACGACGACGAGGTCATACCGGGGTTCCGCGGAGAGCCTGTTCACGCGTGTCGCTTCCCGGACGATTGTGCTCAGTGTGAGCGTCGGCGCCCTCTGCGATCCGGTCGCGATCGCCGCTTGGAAACCGGCCCAGGCGCTCGCAACCGCACCCCAGAGTTCCGCGTGCTCAGTTGACTTCGCAGCTGCCGCGAATGACTCCGGTGTCGCTCCTCGTTCGGTCAGCCTGGCCACGAACTCTCGCAATTCGGCACGGAATTCGGGGAGGGAACGCACCGACGCGTCGATCGGCGATGGCCAGGCGATACCATCCGCGCTGCGTGCGTCTTCGGCGAGAAATCTGTTCCAGTGCGCGTCTTCATCACCACCCGACAAGAGCACCGGCGGCTCCCTGTGCGTCTGCATCGAGTGTTCACCGACGATCAGGTGCGCCAACGAAGCGATCGACCTCGCGAGCGGGCCGGAGGAAGTGCGCTGCGCTCGTTCGGCGATGCGGTCGCGCAGAGCCGTCGCCGTCGTTCGCGAGGAGGTCAACGCGATGACTCGCCGGATATCGCCCCCCGCTTCGAGGAACTGCGCGACCGCTTCGACAGCCGCTGTGCTCTTGCCGGTGCCGGGACCACCGAGAATCACTCGCCGTGTTCCGGGCTGCTGGCTGATCGCCGCCTGCTGATCGGCGTCGAGGACGAAGCCCGTCGTTATCGAGCCATCGTGTTCCGGAGTGCTACGCAAGCCCTGCTCCCCTCTGCGCCGTTCGTGAAATCCGTTGATTCGGGACTCCTCCAACAACACTAATCCGCACATCCGACATCTCCTGCGGTTGCGGATGTGCACGGGGCGCGGAAAGGCAATATCCTGGAGCAATCATGGACATTCGCATTGGCATCAAGGATACGGCGAGGGAGATCGCATTCGACTCCTCGCAGACTCGCGACGACGTCGAACAGCTCGTGGAGAGTGCTCTCGAAGGGGCGGTGCTCAAGATCGACGATTCGAAGGGCCGCCGCTACCTGGTTCCGTCCACGCAGATCGCTTACGTCGAGATCGGCGACGAAGCCGGCCGCAAGATCGGATTCGTAGCCTAATGGGGCTCCTCGTCGCGATGGTGATCGCAGCGAGCCTCGGCTGGATCGTGCGCTATCTGCTCCCGAATCGCGAAACCTACGGCGTCGCCCTGACAGCGGGCGTTTCCGCAGCCGTTACGGGACTCGTGTGGAGTGGGCTGCTGTTCTGGGCGGACATGTACAGCGAACAGGCCGGCATCTGGCTGATCTCGATCGGCGCCGGGCTCGTCGTGGCCATGATCGTTCCGTTCGTCGCGGGTGCGCGCCGCCCCAAGCGCGACGAACGTCTCCTAGAGGAACTGATGAAGCAGTCCGCGTAACGCCTACGCGGTCAGGCCCAGCGCATCCATGCGCATGGAATGCAGGGCGACGAGGTCGTTGAACGCGGGCTCGAGCATCCCCTCTCCCGGCGAAGCGTCCGCGACGGTCGCCTGGTCGCCGCCATTGACGGCGATATACATCTGCAGCAGCGTGTCACCGACGAGTCGGCGGCCCCAGAGCGCGAGCCGGGAGGCCAGCCGCGGGTTACCGTCGATGGTTGCTTTCAGCAGGGCAACGAGGATCGGCTGCCCCGTCTCTCGTTGCAGCGCCCGCAGCACCGGGCCCCTATAGGGTTCCGGAAGGCTGCCGGCGTAGGCGACGAAGAAGTCGATGAGGAGCCCGCTGGTCACGTGCAGGCTCAACAGGAGTTCATACCAGTCGGCACCGCTCGTGGCACGGGTAAATCGCTCGCTTTCGGCGAGGAACGGTTGCATGACCCGCTCGCTGTCCTCCCCTTCGCTCTCGATCAGCGAGCTCAGCGCGGCGTAGCGATCTGCCACAATGCGCGTGACATCCGCCAACTGTGCCTTAGACTCTAGGGAGGGCGCATCGCGTACCGCCTGGCTGGCCTGCTGCAGTACGGCCAGTTGCAAGGCAGCGGCCTGGCCGAGAAAGACCAGCGGATCGGGCCGCAGATCCTGCAATAGGACGCGATTCCCCTCGACGCGTTGCTTTCGAGGACGAAGCAGCGGAGCCAGCGCCTCGCGCGGCGTCCGATCGAACCATTTCACCACGCCACTGAGTCTAAGCGGTATCGGATGCCGGGAGGCGCAGACAGATAGAACCGGCGTGGTTATCCGAAGACAGGTGGACATTGACTTTCTCACAACTCGACATCGACAGCGACATCGTCGACACCCTCGCGCAGCGGGGCATCACAGAAGCGTTTCCGATCCAACAGCAGTGCATCCCGCTCGCACTCAGCGGCACCGACATCATCGGTCAGGCCAAGACCGGAACGGGTAAGACATTCGCGTTCGGCATCCCGGTAGCGCAGCGACTGGGGCAGGAGCCGGCAGAAGGCGTCAAAGCGCTCATCGTCGTCCCCACTCGCGAACTCGCAACGCAGGTCACGCAAGACATGGAGATGATCACCTCCGGTCGGAAGGCCAGCGTCGTCTCGGTCTACGGCGGCAAGAGCTACGACGAGCAGATCGAGAAGCTGAAAGCCGGTGCGCAGATCGTCGTCGGAACCCCCGGCCGTCTGCTCGATCTCGCCGGACGTCGCATTCTGCAGCTCGGTGAGGTGCAGGAGATGGTGCTGGACGAGGCCGACAAGATGCTCGACCTCGGGTTCCTGCCCGACGTTGAACGTTTATTCTCGATGACGCCGGCTGTTCGGCATACGATGCTGTTCTCGGCGACCATGCCGGGGCAGGTCATCTCACTCGCGCGTCGCTTCATGAATCGCCCCATGCACATCCGCGCAACCGATCCGCTCGAGGGCAAGACGCAGGCGAACATCCGTCACCTCGTCTATCGCGCGCATCAGCTCGACAAGGACGAAGTCATCGGGCGCATCCTGCAGGCGGAGGGTCGCGGCAAAACACTCGTGTTCACCCGCACCAAGCGGGCCGCGTCGAAGCTCGTGGAAGAGCTGATCGATCGTGGATTCGCAGCTGCTGCCGTGCACGGGGACATGCGCCAAGAAGGTCGCGAACGCGCTATGAAGGCGTTCAAATCCGGCAAGAAGGACGTGCTGATCGCAACCGACGTCGCCTCGCGCGGCATCGATGTCGACGACGTCACGCACGTCATCAACCACACGATTCCCGACGACGAGGAGACCTACCTGCACCGCGTCGGCCGTACCGGCCGCGCTGGCAGGACGGGTATCGCCGTCACCTTCGTCGACTGGGAGGACATGCACAAGTGGTCGCTCATCAACAGAGCGCTCGAAATGGATCAGCCGGAGCCCGTTGAAACGTATTCGTCGAGCCCCCACCTGTTCAGCGACCTGGGCATCCCGGAAGGATCGAAGGGCAGACTGCAGCCGACTCCTCCCGCGAAGGACAAGCCGGCCCGCGGACGGAACGAGCGATCCCGGCCCGAAGGCGATCGAACCCGTGCAGCCGACGATGCTCCTCGTAGCGAAGGCGACAAGCCGAAGCGTCGCCGTCGTCGTCGCCGCCGCTCCGGTTCGAATTCGGGTGCTTCGCAGTCCACGGCCGAGTAGCGCGTCAGCCCGTTACGAGCACGAAGGCGATCGCGACCATGATGATCGCGATCCCGCCGTCGAGCACGCGCCAAGCCCGCTCCGTCCGCAGCAACGGCGCCAGGAGCCTGGCCCCGTAGCCGAAGGCGATGAACCACAGCGTGCTCGCGGTTACGCCGCCGAGCAGGAACAGCAACCGGTCCGGGCCGAACTGCGTCGAGACAGATCCGATGACGACGGTCGTCTCGACGAGCGCGTGCGGGTTCAGCCAGGTCACGATGACTGCGCCCATGAGGGCTCGGCGACGCGTGCTCCTTGCCGATGTGACCAGTGTGGTTCCTGCCGTCGAGGGTTCATCGCCGTTGGGCTCGGGAGCCTCTACGAGCGACCCGCCACCGCGGACGGCGCGCCGCGCGCTGAAGAACGCGTAGCCGAGCAGGAACAGTGCTCCCGCCCACCTCGCGATCGTCTCCAACACTGGCCATCGTTCGACGAGCGTCGCGATACCGAGTACCCCTGCCGCCTGCAGTACCGCGTCGCTCACGACGAACACGAGCACCACGGTGCCCACGTGCTCCTTCCGGACGCCCTGACGCAGGAGGAAGGCGTTCTGGCCGCCTATAGAGACGATGAGCCCGAGCACGAGCCCGAGAGCGCTGAGGAACGCGAAGATCTGATCGGTCACGCTCTCGACGTTACGAACGTCAGCTGCTGAAGTACAGCGAACTATTCTTATGCAAATGTAGTTTTGCTTCATCTACCCTGGTGGTGTGGAACTCCCGCTCGATCACTTGCGCACGCTGTCCGCCGCTGTCGACGCGGGCACGCTCGATCGTGCCGCGACGAAGCTCGGGATAACTCCCAGTGCCGTGAGCCAGCGTGTCCGCGCCATCGAGCAGCGGGTCGGCCGTATCGTGCTGCTGCGTGGCAAGCCGATCCGGATCACGGATGCCGGGGCGCCGCTGCTGCGACTCGCCCGGCAACTCGAGCTCTTGGAGCAGGACGCCAAAGCAGCGCTCGGCGATGACTCGACGGTGCCACGAATCTCGCTCGCCGTGAACTCCGATTCGCTGCTGACCTGGTTCATGCCCGTCCTCGCGAGCGTCACCGAACAGAACAGCGTCGCCTTCGAACTGCACAGAGAAGATCAGGAACGCACCGCGGAGCTCCTCATCGACGGCACGGTCATGGGCGCGGTAACAGCACAGCGCGACCCCGTTCCGGGTTGCACGTCGTCACCGCTCGGTCAATTGCGGTATTTCGCGATTGCGGAGCGGTCGTTCGCGGAGCGCTGGTTTCCGGTCGGTGTCACGCGAGAGGCGCTGCGACGAGCACCTCTCGTCGACTTCGACAGGCACGACACGTTGCAGGAGCGCTTCGCGCACACGTTCGGAACAGACCAGACCGGGCCCAGGCACATCATCAGCGCTTCCGCCGAGTACGCGCAGGCCGTGACGTCCGGCCTGGGCTGGGGCATGCTGATGCCGGGGCAGTTCGAGGACGGCATCGCAGAGTCACGCCTCGTGCAATTGAGCGACGAAGTCGTGACGGTGCCCCTGTGGTGGCAGCGTTGGAATCTGAACTCCACGCTGCTCGACACCGTGACCCGCGCTGTCGAATCCGCGGCGCTAGCGTCTTCCTCGCTGGATCACGCGAACAGCTGAGCCGGCACCACCGGCGCCGTGCCGCTGGCTTCGGCGACGATTCTCGCGAGCGCCTCCGGCGTCGTCGTGTTCTCGCCGAGCAGGTTCGGTTTACCGCGCCCGTGCCAGTCGCTCGAGCCGGTCACGATGAGGTCGAACTCTGCTGCGCGCTCCATGAGCCATTCACGATCCGACTCGGGATTGTCGCGATGGAACACCTCAAGGCCAGCGAGTCCGTTGTCGACGAGCAACTGCAACTGGTCTCGCTCCATCGCCGCGCGGCCCCTGGCAGCGGGATGAGCGACGACGGGAACCCCTCCCGCCGCACGAATGATTCGCACCGCCTCGACGGGAGGAGGCGCCTTGTGGGGCTGGTAGTAGCCGCCCCGCCAGTGCAGAACGCTCTCGAATGCCGCCGTCCTGTCCGTGACGACGCCGAGTGTGACGAGTGCATCGGCAATATGCGGGCGCCCTATCGTGGCGCCCTCGTCCGCGTGATCGAGTACGTGCTGCCACGTGAGCGGATAGTCGCGCCCGATTCGCGCGACCATGCGCTCCGCCCGCTGCACCCGCTCCGAGCGGATGCGCTGCCGCTGTTCCAGAAACGCTTCCGAGCGTTCGTCGAGCAGGTATCCGAGTATGTGCACGCTCCGATAGTCGAGCTGCGCTGAGAACTCGACGCCGGGAATCAGTACGACGCCCGACCGCAGCGCCTCTTCACCAGCGGCAGCCCATCCGGTCGTCGTATCGTGATCCGTTATCGCAACCGCACCCAGACCGACCCGTGCCGCGGATCGCACGAGCTCGGCCGGACTTTCGGTTCCATCACTCGCCGAGGAGTGCGCATGCAGGTCGATGGGGCCCGGAAGAGACGTCCAATCGAATGAGCTGGGCATACGTTCATCTTACGGGCAGCCGGGTACGTTTCTGGCTCTAGAGGTTAAGCCAATAGGGCGTTGTAGCGAGGATGCGCGGTGTGGTTCTCGGGCAAGGCGGAGGAGGAAGGGCGCAGTGGAGCTGCGTTCGACGACGACAACGCAGCACGAGGGCCGCACCGCACACCGCAGTCAACGCCACCTATTGGCGCGACCGCTTACACTGAGCAACGTGAAGAAGACGCTGCTCGCTCTCGTGCTCGCGCTGCCCATCGCGGTGTGCCTCGCAATCGCTGCGTGGCCGCAGGGTTTCGGGCTCGAGCAGACCCCCATCATCGCGCAGGTCGTGGCTCCCCGCGTCGGCGTCATCTGCATCGCTCTCGTGCTTCTCGTGCTCTTCGCACTGCTCGCCAGATGGGAGGCCCCGCGGCGCTTCGCGCTGACCGTCGTCACCATGCTCCTCCTCTTCGCACTCGTTTCGGGGAGCCTGCATTTCTCCCGCGGCGCCGGGTCAACGGGGCTGGAACGGGCCGAGGGAGATGTCACGGTCGTCACCTGGAACACGCTCGGCGACGAACCGGGTGTCGACGCGCTCGTCGAACTGATACAGGAAACGGACGCCGACATCGTGGCGCTGCCGGAAACGCGTGGAGCGTTCGCAGCCGAGGCAGCGGTCAGGATGCGCGAACTCGGCAAGCCGTTCTGGGCGCACACGACCCACTTCTCGGAACAGTACGGAGCCCTCAGCACATCGCTCTTGATCTCTGCAGACCTCGGCAGCTACACGACCGATCTCGAAATCGGGCAGACCCGCACGCTGCCGACGATCGTGGCGCGCCCGGACGACGGAACGGGCCCCGTCATCGTTGCGACGCATCCCGTCGCCCCTATCCCCCAGCAAATGCGCAACTGGCGGCAGGATCTCGAATTCGTCGCCGGGCTCTGCAATGGCATCGACTCCGTCATCATGGCGGGCGACTTCAACTCGACGCTGGATCACTGGGCGAGCCTCGGCGTCGACGGCGGCGACCTCGGGAGATGCGTTGACGCCGCTGGTGCGGCGGGAGCGGGGACGGCGGGTACGTGGCCGACCGAACTGCCGAGCTGGCTCGGTGCGCAGATCGATCACGTCGTCGCGACACCGGACTGGCAGGTCGTCGACGCGCACGTCCTCACGGATCGCGACAGCTTCGGGACCGATCACCGCCCGGTCGTTGCCGTTCTGCGTTTCACCCCGAACGAATAGCTGCCGCGCCGCGCACACCTCCTCCTGAACGTTGTTGGCGCCACGGGCGCGGGCAACGGCGACCTGGTGACACAATGGAGGCATGACGGAAACCGCACAGAAAGACGCGCCTCGAGCGACCGAGAACCGATCCACAGTTCCCGGAGACTCGGCGTTCACGACCTACATCCAAGAGCACTGGGCAGACCGAGACGAAACACCCGGTGAACCACGCTCCGCTGCCGCGTACGCCGCGCGACGACGCGCCGGCGTCTCCGAACAGTTCACGGGCCGATCGCTCGTGATCGCAGCGGGTGAGGCGAAGGTTCGCTCGAACGACACCGACTACGCGTTTCGCGCGCACACGAACTTCAGCTACCTGACCGGCTGGGGTGCCGACTCGGTTCCCGGATCCGTGCTCGTGCTCTCGCCGAAGGAAGACAGCCACGAAGCCGTGCTGTTCTTCCGCGAACGCGCAACGCGCACGGAGAAGGAGTTCTACGCGAATCCCGACATCGGTGAGTTCTGGACGGGCCCGCGCCCTCCGCTCGAGCACGTTGGAGCCGACCTCGGCATCGCTGTTCAGCCGCTGACCGCGCTGAAAGCGGCGCTGGAGCAGCTGGAGGGCGACGCGCTGGTCGTCGGAGAAGACGACTCGGTCGTCGCCAGTACGCTCAGCGGGCGCGTTGACGAGGACGGCAGCGCCGACCTGGCTCGCGTACTCAGCGAGATGCGACTCGTGAAGGACGCCTACGAGGTCGACGAGATCACCGCCGCGGTAGAAGCGACGAAGCTCGGTTTCGACGATATGGTGACGGAGCTGGACGCCGCTACCAGTCACGCTCGCGGAGAACGAGTCCTGGAGGGAACGTTCTTCCGTCGCGCACGCATGGAGGGCAATGAGATCGGCTACAGCACCATCGTCGGCGCCGGCTCGAACGCGTGCTACCTGCACTGGGTACGGAACGACGGAGCCGTCCAGCAGGGCGACCTCGTCCTCATCGATGCCGGCGTCGAAGTCGACAGCCTCTACACCGCCGACATCACGCGCACACTGCCGGTCTCCGGTCGGTTCTCACCCACCCAACGGATGATCTACGAGGCCGTTCTCGAGGCGGCCGACTACGCGCTGTCGATCGTCCGCCCCGGCATCGTCTTCAGGGATGTGCACGCCGCGGCCATGGAGGTCATCGCGCGGAAGACGGCCGAGTGGGGGCTGCTCCCCGTCTCCGCGGAGGCATCCCTGGAACCCAGCGGCCACTACCACCGCCGCTACATGGTGCACGGCACGAGCCACCACCTCGGGCTCGACGTACACGACTGCGCGCAGGCTCGACGAGACATGTACATGGACGGCGAAGTCGCCGAGGGCATGGTTTTCACGATCGAGCCGGGGCTGTATTTCCAGGAGGACGACCTCACGGTGCCAGAGGAGTTCCGCGGCATCGGCGTTCGTATAGAAGACGACATCCTCGTCACCGCGGACGGAGCGGTCAACCTGTCAGCGCACATCCCCCGCACGGCAGATGAGGTCGAGGGCTGGGTGCAGGCTCAGCGCTGATTCAACGCCCGGAATCGCTCGCCAGAAGGTTTTTATGGGTCCGGACGACGTCTTGACCCATAAAAACCTTCTGGACCGGGCGTCGTAGCTGCGACGGTCAGTCCTGCGAACGCGAACTGTCCGCGAGCGGATTCGGCACCCGCTCCGATGAGCCGATACGCTCATCGCGGGCGGGTGTCGTGCCGTCGGCCGGACCGTCCTCGTTCGAAGCAGGTTCCTCTTCCGCCGATGCACTCTCGCTCGCGGTCGCCTCTTCCGCGGCAGCTCGCCGGACACCGGGGCCCAGCTTGTGCATGACCGCTGCCGCGACCTCCTGCGGAGCGACGAGGTCGAAACTCGCCGGGATGATCTGCTGCACGCTCTGGTACTGCCGGTTCTTCTTCGTGAACGAATGCGTGACGATCGACAACAGCATGCCGAACGCGACACCCAGGATCGGCATGGCGAGCACCATCATCCCCGCTTCGGGTACCAGCAGCCAGAAGACGATGCCGAGGAACAGACCGAAGGTCAGCCCCCGCATGGCGCCGGCCATGGCCACCTTGCGCCAGGTGAGCCTGCCCATGACGCGCTCCACGACACGGACGTCGTTGCCAACCAGCGCGATGCCGGAAACATCGATCTCCGCCTCGGCAAGGCTGTTGATAGCCTGCTGCGCCGTTTCGTAGCTGCGGTACGTGGCAACCGTCACCCCTTCCGGGAGGCGCCCCTGCGCCTGGCGTCCTGAGAACATCGTCATAACTCCATCGTCCCACGAACATCCCCGCAGTTCAGCCGTGTTCGCACGGGGTGAACGGTACATTGGAACCCATGAGTGGATCGAAAGCCTTTGTGGCGCGATTGCACGGTGTCCCGGTCTTCGACCCGGCAGGCGACAAGGCGGGGAGGGTCCGCGACGTCGTGCTCGTCAAAAGAAGCACCGATGCTCCCCGAATCGTGGGGATGGTCGTCGATCTCTCCGGCAAACGACGAGCGTTCCTCTCCATCGGCCGAGTCCTGTCGATAGGCGGCGGACAGGTCATCACGACCGGCAGGTTCAGCCCGAAGGCGTTCAAGCAGCGCGGCGGAGAGCAGCTCGTCATGGCCGAGGTTCTCGGTCGTCAGGTCACGCTCGCGGACGGCACGAGCGCCACGGTGGAAGACCTCTCGATAGAACGGGCGCACAACGGCGAATGGCGCATCGACGAAGTGTTCCTCCGCAGACCGCGCACCGGCCCGTTCTCGAAGGGCAAGACGCTGCTCGCCGACTGGGACGACCTGCGCACCGACGAGCTCGCCGATACCGACTCCGAGCACATTCTCGCGACGTTCGAGGACATGCCTGCAGCCGATGTCGCCTCAGCGCTGCTCGATCTGCCGACGCAGCGCATGCACGAAGTCGCCCCGGATCTCCCGGACGGTCGGCTCGCGGACGTCTTGGCCGAAATGGGGACGGACGATCAGGTAGCGCTGCTGGACGCACTGGACGACGCGAGGTCGGCCGACGTGCTGGATCAGATGGATCCCGACGACGCCGCCGACCTCATCGCCGAGTTGCCGCCTGAGCGTATGGAGGCCCTGCTCGCCCTCATGGAGCCGAAAGAGGCAGAGGACGTCAGGATGCTGCTGGCATTCGAACCGGACACGGCCGGTGGCCTCATGACGAGCGAACCGCTCGTCCTCGCTTCCGACTCCACGGTCGCCGAGGCTCTCGCAATGGTGCGGAAGCACGAAGTGGCCCCCGCACTCGCGGCGAGCGTGTGCGTAACGCTCCCGCCGTACGAGACGCCGACCGGCCGATTCCTCGGCGTCGTGCACTTCCAACGGCTGCTTCGCTACCCTCCCGGAGAAAAGCTGGGAACGCTGCTGGACCCGACGCTGGACCCCGTGCTCACGTCGGCCTCCGGGGCGCAGGTGACGAGGCTCATGGCCACCTACAACCTGGTCTCCCTGCCGGTCGTCAACGAGCACGGGCAGCTGGTCGGCGTTGTGACGATCGATGACGTGCTCGACCACATCCTGCCGGACGACTGGCGGGACCACGACGTGAGCGAGGTGACCGCACATGCCTAAGGACGACTTCAGCACCCCGAAGTCGGGGGCCAAGAAGCAGCGCGGCGCCGGCAGCGACAAGTTCGGCGAGTTCACCGAGATCTTCGCACGAGGGATGGGAACCCCAGCATTCCTCGTGGGTATGACGATCGTCTGCGGCTTCTGGCTCATCTTTAACTCTCTCGTACCGGAAGACGCGCAGTTCGACCCCGAGCGGCTCGGCTTTCCGCTGCTCACGCTCGCGCTCAGCCTGCAGGCCTCGTATGCAGCTCCCCTGCTCCTGCTGGCGCAGAACCGGCAGGACGACCGCGACCGCGTGCAGATCGAGCAGGATCGTGTACGAGCGGAGCGCAACCTCAGCGACACCGAGTATCTCGCGAGAGAGGTTACGGCCCTGCGCATGGCAATGCGCGATATCGCAACGAAGGATTGGATGCGAGCCGAGCTGAAGAGCCTGCTCGAGGAAGTAGACCAGCAGCACGACCGGGAGCACGACGATCGAGCATGACCGAGTCACCCCTGCTCCGAGCGCTCGGTCGCGTCAACGACCCTGAGATTCGTCGCCCGCTGACCGAGCTGGGCATGATTCCGTCTGCGGAAGTCGAGGACGGAGTCGCGCGCATCCGACTTGAGCTCACGATCGCCGCCTGCCCCGCTGCCGACCGGATTCGCGCCGATGTTGCCGAAGCTGCGCTCGGCGTCGACGGTGTCGATAGCGTCGACCTCGACGTGGGAGTCATGGAGCCGGCCAAGCGCAAGGCTCTCGTCGAGCGGCTGCGGGGCTCGCGTCGGATACAGTTCGACGCGGACTCGCTCACCCGTGTCATCGCGATTACGAGCGGAAAGGGCGGTGTCGGTAAATCCACCGTCACGGCCGGTCTCGCGGTGGAGCTCGCCCGCAGGGGACAGCGCGTCGGACTCATCGACGCCGATGTGCACGGCTACTCGATCCCGGGCATTCTCGGGCTGCAGCAGCAGCCGACCCGAGTCGGCGACCTCATGATGCCGCCCGTCGCGCACGGAGTGAGCGTTATCTCGATCGGGATGTTCGTCGAGGGCAACACCTCCGTTTCGTGGCGCGGCCCCATGCTGCACAGAACACTCGAGCAGTTCCTGCGCGATGTGTGGTGGGGTGATCTCGATACGCTGCTGATCGATATGCCCCCCGGAACGGGCGACGTAGCGATTTCACTCGGGCAGCTGCTGCCGAGCGCAGAAGTCGTCGTGACGACGACCCCGCAAACTGCGGCAGCCGACATCGCCGAGCGCTCGGCCCTCGTGGCACGCCAAACAGGGCAACGCGTCATCGGTGTCGTCGAGAACATGGCCGGTCTCGCTCAGCCCGACGGGTCCGTGCTCGACGTGTTCGGCTCGGGAGGCGGTGACGAGGTCGCGAGGCGGCTCGAAGTGGATGTCCTCGCACGCATACCGATCTCGATTCCGCTGCGGCAATCCGGTGATGCCGGCGAGCCCATCGTGCTGCGTGCACCGGATGATCCCGGGACGGAAGCGCTGCGAACCCTCGCCGATGCGCTGGATGCGCGACGCACCCCGCTCGCCGGGCGCGGAATCCCGCTCTCCCCGGAATAACCGGGAGCTACGTGTTTACGTGGCGTCTGTGTCGAAGGGAGCGGGCCCGTCGACGCGGTCACCGGCTCTCGCGAGCATGGCTTTCGCAGCGGGCGACGAAGGACCTGTGTCGGCGGCAACCGCTCCCGATGCGGCTGCCGTTGTCTTCGACGGCTCATCGATGAAGGCGTCTCTCACGATCCTGCGGGGATCGTACTTGCGCGGATCCATCTTCTGCCAGTCGATCTCATCGAATTCCGGACCGATCTCGTCGCGCATGCGCTGCTTCGCCGAGTCGGCGTAGCCTCGTGCCGCGCGAATGCCGTCTCGCAGCTTCTCCGCGTAATACGGCAGTTTCGAGGGGCCGAGCACGATAACGGCAAGCAAGGCTATGGGAAGCAGCTTGTCGAGAGACAGCCCGAGAAAGTTCACACTTCGATGGTATCTTCCCGCGCACCGTGACGGCGAGCCTGTCGGCTCCTGGCACAAGGGGTGAGTACGCTCTTGACGCAGGAGGGCACCGTGACTAATCCCAATCTCGTCAGGAAGTACGTCGACGATCTACCGATCGAGACGGACGCGATGAGCATTGCCCGCGACGCCGCAGAGGAGATGGCGTTGCATCCCGTCGCGCCCGGAGTCGGGGCGCAGCTGGCCGTCCTCGGTGCTGCGTGTCGCGCCAACAGCATTCTCGAGGTCGGCACGGGCACGGGCGTCAGCGGCCTCTGGCTACTTCGCGGAGCGCCGAAAGCAACGCTCACCTCGATCGATCTCGAGCTGGACTCGCAGCAGCACGCCCGCTCGGCATTCGCGGCCGCGGGCATCCCTGCCACACGAGCACGCCTCATAACCGGCGACGCGCGTGCAGTGCTGCCGCGCATGAACGAGGCAAGCTATGACATCGTCTTCCTCGACGCTGACTCTGAGCACCTGCTCGAGTTCGTAGAACTGGCGCTGACGCTAACACGCGTCGGCGGTACGGTTGCTGTTCACGGTGCACTGCTGGACGGTCGCATCGCCGACCCTGCGCAGCGGGGCGAGGAGGTCGGCGATATGCGCGCCCTCCTCGCCGAACTGGCTGCGACCGACGTCGTCGTCAGTGCGTTGAATCCCGTTGGCGGAGGACTCCTGCAGATCACCCGGCTGCCGGACGCCCCCTAGGCGTCACAGTCCGTGGTGTTGCGGTTCCGGGGAACGGCGCCTTCGCCGAGCACTGCAGGAGAACGGTGCCTCTAGGCTCCTACGACGACGCCGCTGAGCGCCGTGTGCAGCTCCGCCGCTTCGGCATCGTTGACCGAAACGACGAGGCGACCCCCACCCTCGAGCGGGATACGGACGATGATCAGTCGTCCCTCTTTCACTGCTTCCAGTGGTCCATCGCCAGTGCGCGGCTTCATGGCGGCCATGCGCCACCCCTTTCACTTGTTGTGGAACCGTTCTATTGTCTCACGATCGAAGGAGACGGGACGGCGTCGGCGTTCAGCTAGCAGTCAGCCAATTGCGCAAGCGAAGTTCGCCGTCGCGAATCTGGTCGAGCGGCACGTGCTCGTCGTCATGATGCGCAAGGAGCGGGTCTCCCGGCCCGTAATTGACAGCGGGAATGCCGAGCGACCAGAACCGTGCGACGTCGGTCCAGCCGTATTTCGCTTTCGGGCTCAGACCGGTGGCTTCCAGGAACTCCTTCGCGACGACGGCGTCGAGACCGGGGCTGGCTCCTCCGGCCTGATCCGTGATGACGACTTCGAAACCCGCGAACAGGTCTTTCACGTGCGCAATGGCATGCTCGACCGTCTTCGAAGGAGCGAAGCGATAGTTGATCGTGATGCGGCATTCGTCGGGGATCACGTTGCCCGCTATTCCTCCGGAAATGCCGACCGCATTGAGCCCCTCACGAAACACGAGCCCCTCGACGTTGACATCCGAGGGCCGATAATCCTGCAGTATCTGCAGGACCGCTGCCGCATCGTGGATCGCATTGTGCCCGACCCAGCTGCGAGCCGAGTGCGCGCGCACTCCGCGTGTTATGACGTCGACACGGAGCGTCCCGTTGCAGCCGCCTTCGACGGCTCCGTTCGAGGGCTCACCGAGAATGGCGAAGTCTCCTTGCATCAGGTCGGGGCGCGCCTCCGCAAGTTTGCGCAGGCCGTTGAGGTCAGCGCTCACTTCTTCATGGTCGTACCAGATCCAGGTGACGTCCAAGCTGGGCGCCGCGATCTCAGCGGCGAGCTTCAGCTGCACCGCGACCCCGGCCTTCATGTCGACCGTCCCGCGACCCCACAGCACCTCTCCCGCGGTGCGCGTCTCGAACCGCGTAGGCAGATTCTCGTTGAGCGGCACGGTATCGATGTGGCCGGCGATGACGACGCGGCGCGAGCGGCCAAGGTTCGTCCGAGCAACAACCGTGTCACCGTGCCTGTCGACCTCGAGATGGCCGACCGAGCGCACTGCGGCTTCGATGGCATCCGCGAGCGCCGTCTCATTACCCGAAACGGACTCGATGTCACAGATTTGACGGGTGATATCGACGGCGTCCTGGGTGAGATCCAAAGAGTTCTGCAGCATGGCACTAGCCTAGTTCCCATGACACGCTTTGCTTTCGGCCGCGGACTCGCGACGATCTATCGCGACAAGGTGCTCGACGTCTGGTACCCCAGCCCGCGCTTGGGCGAAGCCCCCGACGGCGACGAGCGCTGGTTGGGAGAGAACGGCCTCGAGCCGTATCGGGATGACACGCGCGGGGTCACGGTCGAGCCTCGATCCGTGCAGATCGATCTGGACGCTGCTCCGACGTCTGTCGAGGATGTGTACCTGCGACTGCACCTTCTGAGTCATCAGCACGTACTGCCGAATTCCATCAATCTGGATCGTGTCTTCTCGTTGCTGCCGATCGTCGCATGGAGCAATGCCGGCCCTATCGACCCCGGATACTGGGCAGAGCACAGAGTGCAGATCCAGCGTGCGGGCATCCAGGTCCAGCTCGTCGACAGGTTCCCCAGAATGACCGACTACGTACTCCCCGATGGTGTCCGCATAGGCGACGCGAGCCGCGTTCGCCTCGGTGCGCATCTCGCGAGCGGTACGGTCGTCATGCACGAAGGATTCGTCAACTACAACGCCGGCACCCTCGGCACCTCCATGGTCGAGGGGCGTATCTCGCAGGGCGTCATCGTGGGTGACGGGAGCGACATCGGCGGTGGTGCCTCGATCATGGGCACGCTTTCGGGAGGCGGCAAGGAGCGCGTCGAAATCGGTAGGGGTGTCCTGCTGGGCGCGAACTCGGGAGTCGGTATCTCGATCGGCGATAACGGCATCGTCGAAGCCGGTCTGTACGTCACTGCGGGCACGAAGGTCTTGCTGGCAGGCGAAGAGGTGAAGGCGGTGGATCTCTCCGGCATCCCCAACCTGCTCTTCCGCAGGAACTCCGTGACGGGTGCTGTCGAGGCTATCGAACGGTCCGGGAGGGCCATCGAGCTGAACGAGGCGCTGCACTGATCACGATTCACGGCACTGCCAAAGCCAGTCCGCGGCTCCTTCGGAGCGGCCCTTGCGTCGAAAACTTGCGCAAATACCGACGCGAACTGCGCACTCGATCATCGCCGCTTTTGAAGCTGCCGCCACCTGGGGCCGCTGATATCCGCCGCGCGGCGGATGCGACTCGCGATCGACTCATTTAGTCTGGTTCCCGTGACCGATCAGCAGCAGCACTCCGCAAGCCTCGCGCTGAGGCACTTGACCAAACGATTCGGGCCGAAAGTCGCAGCCGACGACGTCAGTCTCGATGTTCCCGTCGGCTCCATGTTCGGTCTCTTGGGCCCGAACGGTGCCGGCAAAACGACGACCCTGTCGATGACCACTGGCCTCCTGCGCCCCGATGCCGGCACTGCATTCGTTCTCGGCGCGAACGTCTGGGAGGATCCGGCCGCGGCGAAGGGCCGAATGGGCGTTCTGCCGGAGGCAGAGCAGATGTTCAACCGACTCACGGGCCGGGAGCTGCTCCGCTACACGGGCCTCCTGCGCGGAATGGCCGCGGAGGACGTCGTCTCGCGCACCGACGAGTTGCTGGAGGCACTCGGGCTGACCGATGCCGCCTCGAAGCTGGTGGTCGACTACTCGTCGGGCATGACGAAGAAGATCGGGCTCGCATCGGCGCTGATTCACGCGCCTCGCCTCTTGATTCTCGACGAACCGTTCGAGTCGGTTGACCCGGTTTCGGGTGAAACCATTCGCTCGATTCTGCGTTCGTACGTCGCGGGAGGGGGCACAGTGGTGCTCTCGAGTCACGTGATGGAGCTGGTCGAGAACCTTTGCGACCACGTCGCCATCATGGCCGAGGGCAGGGTCCTCGCTGCCGGCACGCTCGATGATGTCCGAGCCGGCCAATCGCTCCAGGAGCGTTTCCTCGGCATGGTCGGCGTCCACCAGCTCGGCGAGGAGTCCCTTTCGTGGTTGCGCAGCTAGTAACGCTGCAGCTACGACAGCTCGGCCATCTGCTCACCCGCAGCGGCTGGGCGATCGTTGCGACGGTGTTCTCGGGTCTCGGCGCGCTGGGATTCCTCGGTGCACTGGCTGCGCTGCTCATCACCCTTCGTGCTTTCGCCCCCGAGATGCTTCCTCCGGCGATGGTCGTCGTCGGCGCTGCGGCCGTGCTGATCTGGATGCTCGGCTCACTGCTGATTCAGGGTTCGCACCAGCTCGCACCGGAGCGCTTCGCCCTTCTGCCACTGCGCCCGGGGCCACTCGCTCGTGGGCTCGCCGCAGCATCCGCGGCAGGCATAGGCGGCGTCATCACCATCGGACTGCTACTGCTCTCGCTCATCGCCTGGAGCGTGTCGCTGCCGGCGCTACTGGCAATGGTGCTCATGCTGCCGGTCGCGCTCGCGACGTGCGTGCTCGCCGGGCGGGCGTTCAGCGCTCTCCTCGCACGCGCCTTCGCTTCCCGGAAGACCCGCGACTTCACGAGCATCCTCCTGATGATGGCGTTGGTGTCCACGGGGCTCTGGCTGCAGTTCGGCATCATGGCCGCCTACGAACTCGGTGAGAACCTGGAGGCGCTCGAGCGGTTCATCAACATCATTGCGACAACGCCGTTCGGAGCTGCTTTCGGTGTTCCTCTTGCGGTGTGGCACGGCGAATACGGCATCGCGGCCATTCGCCTCGTAGTCGCACTGGCGACGGTGGCACTGCTGCTGTGGGCCTGGACCGCGCAGGTCGGCGCCAGGCTCGTCAACCCCATTCAGATGCGCGGCAGCGGCACGATCCGGGGTGGCGGACTGCTGGAACGACTCTTCCCCGCAACACCGGTAGGGGCAATCGCAGTGCGCAGTCTGCGGTATCGCAGACGCGACCCGCGCATGATCATCAACGCGGTGCTCATGCCTTTCCTGCCCGTGTTCGTCATGGCGGTCTGGGGCATGAACGGTGTGCTGCCCCTCGACCTCCTGCCCTATCTTGCGCTGTTCCTCCCCTTCATGCTGAGCACTGTCGTCGGCATGGACCTTGCGTACGACCACGCGAACTTCGCGACGCACCTGCTCACGGGAGTCTCCGGGAAGGACGACCGAGCGGGAAGAGCCCTTGCCATTGCGGTTATAGCGGTTCCGTTCGCACTCGTTCTCGTGCTGGGATCCTCGGCGATATTCGGGGCCTGGGACCACACCGTCGCTGCGCTCGCTCTCACACTCTCGTCGACGCTCATAGCATTGGGGGCGGGCAGCTGGTTGGGCGTATATCTTCCGGGGCGCGCGCCCAGGCCGGGGGCGAGCCCGTTCGGGAAAGGGTCGTCTGGCGGCATCCAGGCGCTGGTCCAGATGCTCGCATCGGTTGCGATCATCGGGGCACTGTTGCTCCCGACCATCGGCCTTCTCATCGGCAGCGTGTTCGTGCCGTGGCTGAACTGGATGGCGCTGCTGGCAGGCACCGCCATCGGTGTTGCGACACTCGTGTTGGGCATCCGCGTCGGAGGGAAGGCGCTCGACAAGCGCGGGCCGCAGGTGCTGCAGGCTGTCACGAGCGAATCGTAGGTCGCTACACCAGCGCCTGCAGAGGACCTCTGGCGAAGAAGATCACGAACATCGCCGCAACGATCCACAGCAGCGGTGAGATGCTCTTGAAGCGGCCGCTGCTGGCGTGCACCAGCACCCAGGCGATGAAGCCGACGCCGATACCGTTCGCGATGTTGTACGTCAGCGGCATGACCGCGATCGTCAAGAAGGCGGGCAGCGCCACCCGGAAGTCGGTGAAGTCGATGTCCTTGATCTGCGCCATCATGAGCGCGCCGACAACCACGAGCGACGCGGCTGCGACCTCGAGCGGAACGACCTGTGTGAGCGGCGTCAGGAACATCGCGGCGAGGAACAGGATGCCCGCCACGATCGACGAGAGACCCGTTCTGGCACCCTCCGCGACGCCCGCCGCCGAGTCGACGAACACCGTGTTGCTCGAGGTGCTCGAAGCGCCTCCCGCAACTGCGCCGATGCCCTCGACGATGAACGCGCGACGGAGACCCGGGAACTGTCCGTTCTCGTAGGAGATGCCGGCCTGTTTCGCCAGGCCGGTCATGGTGCCCATCGCATCGAAGAAGTTCATGATCACGAGCGTGAAGATGAACATCATGGCCGCGAGATAGCCGACGCGTTCGAAGGCGCCGAGGAAGGATACCTGGCCGAGCAGGCTGAGGTCGGGCAGCGCGACGATCGCGCTCGGGAGCTCCGGCGCGTTCAGGTTCCACGCGTTCGGGTTCTCCCCGAGTGAAGGACCGACCTTGAAGATCGACTCCAGCACGATGGCGATGATCGTCGTGCCGACGATGCCGATGAGCAGCGCTCCCTTGACCCGCAGGGCAACGAGCCCGCCCATGAGCGCGAGGCCGATGATGAAGACGATCGTGGGCAGGCTCGTGATCGAACCGCCTTCACCGAGTTCAAGAGGTGGCGACGGGAGCGTTGTGCTGCGCACAAAACCGGCGTTCACGAAGCCGATAAAGGCGATGAACATGCCGATGCCGACGCTGATCGCGCTCTTCAGTGCGGCAGGGACAGCGTTGAAGATCATGCGGCGCAATCCCGTGGCACCGAGCAGCACGATGATGAGCCCGTTGATGACGACGAGCCCCATCGCTTCCGGCCAGGTGAGATCCTGCACGAGCGTGAACGCGAGGAACGAATTGATGCCCAGTCCGGCAGCGAGCCCGAAGGGCACGTTCGCTATGACGCCCATGAGAATCGTGACGAGCCCCGCGGTCAGTGCCGTCGCGGCCGCCAGCTGGTGGTTGGGCAGCCAACCGCCTTCGACATCCGTCGCCGCCTGATCGGCTGCGAACCCGCCCATGATGAGCGGGTTCAGGATGATGATGTACGCCATCGTGACGAACATCACGACGCCACCGCGTACCTCCTGCGAAACGGAGGTACCTCGTTCAGCGAAGTGAAAGAACTTTGCTAGGCGACCGACCCTCGCCGACTCGCTCGAAGCGGTCATCCTCAGAGGTGGCGTTCAGCGGGGCCGACGTAGAGCTGCTGGGGGCGACCGATCTTCGTCTGAGGGTCGCCGACCATCTCTCGCCAGTGGGCTATCCAGCCCGGGAGGCGCCCGATCGCGAACAGCACCGTGAACATCCGCTCTGGGAACCCCATCGCCTTGTAGATGACACCGGTGTAGAAGTCGACGTTCGGGTAGAGCCTGCGCTCGATGAAGTACTCGTCTTCCAGCGCTACCTGCTCGAGCTCCTTCGCGATGTCGAGCAGCGGGTCGTTGACGCCGAGGGCCTGTAGGACGTCGTCCGCTGCTCCTTTGACGAGCTTCGCGCGCGGATCGTAGTTCTTGTAAACGCGGTGACCGAAGCCCATGAGGCGTATGCCCTGCTCTTTGCGCTTGACGCGCTCGACGTACCGCTGCACGCCTTCACCGGAGTCGCGGATATTGCGGAGCATCTGTAGAACCGCTTCGTTGGCGCCGCCGTGCAGCGGCCCGGAAAGCGCGTGGATGCCGGCGGATACCGATGCGAAGAGGTTCGCCTCCGTCGAGCCGACGAGGCGAACGGTCGAGGTGGACGCATTCTGCTCGTGGTCGGCGTGCAGGATGAGCAGCTGCTCGAGCGCACGCACCATGACGGGGTTGAGCTCGTATTCCTCCGCCATGAGGCCGAAGTTCAGTTTGAGATAGTTCTCGACGAACGAGAGCGAATTGTCGGGGTACAGGAACGCTTGGCCGATGCTCTTCTTGTGCGCGTACGCTGCGATGACGGGCAGCTTCGCAAGCAGGCGAATGGTCTGCAGCTCTACGCTCTCGGGGTTGTGGGGGTCGTGATCGCCCTCGTAGTAGGTCGATAGCGCTGAGACGGCGCTGGAGAGTGCGCTCATGGGATGCGCGTCGCGAGGCAACGAGTCGAAGAAGCGCCGAAGGTCTTCGTGCAGTAGCGTGTGACGGCGGATTCGCTGGTCGAAGTCGTTGTGCTCCTGCGGGCTCGGAAGTTCACCGTAGATCAGCAGATAGGCGACTTCCAGGAACGACTTCTGCGTTGCCAGCTCTTCGATCGGGTACCCGCGGTACCGCAGAATTCCGGCGTCGCCGTCGATGTACGTGATCTTGCTCTTCGTCGAAGCGGTGTTCACGAATCCGTAGTCGATCGTGGTGTGACCGGTCGACGACATCAGCTTGGAGATGTCGAGACTCGACCTGCCCGATGTCGCCGGGACGATGGGCACTTCGTGGTGCGATCCGTCAACGGTGATGGTAGCCGTCTTCTTCGGGGCACTCTCATTCGCGTTGTTCGTCACCAGAACAGACTACGGCCTAGACGGTTGTTTTGGGAAACCGGTCCGGTGGACCGGTTTCGTACAAGGGAGGGATTTTCGAGAGCACAAGCACTGAAGCTTTTACCGCCAAGGCGCGGGGCGAGCTCCCGGGATTGAACAACGAGGTACCTCGTTTAGCCTGACTTCAGGCGAAGCCGGGAGAAGTACCCACGCCCGAGGACGGACGTGGCGCTGGCGTCGCAGCGAGGCTCCGAAAGGACCCTCGCACAAGAGCTCCAGCGCGCCGGTGGACCGGTTTCGTACAAGGGAGGGACGTGGCACGTCGATCCCAGACGGATTTTACGGGTCTGGACGCCGTCTCAACCAGTAAAATCCGTCTGGAGACGCTGATCCCCACGGCGATCGCAATCCCTCGCCGCGCACACTACGCGATAGCCGGTCGTCAGGCGATGTTTGCACGCAACCGAGCTGCGGCCTGCTCGATCACGGCATCCGTCGCGGTCAAGGCAATACGCACCCGGGTGTCGTCCCCGTAGAAGTCGCCGGGAGCGACGAGGATGCCGAGGGTCGCGAAAGCGTGTACCTGCTCGCGCGCAGCTTCGCCATTGCCAGCCCAGATGTAGAGCCCGGCATCTGACTCGGTCGACCATCCGGCTCCACGCACCGCAGTGAGGAGTGTCTCGCGCCGCGCCCTGTAACGTTCCCGTTGCTCCGCAACGTGGTCGTCATCGTCGAGCGCGGCTACCATTGCGGCCTGCACCGGTGCGGGTGGTATCAAGCCCAGGTGTTTCCGCACGCCGACAACACGCTGCACGAGCTGCTCATCACCGGCGACGAACGCCGTCCGGTAGCCGGCGTCGCTGGATTGCTTGCTGAGTGAATGCACTACCAGGAGGCCCGTGACATCGCCGTCCGTGACTCGCGGGTCGAGCACGCTGGGGGCATCCTCAACATCCCACGGCAGGAGTGCGTAGCATTCGTCGCTCGCAAGAACAGCGCCCAGTTCGCGTGCCCGCGCTACCGCTGCGCGCAACTCCTCGAGTCCGAGCACTCGGCCCGTCGGGTTGGATGGCGAATTCAGCCACACGAGACGCGTGGAGTCCGGCCAGGAAGCGGGATCATCGCCCGCATGCACACTCGCTCCTACGAGACGGGCCGAGACATCGTAGGTCGGGTACGCGACCTCCGGAATCACGACGGTGTCACCCGGGCCCAGCCCGAGCCAGAGCGCGAGACCCGCTATGAGCTCTTTCGATCCGATGGACGGCATAACGGCTCGCTCCGTGAGCCCGGGAACACCGCGAACTCTCGCGAACCAGTCGATGATGGCTTGCCGAAGCCTCGGGGTTCCCCACACCTGCGGATAGCTGTGCGCATTCGATGCGTCGCCGAGCGCCTCGCGCAGAATTCCCGGGGTCGGGTCGACGGGCGAGCCTACCGAGAGGTCGATGAGTCCATCGGGATGCTCGCTCGCGACGCGTTTCGCGTCAGCCAGCGAGTCCCACGGGAATTCGGGAAGTTGCAGCGCCACGAGATTACACGTCGTGCTCTTGCGGCGGAAGCTTCGCGACGATGGGGTGATCGCCCGGGATCGGGCCGACCTTCGCCGCCCCGCCGGGAGAACCGACTTCTTCGAAGAATTCGACGTTCGCGTCGTAATACTCGGCCCACTCTTCAGGAACATCGTCCTCGTAGAAGATCGCCTCAACCGGGCAGACGGGCTCGCACGCACCGCAATCGACGCACTCGTCGGGGTGGATGTAGAGCATCCGATCGCCCTCGTAGATGCAGTCGACGGGGCATTCGTCGATGCAGGCGCGGTCCTTCAGGTCAACGCACGGCAGTGCGATCACATAGGTCACGGTACAGCTCCTTCCCGAACGTCCAGTCTACCGACGCGGGCACCGCGTAGGTCCGGCACGGCAAGCGTGGCGAAGCTGCCTATGGCCACGACGCCGATCCATGTCCAGCCGAGCACTGTCGACGGGATGAGGATGCTCGCGGAGCCCTGCACACCGCCGAACGGGTCGGTCGCGAGCACGAGCAGCGTCACCAGGCTCACGACCGCTGCGACGACGCCCGGCGCACGATACGGGTGCATGAGCCGGGCTCCCACGAGGGTCCCCCACACTCCGAGTGTCGCCAGCACCAGCCCTATGGGCGGAGCAGCCAGGTAGGAGAATGTTCCCGCGACCGTGACCGCGACGGCGAGCACTCCCGTCCCCAGCGTGGCGAACCAGTAACCGAAGCCTCGGCGACCGATGGCCGCGGCCACCTGAACGGGTACGCTGCGGAAGACATGCTCACCGACTGCGCGGTCCCCCTTCTCGGCCTGCCCGTCGATGACCTGCCAGAGCGGAATCCCTGTGTCCGCGGCGACACCGCGAACGATCCTGCTCGTCACGTCACCGCGGTCTTCGTCGTCAGCGAGGAACACGATGGCTTCCAACTCACCCTCTTCGATAAGTCGACTCAGCGCTTGCACAGAGGCTGCCTCGACATCGGCACCCGGAAGCGCCTCTGCAACCGCTTGCACGACGAAGACAACCGGGATCGTGTTGCCGGCACGCATGTGCGCCATCGTGCTCTCGAGCCGACCCGCTTGCGCGTGATCCGATGTGACGACGAGAACTCGTTCACTCCCTGCCATCAGTCCAGCCTAGAGCGTCGAGAACTCAGTTCGCCGACAGGCGCTTCATGCGCGACGTTTCCCTGGCACGCTGCGTCGCGTCGAGCGTGACCTTGCGGATGCGCACGGCAGCAGGGGTGACCTCGACGCATTCGTCGTCGCGGGCGAATTCGAGGCACTCCTCCAGCGACATGTCGCGCGCGGGCGTCAGCCGCTCGAGTTCGTCACCCGTCGCTGAGCGCATGTTCGTGAGCTTCTTCTCCTTGGTGATGTTCACGTCCATGTCTTCGCCGCGGTTGTTCTCGCCGACGACCATGCCTTCGTAGACCTCTTCCGTGGGCCGCACGAAGAATGCGCCGCGATCGGCAAGCGAAATGAGCGCGAAGGGCGTTGCAACGCCCGAGCGGTCGGCAACGAGCGATCCGTTGTGCCGCTGCACGATCTCACCCGACCAGGGCTGGTAACCGCCAGAGATCGCGTTAGCGATACCGGTTCCACGAGTGACGGTCAGAAATTCGGTGCGGAATCCGATGAGGCCGCGCGAAGGAACCGAGAACTCCATCCTGACCCAGCCGGTGCCGTGGTTCGACATGCCGACCGTGCGCCCCTTGCGAGCCGCCAGCAGCTGCGTGATAGCGCCGAGGTACTCCTCCGGCGCGTCGATCGTGAGCGACTCGAACGGTTCGTGCAGCGTGCCATCGATCGTACGCGTGACGACCTGCGGTTTGCCGACCGTGAGCTCGTAGCCTTCGCGTCGCATCTGCTCGACGAGGATCGCGAGAGCGAGCTCTCCTCTTCCCTGCACCTCCCAGGCGTCCGGGCGGCCGATGTCGACCACCCTGAGGGAGATGTTGCCGACCAGTTCGCGGTCGAGACGGTCCTTCACCATGCGTGCCGTGAGCTTGGCACCCTTCACCTTGCCGGCGAGCGGCGAGGTATTGGTGCCGACCGTCATCGAGATGGCGGGGTCATCGATGGCAATGCGCGGCAGTGGGCGAACGTCGTCAGGGTCAGCGAGCGTCTCACCGATCGTGATGTCCGGGATGCCCGCGACAGCAACGATGTCGCCTGCGGTCGCCGACTCCGCCGGGACGCGATCGAGCGCCTGCGTCTTCAGCAGTTCCGAGATGCGCACGTTCTGCACATTGCCGTCGTGACGCACCCAAGCGACCGTCTGGCCCTTCCTCAGTGTGCCCGCGTGAACGCGCAGCAGCGCGATTCTGCCGAGGAACGGCGACGCGTCCAGGTTCGTCACGTGCGCCTGCAGGGGGCCTTCGTCATCGTACTGAGGAGCAGGAATGTGCTCGAGGATCGACTTGAACAGCGGCTCGAGATCGTCGCTTTCGGGCAGGCTGCCATCAGCGGGTCGTTCTGCCGAGGCTCGACCGGCCTTGCCTGACGCGTAAACGACGGGAACGTCGAGGACGGCGTCGAGGTCGAGGTCGGGAACATCGTCGGCGAGATCGGATGCGAGTCCCAGAAGAAGATCCTGCGCCTCGTGCACGACCGCGTCGATACGTGCATCCGGTCTGTCCGTCTTGTTGACGACAAGGATGACGGGAAGTTTGGCTTCGAGCGCCTTCCGAAGCACGAATCTGGTCTGCGGCAGGGGCCCCTCAGAGGCATCCACGAGAAGCACGACGCCATCGACCATCGAGAGCCCACGCTCGACTTCGCCACCGAAATCCGCGTGGCCCGGTGTGTCGATGACGTTGATCGTCACAGGCGAGTCGGTGTGCTCCCCCGCATAGCGGATCGCCGTGTTCTTGGCGAGGATCGTGATCCCCTTCTCGCGCTCGAGCTCATTCGAGTCCATGACGCGTTCGTCGTGCGTGTCGTGGTCACCGAACGAGTTCGTCTGCACGAGCATCGCGTCGACGAGCGTGGTCTTTCCGTGATCGACGTGCGCGACGATCGCGACGTTCCTGAGGTCCTGGCGGGTGGCAGTGGCCATTCGAGTCTTCCTGGGTATAGAGCGGCCGGGCGAACGCGCAGCCGATCCATGTTACAGCCCAGCGAGCACTATCGCACGTCTCCCACCTGCAACACTTCTCGGTCTATACATGGGATGAACGCGCTATACGGGCGTGTCGCCATCCACAGACCGAGAAGTGTCCCGGACAACTAGGAGTGTCAGGTTGCTTCGAGGATCTGCTTTCGCAGTTCGCGACGCGACCGCTGCTTGTCCGGGTCCGGCACGGGAATCGCCGCGATGAGTCGCTGCGTGTACGCATCCTGCGGAGCACGCAGAATCGCATCACGGTTGCCGACCTCGACGATCTTGCCTCGCTGCATCACCGCGATGCGATCGGACATGAAGTCGACGACCGCCAGGTCATGCGTCACGAAGAGGCACGCGAAGCCGAGCTCGTGCTGGAGTTCCTTCAGCAAATCGAGCACGGTCGCCTGCACCGAGACATCGAGCGCCGAAGTCGGCTCGTCGGCGACGAGCAGCTTCGGGTTCATCGACAGCGCCCTCGCGATGCCGATACGTTGCTTCTGCCCGCCGGAGAGTTCGTGAGGGTACCGGTTCCGATAGTTCTTCGGCAGGCGCACACTGTCGAGCAGCTCTTCGACGCGTTTGTCGAGCGCCTTGCCCTTCAAAGCGCCGGAGAGCATCAGCGGCTCGCCGATCGATTCACCGATCGGGAGGCGGGGATTCAGCGACGAGGACGGATCCTGGAAGACGATGCCGACATCCTGCATGAGGTCTTTCGTCAGCTTCCTCGATGGCTTCGTCAGGTCCCGGCCCGCCACTCTGATCTTGCCTTCCGCAATCGGATGGAGACCGATCGAAACACGCCCGATCGTCGACTTCCCGGAACCCGACTCGCCCACGAGCCCGAGCACCTCGCCGGGGTAGATCGATAGATCGACGCTGTCGACAGCCCTGAACGTGCCCAGCTTGCCCTTCTTGCCGTACTCGATCGAGACGTTCTCCAGCATGAGCACGGGCTCACCGATCTGGATCGCTCTCGTCTCGTCTCCCGGCTCCTGCTCTTCGACCTCGTGCGCGGCCTCGAGGTTCGCCCGCACACGCTCGGCGAGCTTCTCGTCCTCTGCGTCGGCGGCGAGCGCGAGCGTCGCCGTGAGATCGATCTCGTCGTGCTCGTCGTCGCCTTCACCAAGGCTCAGCACGGCATCCAGGAGCTCCTTCGTGTAGGGGTGCTGGGGGCGCTGGAAGATGTCAGCGACCGCGCTCTGCTCGACGATCTCTCCCTTCTGCATGACGACGACCCAGTCTGCAAGGTCTGCGACAACGCCCATGTCGTGCGTAATGAGCAGCACCGCCGAACCCAGACGCTCCTTGAGATCGCGCATGAGATCGAGAATTTCCGCCTGCACCGTCACGTCGAGCGCTGTCGTCGGCTCATCGGCGATGAGCAGCTCCGGATCGAGCGCGAGTGCCATGGCGATCATGGCGCGCTGACGCTGCCCGCCCGAGAGCTGGTGCGGGTACGATTTGAAGCCCTTCACGGGGTCGGGCATCTCGACGAGTTTCAGCATCTCGAGCGCACGCTCTTTCGCCTGCGAAGGCAACATCGCGCGGTGGAGGCGAAGCGCTTCCATGATCTGGAAGCCGACCGTGAACACGGGGTTCATGGCGGTCATGGGCTCTTGGAAGATCGCGGAGACACGGTTACCGCGCACTTTGCGCATCGCCGTGTTCGTCATTCCCATGAGCTCGTCGCCGCCCAGCTGAATCGACCCGGAGAGGCGTGCCGTCTTCGGCAGCAGATCCAGGATCGCCATGGAGCTCACACTCTTCCCCGACCCCGACTCGCCGACCACCGCGACGATCTCTCCCCTGCCGATCTCGTATGAGATCTTCTTCGCCGCCGGTGTCCAAACTCCATCCACTGCGAAGTCGACGCTCAGGTCGGTGATTCGCAGTGCGGGGGCGTCAAGGTGTCGTTCCTCAGTCATGCCCTCTCCTCATCTTGTCCAACGGGCCTCGTGGGCCCTGTTCGCTGCATAGCGGCGGCACGGCCGCGTGCGAGAATATCCGCATGGCTCGTGGCTTTACTTCGAATACGTTCGTGTCCAGGACCAACCGCGGGTTGGCGCTGCTCAGCGCATTCTTCGTCGTGAGCTTCGGCGTCGCCATGGGCTTCTACGCCTACGGCCTGCAGGGCTACGCGATTGTCGCGGTAGGCATCGCGTGGCTGCTGCTCACCATCTACTTCTGTCTCTGGCGACCGAGTCTCGAGGTCTCCGACAATTCGGTGCGTATCGTGAATCCGCTGCGCACCGTCGAGATCCCGTGGTCGAGTGTTACCCACGTCGACACGAAGTTCTCGCTGACGATCTTCACGCCCTTCGGTCGGTTTGCCGCGGCTTGCGCGCCGCAGCCGGGTCAGCTCGCCTCGCGACGCGCCGTGAAGCGCGCCGAGAAGGAGCCGAACTCGCACACGGCACTGGATTCGGGCGTCCGCATCGGTGACCTTCCCGGCACGGAGTCGGGAGACGCTGCTGCGCTGGTTCGTGACCGCTGGGAGACCTGGCGCGACCGCGTTCGCGACGCCGCTCCCGATGCCGACGCTCACGAACCCGCCAAGCGACCGAACTACGCTGTCATCGCGACGATGGTGCTCATGCCCCTCGCGGTTGTTGTTCTGGCTCTTCAGTGATCGCATAGGAGTCCCTACGACTGCTCGCGCGTGCGGCGACGGCTGAAGCGCTTCTGACGCGGATCGAACGCCTCTCGCAAACCGTCTCCGACGAAGTTGACGGCGAGCGCCGGGGTCACGATGAATAGCGCGGGCCACCAGTACAACCACGGCCGGTTCGCGAACGCGGTCTGGTTGTCGGAGATCAGCCGACCGAGCGACACTTCGGGAGGTCGGATACCGTATCCGAGGTAGCTGAGGCCAGTCTCGGTGAGGATCGCAGCTGCCATCAGCAGGCTCGAGGCGACGATCACGACGCCGACGGCGTTCGGCAGGATGTGCTTGAAGATGATGCGCGCATCGGATGCTCCAGCGACACGCGCCGCGTCCACGAACTCTCGCTCTCGCAGCGTGAGGAACTCACCGCGCACGAGTCGCGCGATCGACATCCACAAGAACGCTCCGAGAAGCGTGCCGAGAATCCAGATTCCCATGTCGCCGCTGATGCGGCCGACGACGGCACCGATGACGAGCGCCGGGATCACAATGAAGACATCGGTGATGCGCATGAGCAGAGCATCGATCCAGCCACGGAAGTAGCCTGCAACGGCACCGACGACGGTTCCGATCACGGTTCCGACTCCGCCGATCAGCAGCATCACGAGGTACGAATTCTGGATACCCCTCATAGTCATGGCGAAGTAGTCCTGGCCGATGGTGTCCTGGCCGAACGGGTGCTCCAGTGTCGGAGCACCGTTCGGGGCTCCTTGAGGATACGGCGTGCGGTGATTGAGCTCCCAGATGCCCGAGATCGGGCCGAGCCCCACCATGACGACCGAGAATACCCAGATGCCGATGAATACGACGAGTGATCCCATCGCGAGCGGATTCGTGACGAAGCGCTTGAGGATCAGCGTCCATTGGTTCTCGGACTTGACTTGCTCTTCCACGGGAAGGTTGGTTGATTCAGCCATTACTTCACCCTCACTCTCGGATCGAGCACCGCGTACATCAAGTCGGCGATGAAGTTGAACGCGATTGCCAGAATCGCGATAACGAGGAAGTACCCCATGATCGGATTCAAGTCGAGCTTCTGCAGCCCGACGTCGAACATGCGCCCCATGCCGGCGATCGCAAAGACTCGTTCGGTGATGAGCGCTCCTCCCAAGAGAGTGCCGACGTCTGCAGCAATGATCGTGGTGAGAGGAATGAGCATGTTGCGGAACGCGTGCCGCATCACGATCGTGTGCTCACTGAGACCTTTCGCACGCGCCGTACGGATGTAGTCCTGGTTGAAGACCTCGAGCAGGCCCGCCCGAGCGAAACGCGTGTAGAAGGCGAACGAGATCAGCGTCAGTGAAATGGTCGGGAGCAGGAAGTGCATCAGCTGATCAAGCCCGGTGCCCCATATGTCTGCCGTATACCCCGTCGTCGAGGCCTGCGCTGTGGCCATGGGGCGACCATTGATGCGTGGGTGATTGATGTACGCCGGCCACGCCTGCATGAAGCGGTCGAGGACGACGAATGAGGAGGCGAAGAAGCCAGTGAACGTCGCCGCACGAATGACTTGCCCCTTGTCCGGTCCGAAGAGGCTCACGATCCAGCCGATCAGCATGCTGCCCGCGATCGCGCCCACGGCAAGGATCATCAGTGTCCACATGGAGGAGACGTTGAAGAGGCCCTGCAGCGCGAAATAGCAGATGTACGCGACTGCGCCGGCGATACCGGCGGCGAGGAGTGCCCTGCGGTTCTTCAGGTTCGCTGTCAGCGCAGTCATTCCGACGACGGTGAGCCCGATCAACAGGAACAGCAGCACGGGCCCGAGGTGAGGAACGCGGAAGAAGTCCGTGACGTTGATGTAGATGAGTGCGCCGGCCGTGGCAACACCCGCCGAAACGAACGTGATGATGCGTTTTCTCGCGTCCCCGCCTAACAGCATGGCCCACACGATGGCGGATAACAGCGTTATGGCTATGACCCAGAATAATCCGATTTGGGGTGGATCACCTCGAGCGATGAAGTTGTTGAACCCGATCGCTCCGAATTCCTTCAGCAGCACCGCGATCAGGAACGACGGCAACGAGTAGAGGAAGAACGACAAGAACGTTATGGATATATCGAAAGCGGAATTCTGCCGCAGCGCCGTGATCATGCCCACGGCGACACCGAGGATGATCGCGAGCACGGTCGCTACCGTCACGAGCCGGACGGTCGAAGCCATAGCCGGCGGCAGCAGCTGCGCTACTGAGAAGCCCTCCACGCTGTTGCCGAGCGTGCACTCGAAGGCGAAAGGTACGAGACATCCGCCGACGCCGCCGAGCCAGTGGAACCAGCGCAGCACGGGCGGGATATCGAGGTTGAGAAGGTCGATTCTTCGCTGAATCAACTCTTCCTTATTGATGGCGTTTGATGCGCGCAGCTCTTCTAGGGGATCACCCGAAACAGCTGTCAGCGTATACATCAGGAAGGACGCAGCAACGATGGTCAGGATGGAGACCAGGATGCGTCTTGTTATGTATGCGAACACGTCGTTGTACTCCGGTCGTCAGGGGAAACTACACCATGATTACGCAAAAGAGTTGAGAGTGCAAAAAAGCACCGGCCATGCCGCAAGCGCGGTCATGGCCGGTGCCTATTTGGTCAACCCTTAAGGTGTGATTTCAACGATCTGGATGGGTTCTGCTCTGTCGAGTTAGAGCGACCATTCCAGAATGTTGTGGATTACACCGGTCTGGTTCGGGTTGTAGAGGATGCCGTCAACGGTTCCGTTGTGGGCAACCAGACCCGGCGACTGGAAGAGCGGTACACCGTAGCCGTCTTCACGGGTGATCGTGTCGATCTCCGTCATGATCTCGAGCATGCGCTCCGGGTCTTCGATCAGCGTCTGCGACTCGTCCACGAGGGCGTCGATGTCGGAGTTGCTGTAGTTGTTGTAGTTTCCGCCGCCGCCGGTCTGCCAGATCTGCGGCAGGCTGGCGAAGCCGACACCGGGCGAGATCCAACCGAAGATCGCTGCGTCGTAGTCCTCGGAGCCGAGACGCGGCGACCACTCGGGGTCACCCTCGTCGACGATCACGAAGCCAGCCTCTTCAGCGCTCTGCTGGATGAGGCGGAACGCGTTGACACGGTTCGGGTTGTCCGCTGCGTACAGAATTCGGACTTCAGGGGTCTCGCCGTTCAGGAGTTCCTGAGCCGCCTCAATGTCGGGCTCATCGAACATCTCGTAGCCGTTCTCCGAAGTCGCTGCGACGTAGTCGTCACCGTTCGAGGGGACGTACATCTGTGAGTTCAGAATCTGCGCCTCGGGGTTCGTCGGCGTCACGATCGAGTCCAGGATCGCCTGGCGCGGGATCGTGTGCAGGAAGGCCTGGCGGATGCGCTCGTCCTCGAAGACGCCGCGGAAGCTCAGGTCGACGTGGTCGTACGAGAGCTGGTCACCCGTGATGATCTCGGCGCCGTTCGACTCGAGCGTCTGCACCGTGTTGGCGTCGGCCTGCGGTTCGATGATGTCGACCTCACCGTTCGCCAGCTGCTGGATCTGCGTGGAAGCGTCACCGATGAAGCTGATGATGAGCGTGTCGACACCGGGGGCATCGCCCTGCCAGTTCGGGTTCGCGCTGAACTCGATGTAGCCACCGTCGTTCGCCTGGAAGTCGCTCACAACGTACGGGCCGGCGGCCACGAGAAGTCCCTCGTCGCTCGGCATCTCCGTGATGGCATAGCCGTTGTTGAAGAACGAGCCGATCGCTTCGAGCGTCTCGTCCTCGTTGTAGCCGGGCTCAGCGTCCGTGAAGAAGTCCGTGAGCTCTTCAGCCGTCATGTCAACCTGGTCGGCGAACACGTGCGCCGGCTTGCCGAGCATGTTCACGAGCTCCCAGTCAACGTAGGGCTCGTCATATGTGATCGTCAGGGAGCGAGCCTCGCGGTCGATCTCCGGGAAGTCGGTGGTGTCCAGACCAGCCGTGGAGCCGGCGAGTGAGAAGTACGATGCGGGCTCCCCATCTGCGTCTTCACCAGCGAACCAGCCCGAGTTGATGACCCACGTCAGCAGCATGTCGTCGACGGACATCTCTGTTCCGTCGGACCAGACAGCGTTCTCGTTGAGCGTGTACTCGACCGTCAGCGGGTCCTCCGAGACCAGCTCGAACGAGCCATTCGTCTCGTCGCGGTTGCTCTCGATCTCGGCGTCAGCGTTGGCGCGAGTGTTCAAGAACGTACCCGGGCCGCTGCTGCCCCAACCGTTACCGGTGATGTAGTCGATCATCCCGTTGGTGTTCAGGTTGTGATCGGATGTGGCGCCGTTCAGCGAGTTCGCAGCGTTCGTGGTTGCGATCGTGACAGTGCCGGACGTGGTGTCGTCGCCGTTGTCGTCGCCGTCACCGCCGCCATTGGTGGTGCAGCCTGCGAGAACGAGCGCAGCCGCCGCCGAAGCGGCGATCGTTGCGCTGAACTTACGGCTGCTCTTGAAGCGGGTGCTCAAGGCTTGCCTCCTTGGATTCGTACGAGCACGTGGTTGTGCTCGATCAGTTACCCTCCAACTGTAGATCCGAGAAAGCCCGGTTTGGGTCCGAAATCCGGAAACGTTACGAAGCGGTGATCTTCTGTGTTATCCGGGCATCGCTTGCGGTATTACCGCCCAATTTCCCAGCCATAAGCATCTTGCCCGATGTACGGAGCCGAATCGGTCATCCCGGCCCCCACAATGGCATCGGTGTGCAGGGCGATCGCGGGCACCTGGTAGAGCGGCATCCCCACGACGTCGGCGACGAGGTGCTGTTCGAGCTCGATCAGGACGTCAAGGCGGTTGTAGACATCCGCCTCCTGCATCGCGGTCGCGACGAGCCTGTCAACCTCCGGAGAGCTGTAGCCCGAATAGTTGCGTTCGCCGTCCGTGACGAATCGCGACGCGAGGTCTTCGAAGCTCCGCCCGCTCGTGGAATCCGTCGTCAGCGCGACATCCCAACTGTCGGGTTCCTCGAGCGCCTGCTGCCAGTCGTCCGTACTGCAGTCCTCGAGCGTCCACCCGCGTTCCGCCGCGGCCGACTGCATAACCTCGAACTGCATAGCCTGCAGCTCGGCACGCGGATCGAACAGCACGCACACGTCACGGTCGGTAATGGCCGCTCGATCGAGGAGATCCTCCGAGTCGTCCTCATCGAGCCCCGTCAACTGCGAGAAGCCCGACGTCTCGGCCGCGCCGGATGATTCCTCGTGGCTTGGATGGAACGTCCAGGTCATACGGCTCGTAACGCCCTCGATCGAGTCGACCGCGACGGCATTGACATCCGTGATGCTGATGGCGGAGAGGAAGGCCTGCCGGACGCCGCTGTTGGCGAACAGCATGTCGTTCTTACCGCCTGCGATGTTGAAGTCGATGCGCACGAATGACTCGGAACTCCCGCTCAGGGCACGGTACCCGCGCCGATCCATGTCGGCGATGGACTGCCAGTTCTGCACTGTGCTCTCGGGAATCGCCAGGTCGATCTGCCCGGAGCTGATGGCATTCATCATCTCGCCCGTGCTCTCGAACGGCACGATCTGCACGGTCTCGGCGACCGCCCCGTTGCCCATCCTGTACTCCTTGTTGGGCTTGAGGGTCACCGCGCCAGAGGGATCGACGCTCTCCAGCATGTATGGGCCGTTGCTGACCAGTGCACCCTCTGCCGGCTCGCCGCTGAGGGAGAACAGGTCCCTGTATGAATCGGCAAGTGCCGCAATGCGGACCTCGTCCCCCGTCGTGAACGCCTCCTTCACGGCGTGCTTCGCGACCATCGGATCCCGGATATCGAACGCGTGCTGCGCTACGACGTGCGCCGGCAGCAGCTGACGGATGCCGAGTTCCCACTCCAGCACCGGCTCCGAGTACTCGACGTCCATCGTGCGGTTGTCGCCGGCGAGCCGCGCAGGCTCCGTTCCGTATTGCATGGGCGACCATGCGGAATCGAACCATGCGGCACCGGAAGGAACATCGAGCCTCCCGTCTCCCGCGACGTGCTCCTCCCTCTCGAACCCCTCGGGCGCGAAATGCTCCGATGCCGCTGCCCAGGCCAAGATGAGGTCGGCATCATCGGCCGGCACGGCATCGCTCCAGGCCATGCCCTCTTCGAGCGAGTACCGCACGGTGAGGGGCGCAGTCTCTACGACGTCAACGGAGATGAACTCGGTGTTGAAGGTAACCGTCGGCACGGTGCGCAGCGCGATCGGCGTGTACATCAAGTTGCTCACGAGCTGCTCTGCGCTCGCAGCGGGCAGGAGAGGATTCCCGAGCGAGGCATCCTGCGCGTTCACGGTCGTTGCCGTGTCGAGCACGCCGATTCGGAGATTCGTGCCTTCGGCCACACGATTCATACCGATGCCCTGCGAGCAAGCTGAAAGCAACAGCGCGCCTACCGCCGCGAGCGCCACGATGGCAGACGACCGTCGCTTCACCCGTTGTCTGTTTCGCACGTAGACCTCCCCAGCGCATGGTAGCAATCTCAGGCGCCGATCTCGTGCCCTGCAGCAGCCTCCCCTCTGCATCGCCTCGTGCCCTTCCCCCTCTCTGCCACCCCCATCCGCACGCCCTCTCCCCCGCTTCCATGTCAACTTCTCGGTCGCCTGACGATGGGAAGGCGTTCTCACGGCGTGTCGCCGCCCAGCGACCGAGAAGTTGACGGCGCGTGGAGCGGGGAGTGAAGAACGCTTCTGTACGCATCGTTGACGAAGCGGGCCGACGAGATTGCTGATCTCAGCTCTTAGACTGTCGCTATGACTCCCGCACTGCTGGTCTACGACGGTGACTGCTCCTTCTGCACTTCGTCGGTGCAGTGGCTCCAGGATGCTCTTCCGCGGTTTCCGAAAGCCGTGCCGTACCAGCACCTCGACCTCGAATCGTTCGGTCTCGACGAGCAGGACACCACCGCCGCCGCATGGCTCATCGACACACGCGAACCCATGCGAATGTGGGCCGGCGCGGACGTCTTCGCGGCCATCCTGGCCGGCCAGCGGTCGCTGCCGACCGCGTGGGCGGGCCGCGCGCTTTCGCTGCCCGGTATCCGGACGGTGGCCGCACTCGGATACCGAGTCATCGCCCAGAACAGGCACAAGCTGCCCGGGGGGACCCCTGCTTGCGCCCTTCCCTCCGGGCGCATATCGCGGGAATCCCTGTGATCGACAAACCGCGAGGCGGGCTCCCTCCCCTGCCCGTCCTACCGAAAGGCAAACGGCTCCGGCTCGGGCTCGAGATGACGGCCGTGCTCTTCGTCTCGCTCGGTGCCAGCGCGGTGTGGTCGATCATCAGCATTCTCGACGCGCTGACCCGAGAATCCCGGCTGAACGAGCAGCAGGTTGCGCTCAACCCTGCTCGCAGCGACCGTGAATGGCTCGACTTCCTCAACCAGTTCACCGGCCACGTGCTGGCCTTCGCACCCGTCCTGCTGGTCATCGTGCTGCTGTGGCAGGCATCGAAGCCGCGGCTCGGGCAGATCGGCATCGACGCGACCAAGCCCGGCCGCGACATACTGCTGGGTATCGGCCTCGTCGCGCTGATCGGCATCCCCGGCATCGCCTTCTACTTCGCGTCGGTGTGGACGGGCATGAACCGGGTCATCGACCCCGGCTCTGGTTCTCCGTACTGGTGGTCGATTCCGATACTGCTGCTGGCGGCTGCACGCGCAGCCTTCGTCGAGGAGTTCATCGTGCTCGGCTACTGGTTCGAGCGAATGCGCCGCTTCGGCATCCAGCCGTGGCTCATCATCCTGACCTCGAGCCTCGTCCGCGGCTCCTACCACCTGTACCAGGGCTTCGGCGGCTTCATCGGCAACGTCGTGATGGGGCTCGTGTTCGGTTGGATCTACCAGAAGACCGGCAGGCTATGGCCGTTCGTGATCGCGCACTTCTTGATCGATGCCATTGTGTTCGTCGGCTATCCGCTCGTCGCGCACCTTCTGCCGCTACCCAACGGCTAGCCCACGCCCCGCGGGACAGAGACGCTCTCGAAAAGCGGCACTATGCAGGTTTCGCACTGAGCAGCGGCGTTATTTGCCGATTCTGGCACCCAACGCCGCCTCTCGGCGCGTCTTGCTGTCTCGGCGGGTTCATCATGTGACGGGAGTGCGCGAGCAGGTCATATAGACGCACTCAGCATCCAGCACGGTCGACAGCGGCAGGCTCGCCAACCCACGCCGCTTCTCCGAAACGACTCGAAAAACGGCGCTAATTCGGATACGCACTGAGAGGCGGCGTTATTTGCCGATTCTGCAACCTAACGCCGCCTCTCGATGCACCTGGTTCTCTGCTGCCAACCACCGCTGCAACGCACGACGCACGCATCCCCGTGCTGCGCGCCAACTTCTCGGTCGCTGGGCGATGACACGCCGTGAAAGCGCGCTCTCAACGCCAGGAGACCGAGAAGTTGGCACGAGCGATGGAGTCAGCTATTCGAGTGTGAGCAGGTCAGCCTACTCGAAGGCAGACGGCGGCGGGCAGGCGCACACGAGATTGCGGTCACCGTATGCCTGGTCGACGCGGCCGACCGGAGGCCAGTACTTGCGCTGTGACTGACGGTTCGCTCCCGTGCCCGAGCCCGGGAAGACCGCGAGCGAACGAACGTACGGATGCTTCCACTCGCCGACGATCGTCTCGGAGGTGTGCGGCGCGTTGACGAGCGGATTATCGTCGGCGGGCCACTCCCCCGCGCCGACTCTGTCGGCTTCCTGCTTGATCGCGATCATCGCATCGATGAAGCGATCGAGCTCGCCGATGTCCTCGGATTCGGTCGGTTCGACCATGAGCGTGCCCGCTACGGGGAAGGACATGGTCGGTGCGTGGAATCCGTAATCCACGAGACGCTTCGCGACATCGTCGTTCGAGATGCCGGTCGCCTCCTTGAGCGGCCGCAGATCCAGGATGCATTCGTGCGCGACGAGTCCCTCGTTCCCCGTGTAGAGCACCGGGAAGTGCTCGGCCAGCCTCGACGCGACGTAGTTCGCCGCGAGCACTGCCGCGCCGGTCGCTTCGGTCAGGCCGGAACCGCCCATCATGCGGACGTACGCCCACGAGATGGGGAGGACGGATGCCGACCCGAACGGTGCCGCCGAGACGGGCAGGTCGCCCATCGTGACGCCATCCACAACTAGCGGCGCCTCTCGGGGATCCCTGGGCAGGAAGGGAGCGAGGTGCGATTTCGCTGCAACTGGACCGACACCGGGGCCTCCTCCTCCGTGCGGGATGCAGAAGGTCTTGTGGAGGTTCAGGTGCGAAACGTCGCCGCCGATGTCGCCGAAGGTCGCGTGCCCCAGCAGTGCGTTGAGGTTCGCGCCGTCGATGTAGACCTGACCGCCGGCCTCGTGCACCGCGTCGCAGACCTGACGAACATGCTCCTCGTAGACGCCGTGCGTCGAGGGGTACGTGATCATGAGCGCAGCGAGGGATTCGCGGTTCGCATCGATCTTCGCGTGCAGGTCCTCCAGGTCGACATTGCCGTCGTCGTCGGTCGCCACGACCGCGACACGGAGGCCCGCGAGAACGGCCGAGGCCGCGTTCGTGCCGTGCGCGGACGCCGGGATCAAACAGAGGTCGCGGTGCTCATCACCTCGTGAACGATGGTACCCGCGGATAGCGAGCAGGCCCGCGAGCTCACCCTGGCTGCCTGCGTTGGGCTGCAGTGAGACGGTGTCGTACCCGGTCAGGGTTGCCAGCCAGCCGCCGAGCTGATCGATGAGCGAAAGCGTGCCGGCGGCATCCTCGAGCGGTGCATACGGGTGAATGCTGCCGAACTCGGGCCAGGTGATTGCCTCCATCTCGGTCGCCGCATTCAGCTTCATAGTGCAGGAGCCGAGCGGAATCATGCCGCGATCGAGCGCGTAGTCCTTGTCGGCGAGACGTCGCATGTAACGCATAAGCGCGGTTTCGCTACGCACCGAGTTGAACGCCTCGTGGGTCATGAAGTCGCTTTCGCGCTCCATTTCACCCAGCGTGCCTGCGGCATCCGAGGCGACCAGGCCGAGAGCATCGAGCAGTTCCGAAACTCCCGTGTCGGCCCATTCCTCGTCGAGCGACACCTGGATGGTGTCCGCGTCGAGCGCATGCACGAGCACTCCCCTGTCGCGAGCAGACGCTGCGAGCTGCTCCGCGCGACCGGGAGCGCCGAATCGCATCGTATCGAAGAAGCTCTCGCTCTTGAGCGTGTACCCGGCGGCGCGGAGCGCGCCCGCAACTTCACGAGCGCTCTCGTGCACGGCTTCCGCGATCCGGCGAATCCCCTCCGGCCCGTGATACACGGCATACATCGATGCCATGACGGCGAGCAGCACCTGCGCGGTGCAGATGTTGCTGGTCGCCTTCTCGCGGCGGATGTGCTGCTCACGCGTCTGCAGCGTGAGACGGTAGGCGGGCATCCCGTGCGCGTCCTGGGAGACGCCGACGAGACGACCCGGCAGCTGTCGCTCGAGCCCCTTGCGCACGGCGATGTAGCCCGCGTGCGGACCGCCGAAGCCCATGGGAACCCCGAAACGCTGGCTCGAACCGACCGCGATGTCCGCGCCGAGCTCACCCGGGCTCGTGATGAGGGCGAGAGCGAGCAGGTCCGCGGCGACAACGGCTTTGCCGCCCGCCTCGTGCACCCGCTCGATGAGTGGCGCGGGGTTCCAGATCTCCCCGGAAGCTCCCGGATACTGCACGAATGCGCCGAAGATGCCGTCCAGATCGACGTCACCCCGGAGATCCGCCTCGCGCAGCCGGATGCCGACCGCCTCTGCGCGGAGCCGCAGCAGCGCTTTGGTCTGGGGCAGGGCATTCTCGTCGACGAGGAACACGTCACCGCCGCGCTTCACGGCGCGACGCGCGAGCAGCATGGCCTCGACGACGGCCGTGCCCTCGTCGAGCATCGACGCGTTCGCGGTGTCGAGCCCCGTCAGGTCGGAGACCATGGTCTGGAAGTTCAGCAGGGCTTCCAGGCGGCCCTGCGAGATCTCCGGCTGGTACGGCGTGTAGGCCGTATACCAGGACGGGTTCTCGAGAATGCCCCTGCGGATCGCGCTGGGTGTGATCGTGCCGTGGTAGCCGAACCCGATCGCCGAGCGGCGGACCGTGTTCTGCGCGGCGATCTCGCGGAGCTCCGCAAGGGCGGCACGCTCCGACACGGGTGCGGTGAACGGGGTGTCCTGCTGAATGCCTTCCGGAACCGCAACCGACATGAGCGCGTCGAGCGATTCGTAACCGACCGCGGACAGCATCGTCCGCCGCGCCGCATCGTCGATGCCGATGTGGCGCTCTGCAAAGCCCCGCATCAGGAAGTCAGCTCCCCGTACGCGACCTCGTCGATGAGTTCGGGCTCTTCGGTGAAGCGTAGCTGCACGAGCCAGCCGTCGCCCGTCGGGGAGGAGTTCACCAGTGTCGGATCGTCGGCAACGGTCTCGTTCACGGCAACGACTTCGCCTGCCGCAGGTGCGAACAATTCACCAACCGATTTCGTCGATTCGATCTCGCCGATCGCTTCTCCGCCGGAGAATGTACTGCCGACTTCCGGCAGGTCGACGTAGACGACGTCACCGAGAGCGTTCTGCGCGTAGTCGGTGATGCCGACCGTTGCGACATCGCCTTCGAATCGGAACCACTCGTGGTCGGGTGTGTACTTGAGCTCAGCCATGGTTATGCCTTTCGCTTGTAGAAGGGGAAGTTGGTTGCTGCGGCCGGGATGCGCTTGCCGCGCACGTCGATCGCGAGTTCAGAGCTCTCAGCGGATGCCGGAGCAACATAGGCCATTGCGATGGGATGGCCGAGTGTGGGCGAGAGCGCCCCCGAGGTGACAACGCCGACGAGGGTGTCTCCTTCGTAGACTTCGTAACCGGAGCGACCTGCGCGCCGGCCCTCAGCCGTCAAGCCGATCAGCACGGGAGCGTCCTGCTCAGGACCCCGCTCGACCGCTGTGCGGCCGACGAAGTCGCCATCCTTGCTCAGCGCTACGATTTTCCCTAGCCCCGCCTGTTCCGGTAGACGATCGGTCGTCAGCTCGTTCCCGTAGAGCGGCATGCCTGCCTCCAGACGGAGCGTGTCGCGTGCTGCAAGACCGCACGGGCGGAGTCCGTACTGTTCTCCCACCCGCTCGAGCGTCTCCCACAGCGATTCGGCGGCGTGTGCCGGTATGTACAGTTCGAAGCCGTCTTCTCCCGTGTAGCCGGTGCGCGCGATGAGCAGATCCTCGCCCTCGAAAATGGCCTCTACGACCCTGTAGTAACGCAGCGAGTCGAGTGGCTCCGATTCGATGCCGGCAGCTTCGATGATCGCCTGCGAGTTCGGGCCCTGGACCGCAATCAGCGCCGTGTCTTCCGACTCGTCGGTCACGGTCACGTCGAAGCTCGATGACCGGGTCTGCAGTGCGTCCAGGACGGCGGCGCGGTTACCGGCGTTCGCGACGACGAGGAAGTTCGTCTCGCCGAGTCGGTACACGATGACGTCGTCCACGATGCCACCCGAGTCGTTCAGCATGAGCGAGTACTTCGCACGGCCGACACTGATCGATGACAGCTTGCCTGCGAGTGCAAAATCAAGGAATGCGCCCGCATCGGCGCCTGCTACACGGATCTCGCCCATGTGCGAGAGGTCGAAGATGCCGGCCGAGGTGCGAACGGCCTCGTGTTCGGCGAGCTCCGACCCGTACTTCAGCGGCATGTCCCAGCCGGCGAAATCGGTGAAGGTCGCACCCAAGCGTTCATGCACGGATGCGAGCGGTGTCTTGTGCTTCAACGGTCCTCCTGTATTTCGGAGTCCCCCTCAGTCACGTGCCACGGTACGACGCGCTCCAGAGTGGCCTGCCTGATGCGGTCCTGTGACCTGAGAGGTTAGCGGGGACGCATGCTCCTTCGGTGCTCGTCTGAGACGAACTCTTCCGCATCGGCTGCTACGGCCTGTATGTGATTTTAGCCTCCACTATAACCCGCGATGCTCGCTTCGGCTCGCGTCTTCCTCGCTCTCGTCGGCGAACTGCAGGTCACGGCGATACTGTCCGGTTCGATAGGCGCTGCGCGAGATCATCTGCGATGCGGTCGGGGTCGTGAGCAGCTGCAGCACCGCTACGAGCGCGAGCATCGACCATGCGACGGGCTCGCGCAGAATCAATCCCAGCCCTATGCAGATGATGACGATTCCCAACGATTGGGGCTTCGACGCAGCGTGCATTCTATTCAGAGAGTCGGGTAGCCGCACGAGACCGACTGCCGCCACGAGTCCCAGCAGAGATCCGAGGGCAATGCAGATTCCGCCAGCGAGATTGAGCCAGTCTTCCGTGCTCATGAATTGTCCTCCCCGCTCTCTTCGGGCGCTACGACATCGATGGGTCCCGTCTTCTCTACAGCTCCCGGATAGAGATCCTCCCGCTCGCGACCGACGAGGTCATTACGCACAGCGACGAACCGAGCCATCGCAACGGTGCTCGAGAACGCCAGCATCGATGTGATGACCATGAGCGGAATGGTGTGCATGTGTTGATTGATGGCAGCTTCGATCGCGAGCGCCGCAACGAGCAACGACAGCAGCACGTCGGTCGCCACCACACGGTCGACGGCGCCGGGGCCCTGTACGAGTCGTACGAGGCATAGAACGAGAGCGGCGGCGATGAAGGCGCCGGCGATAGTGAGTGCGATGATCACTTTGTGCGCCCCTTCCAGTTGAATCGCTGACGACGCTCCTGGCGAATCCGCTCAACCTCTTCCTTTGTACCGAACGCGAGCAACGCCAACCGCTCTTGCGCGAGCACGTTCTGCCGGGCGGCTTCGACCGCCTCTTCGTCAGGTGTGTCGAAGACGTGCACGAGCGCACGACCGCCGCGGAGCTCCAGCACGACCGAACCGGGCACGAGCGTCACGAGCACGGCCGTGAGCGTGCTCGTGAAGGAGTCGCTGCTGCGCAGGTCGACGGCGATGATCGAATTCGTCGTCGGACGCCACCAGGCGAGCACCTGATAGGAGACGATGGCGGATGCCCTCACGAGCCCCCAGAGCGTCGTGAGTATGAGCCACACGGTCTGAATGGGACGCATCCTCGCCATCTGCGGTATCTCCGGCATCGGGAACACCAACTGCACTCCGGCGGCGACGACGACTCCGAAGACGACGGCTCCGACCGTGAACTCACCCACGAGCAGTAGCCACACGACGACGAGGCCGGCCGTCATGAGGAACGAGAACCGGAAGTTCTTTCTACGCTCCGACATTACAGACCCACCGCCCTAATCGCATCGGCAACCGCTGTGAGGTACGCGTCCGCGAAAATGTCGGCTGCTGCGCGTTCCGTGAACTCGATGATAGGGCCGGCGAGGAAGGTGATCCCAACCGTGACGCCGACGAGCGCGCCCGCGGAGAACAGCCAGTCGACGGGCAGTCTGCGGTTCGGTGCCTCCGCGTCCTCCGGGAGCGGTCGCCAGAAGGCCATGTTCCAGATACGCAGAACGGCCATGAGCGTCAGCAGGCTCGTGACGATGGCACCGCCGATCACGATCCAGATGACCCACGTGTCGAGCGTGACGCCGGCTTCGATCAGCGCGACCTTGCCGAGGAAGCCGCTGAACGGCGGCACGCCTCCCAGGTTCAAGGCCGGAATGAAGAACATGACAGCGAGGATGGTGTTCGAAGCGAGCCCGCCGAGCCTGTCGAGCCGTGTCGACCCTCCCGCTCGTTCGATCAGCGCCGCCACGAGGAACATCGCGGTCTGGATGAAGATGTGGTGGGCGACATAGAAGATGGCTGCGCCCAGCCCGGCCTCGCTCGAGAGCGCGATACCGAACAGCATGTAGCCGATATGACTGATGAGTGTGAAGGACAGCAGACGTTTGATCTCGTTCTGCGCGAGTGCACCGAGAATGCCGATCACCATCGTCGCGAGCGCTATCCAGAGGAGTGGATCCGTCAACGGCGAATGCGGGAAGAAGAGCGTCTGCACACGAATGATCGCGTAGATTCCCACTTTCGTCAGCAGACCCGCGAACACTGCGGTCACGGACGCGGGGGCCGTCGGATAAGAGTCGGGAAGCCACGCGGAGAGTGGGAAGACCGCCGCTTTGATGCCGAAGACGACGAGCAGCATCAATTGAATGACGAGCTGCACGCCCGGGTCGAGCTGCGGTAATCGCTCGGCTAGTTGGGCGAAGTTCACGGTGCCCGCCGCTCCGTAGACGAAGACGATCGCCAATAGGAAGAGAATGCTCGAGAAGAGGCTGACGACAACGTAGGTGGAGCCCGATCGTACACGTTCGCGGGGCGCGCCGAGCGTCAATAGCACGTAGGAGGCGAACAACAGCATCTCGAAGCCCACGAAGAGGTTGAACAGGTCACCGGAGAGGAAGGCGTTCGAAATTCCGGCCGTCAGCACTAGGTAGGTCGGATGGAAGATCGATACCGGCGCCTTCTCACGCCCCTCGTCCATGTCGCTTCGCGCGGCGAATACCAGCACCGAGAGGGTCACGATCGATGACACGACGAGCATGAGCACCGATAAGCGGTCGGCGACCAGCATGATGCCGAGACCTTCCGGCCAGGCACCGAGCCACAGCACCTGCGCACCTTCGGAGTCGGCAACCCAGAGCAGGATGCCCGCGACGATCAGCACGAGCGTCAGAGTCACCGAGGAGATCAGCCGCTGTGCGCTGCGCACCCTGCCGAAGGCGAGCGCGAACCCGGCTCCTATCAGCGGGAGCAGCACGGGAAGGGGGAGCAGCTGGTTGACTTCGATCATCGCGCGCCCTCCTCTTCATCCGTGTTGCCGGCTCCCGCGTCCCCGTGCTGTTCCGCCTCCGCTGCAGCCGCTTGCGCTTCCGCTTCCGCTTCCGCGAGATCCGTGTCGTGGTCGACGCCCTCTTCCGCCTCGTCGAACGTTGCGGAGGTGAGGTCGGCCTCGGCACGACGGCGGACGATGGCGTCTTCGATGTCGTCCGCGACCTCGTCGTGCCCGTCGAGCTGGAACGAACGATACGACAGCGCCAGCAGGAATACGCAGGTCGCGAGAGAAATAACGATCGCGGTCAGCACCATCGCCTGAGGCAGCGGATCGGAGATGGCAGACTGCTCCGTGGCATCCTCGACGAACGGCGCCAGCCGTGCGGGGCCGCTGACGGCCATGAAGAGCAGGTTGACGCCGTTGCCCGCCAGGAGCAGACCGGCCAGGATGCGCATGAGGGAGCGTTCGAGGAACAGATAGAGGCCCGCCGCAACCAGCACGGCTCCCGCTATCACGAGGAAGAGGCTCGCGGTCATCGCCCACCTCCTTGCCAGCGCGTGTTCGCAGACATCGGCAGCGTGCGATCGGAGTGCGCCGAGGGAACCGGGGTCTGGTCGTTGCGCCAGTGCGCGTCGATGCCGGAGCCGAGGCTGCGAATGAAGTCGAGTACGGTGCCGACGACAACGAGGTAGACGCCGACGTCGAACAGCAGGCTCGTGACGAGGTGAATCTCGCCCATCCCCCACACCGTGACGTATGCGTCGTACGACTGGCCGACGCTGCCGCCGAAGAACACGGGAGCAATGAGTGTCAGAGCAGCGAGTGCGATACCGCCGCCGAGCAGCTTCCCCGCGTCGATCGGTGCCGCGTCCGCGAGTTCGAGCGCACCGGCCGCGAGATAGCGCACGCACAGTGCTATTCCCGCGACCATTCCGGCGATGAATCCTCCGCCCGGGTCGTTGTGACCCGCGAAGAGCAGATATACGGAGACGACCAGCATCACCGGGAAGAGCAGTCTCGTCATCATCTCGAGCATGGGAGCACGAGCGTGCATGTCGATCGCTCCCCCGGCACGCAGCCAGCTCGTGCTCGTCGATTCGACGGGAGCCGGGCGTCCACGACGACCCTTGAGCGTCCCCGTAGGGTCGACGACCCGCGTACGCAGGAAGATCAGGCTCGCAACACCGGTTGCCGCGGCGAGCAGCACCGAGATCTCGCCGACGGTGTCCCAGGCGCGGATGTCGACGAGGGTGACGTTCACGATGTTCTGCCCGTACCCGAACTCGTACGCCATCTCGTAGAAGCGGTCGCTGATCGGGCGCTCGGAGCGGGCGCCGATCGCCAGCAACGTTACGATCGCGGCCATGAGACCACCGACAACGGCGATCAGGGCGCGCAGCCACCGCGCACCCTTGAGCGGCCGGTTCGTGAAGTACTTCGGCAGGTGCCGCAGCACGAGCACGAGCAAGACGAGCATGACCGTCTCCGCGAGCACCTGCGTGAGGGCAAGGTCGGGGGCGCCGTGCAGCAGGAACATGAGCGCCGTCCCGTAGCCGACAGCGCCGAGCAGCATGAACGTCTTCAGACGACCTCGCGTGTTCGCGGCGATGACGGCGCAGACGCTGATCGCGATGCCGACGACGGCCTGGCCGATGGAGTCGGCGAAGACGGTCTCCGGGAACGCGAACGACGTGAACATGAGCCCGCCCAGCATGAGGACGAGCAGGGTGACGATGATGGTGCTGATGTGGATCGGCAGCGAACCGCTCTGCGTACGACCCGTGACTTCGACGGCCATGCGGTCGAGATCACGCATGAACGCGGCATAGACGGCGCCCGCCGAGAACCTCGGTTCCTCAGGATCGTTCGTTCGACGACCCAGCACGAACCAGGCGATGGCGCCACCGAAGATCGCGAAGACCGATCCTGCCAGCGCGGGTGTGAATCCGTGCCAGAGCGCAAGGTACGTCTCGTGGCCGTCTGCGGCATCCGCGAACGTGCCGTGCAGGGCCGAAGTGATGCCGTCGCCCAAGAACCCCCCGGCAAGACCCAGCAGTGCGAGCGAGAGCGGGAACAGGCCGACGAGATGAGAGCGGGGGCCCGTTCTGAGGGCGGGCGCCTCGGCACGCGCCTGCTCGGCCGAGCTGCCGACCGAGATGAACGTGCCGACGATGAAGCGCAGTGTGTACGCAACCGTCCCGATCGAGCCGATGATGATGCCCGCGAACGCGAACAGCCCCAGCCAGTCGGGAATCGCGGCCAGCCCTATTGCCTCCCAAGCGGCCTCGAGTCCGACTTCTTTCGCAGTGAAAGCGAAGGTGGGCGGAATACCAGCCATAGCGGCCGCCGCGAGCACCGCGGCAACGGCGAGCATGGGTCTCTCTCGTGCGACGGCGCCCAGCTTATCGAGGTCTCGCGTTCCGTATTGCTTGTCGACGATGCCGACCACCATGAACAGCGCGGCCTTGAACATCGCGTGCGCCGCAAGCAGTGCGAGACCACCGAGAAGAGAAGCTTTCGTACCGATGCCGACGACGGTCATGAGGAGCCCGAGCTGGCTCACGGTTCCGTGCGCGAGCAGGACTTTGATATCGGTCTGCGAGAGTGCTCGCCACGCGCCGATGATCATGGTCGTGACACCGAGCAGAATCAACACCGGGCGGAAGAGCGGGACCCCGGCGAAGGCGGGAACGAGCGCCGCCGCGAGGTAGATACCGGCCTTCACCATGGCGGCCGCGTGCAGAAATGCGCTGACGGGTGTCGGGGCCGCCATGGCACCGGGCAGCCAGAAGTGGAAGGGGAAGTTCGCGGACTTCGTGAGTGCGCCGACGAGCAGCAGCATCACCGCGGTCGCTGCAAGAATGCCCTCGGGAGGGTTCGCGAGGATGCCGGCGAGCGAGTATGTACCCGATTCCGAGCCCAGAATCAGCGCTCCGACGAGCATGGAAAGACCACCCGCAGTGGTGACGATAAGCGCGGTCTGGGCGGCACTTCTATTGCGTCGCGATGAGTGGTTCAGGCCGACCAGCAAGTAGCTGAAGACGGTCGTGAGCTCCCACGCGATGACGAGCACGATGATGTCGTCGGCGAGCACGAGTGCCAGCATCGAGCCCGCGAAACCGGTAAGCAGGCCGACCGTCCTTGCTTTCAGCGTGCGCGTCTCGAAGTACCAGACGGAGTAGGCCAGAATCATAGCGCCGACGCCGGTGACGACAAGCGCAAGGAGCAGCTGCAGGCTCCCGAGTCTGAAGCCGAAGTCGATACCCAGTGACGGTATCCACGTCACCGTCTCGACGAGCGCGTCACCCGACCACACTCGCGGTGCGAGCGAAGCGAACCATACGAAACCCGCTGTGCTCGCGATCGCCGGAATGAGGAAGACCCAGCGGCCCATTCGCTTCGAGAGCGGACTCGTGATCAGCGCCAAGAGTGCACTGATGACGAGCGGTACGATCACGAGCGGCCTTTCTTGCCCTGGGCAGCGGGGCTTACGCGGCGCGGGCCGCTTCGGTCGGTGTGCTGACTGCAATTATAACAGTGCGAACGGCGCGCATATTCCCCGACCGCCATGTTCAACACTCGCGGTGTCGGGGGCGGCTACTACCGTAAGTGTATGAGATTGCTGCACACGTCCGACTGGCACGTCGGCCGCACGTTCCACGGATTCGACACGACGGATCACCTGCGCAGAACGCTCGAAGAGGTCGCTGACCTCGTCGTCGAGCACGAGGTCGACGTCGTGCTCATCGCAGGTGATGTCTTCGATCTCTCGACCCCGGCCGCTCACCACTTCACGCTGCTGACCGAAGCGCTGCAGGGCATCCGGGATGCAGGAGCGATCATCGTCGCGACATCAGGGAACCACGATTCCGCCGCCCGGCTCGGGTTCCTCGCTCCTCTCGTCGCAAGCTCAGGAACACACATCTTGACGGAGTGGCCGGCGGACCCCGTCGTTCTCGAAGACGAGCACGGCCCCGTGCACGTTTTCGGCATCCCGTATCTCGAGCCGAATGCGCTCCGTGTGAATCACGATGATCCGTCGCTCGGCACCGCTGACGGGACACTGCGCTGGGCGATGCGGGGCGTTCGCTCTTCGCTTGCGGCCAACCCGGCAAGAAGCGTCGTACTGTCACACTGCTTCGTCGGCACGACGCCGACCGGCGAGACGATCGAGGACGACGCGCCCCGCGACATCACGGTTGGCGGAAAGAGCATGGTTTCGGCACAGCACTTCAGCGGTGTGGATTACGTCGCTCTCGGTCATATCCACTCCCGGCAGCGCATCCTCGACAACGTCAGATACTCGGGGGCTCCTCTGCACTACTCGTTCGGCGAGCGCTCCCGGGAGCGAGGCGGTTGGCTCATCGATCTCGGCCCGGCAGGCGTCGAAAGCATCGAGTGGCTCGGCTTCACCGTCGAACGCCCGCTCACGACCGTGACGGGAAACCTCGACGATCTCCTCGTCGACGACTCATTGGTCGGAACAGAACAGCACTGGGTTCGAGCAGTACTCACGGATGACCGGCGACCGCTCGAGCCGATGCGTCGGCTGCGAGAGCGGTGGCCGCACTGCGCCCACGTGGAACTGCGTCCTCGGGAGACCGAGGCTTCGCACAGGAGCTACCGCGAGCGGGTGCAGCGGCGAACCGACCTGCAGGTCGTCGAAGGATTTCTGCGTGACGTGCGGCAGCACGAGCCGATGTCGACGACCGAACTGAGCATCATCACCGAGGCCATGACCCTCCTGCAGCAGAAGGCGGAGTCATGAGAATCCAGCAGCTGACGGTCGAGGGCTTCGGCCCGTTCGCCGGCCTCCACACGATCGACTTCACCGAGTTCACCGACACCGGTGTCTACTTGATCGGCGGGCCGACGGGATCAGGAAAATCGTCGATCCTGGATGCCATCGTGTTCGCTCTCTACGACGCGGTTCCCCGCTATGACGGTGTGAGCGGCAAGAAAAAGAGCCTCCGCAGCGACTTTGCGCAACCGCGAACCGCAACTCGGGTCGAGCTGGAATTCGAAGTCGGTGGCGACCGCTACCGCATTCGCCGCTCCCCCGAGTACGAGCGCCCCAAGCAGCGAGGGGAGGGATTCACACGCTCACGAGCGGAAGTCGCGCTCGACCTCGCCGACGGCGGCGGCTGGCGAACGCTCGCAACCGCATACCGCGACACTGCAGCTCGCATCGAGGAGATCGTCGGGTTGAACGCGGAGCAGTTCCAGCAGACGATTCTGCTCGCGCAGGGTCGCTTCGCAGAGTTTCTGCAGGCGAACTCGGAAGATCGCACCGACATCCTTCGACGCCTGTTCGGAACACAGCGATTCGGGGAGCTCACGGCGTCGATAGCCGAGGAGGCACGCGACGCAACCGGGCGCATAGATCAGCTCGAGCAAGAGATCGCAGCGGGCACGACCCGAGCGCAGGAAGCGCTGCGGGAGCTCGAAGAAGACGGCGATCGTGAAGAGCGCGATCCGGTCACGACTCCCGGGGCAGCGAAGTCTCGAGCGGAAGGCACCCGCGAACAGCGACAAGCGCGCGCGCAGGAGAAGAGGAACGAACGGGATGCAGCTGCTGCAGCCGCGAATGCGGCCCGCACCCTGATGTCCGACATCCGCGAGCGCGACACTGCCCGCGAGGAGCTTTCGAAACTCGAGCGTGCCGCGGAACCGGTCGCGGAGGACAATCGGCGGCTCGCACTGGCGAACTGGGCACTCGAGCTCTGGCCGAACGTCACCGCCAAGGATGCAGCTGAGCGGGCCCTGAGCGACGCACAACAGCAGCTCGCGTCAGCGGAGTCCGAGGCGGAGCTGCAGGACATCGACGATCGCGAAGTGGCAACTGCCGTTCACTCGCTACGCGAGCAATTGACCCACGTACAAGACGCCCTGGCACTTGAAGAGCAACTCCCCCGACTGGCCGAGGCCGAACGTGATGCTGTCGAGGAGCAACGGGAGGTGAATGACCTGCGCGCTTCGCTCCGCGAACGCAGCAGTGCGATTCCTGAGCAGCAGACCGAACTGCAAACTCGTATCGACGCGTTGCGCACGGAATCTGCGGAACTGCCGGCACGTCGGCTCGCCGCTGCGACGGCTCACGAACGTATCGACCTGTTCGAGCGGCAGACGCAAGCCGAAACGACGCACGCCACGTTGTCGGAGCAGCTGCGGACGGCGCTGCAGAGGAAGTCGGAGGCGTCACGTCGAGCGGAGGAAACGCTGCGGGCGATGCTCGACGACACTGCTGCTCGCCTGGCGCAGGAGCTCGAGCACGGCATCCCCTGCCCGGTCTGCGGAGCGGAAGACCATCCGAACCCGGCAACGAGCACTGACGGAACAACCGGAGTCGTCACGGAGCAGGACGTCGACGCTGCCAGAACCGCCGAGCGGGATGCCGCGCTCGCCTGCGACACCGCGAAGGAGCAGGAGCGCGAGTCTCATGCCTCCCTCGATCGCCTCCGCGAAGCACTCGGAAACGCAGCGGAGGCCGATCTCCTGGAAGCCGTGCGCAGGAGCGACCTTGCGCTGCGCACAGCCGAAGATGCCGAACGTGAGCTCCCCAGGGCGCTGGAGCGGCTGAGCGCTTTGCACGCAGAGCTGAATGCCTTGCACGAACAGACGGAAGAGCTCGGCGAACGCATAACTCGGCTGGTCTCCGAACGGGATGCGGCCACGAAGGCCGTGCGAGATGCCGAGTCTCGCATCCGCTCCGCGATAGGCGAGGCGAAGAGCGCGGCGGCACGCAAGTCCGAGCTCGATCAGGAGCTGCAGCGCACCATCGCCGTCCAGGATTCGCGCCAACGTGTGCTGGATGCTCAGGAATCGGAGGAGCGCTCGGCGGCTGCGCTGTCCGCAGTACTCGGTGACCGGAGTGAAGAGGGCCTGCGAGCTGCCCATCTTGCTCGCCAGGAGCGAGAACGGCTCGAAGAACGGATTCGCGAGCACGAGAGCGCGTTCACGCGAGTGCGAGCGATTCTGGAACGCGACGCCATCACGTCGATTCAGCAACGCACGGCCGACGGGATGCCTGATCTCGCTGCCCTGGAAGAGCAGGAGTCGCTGACCGAGAGCGCGCACTCCGCGGCCGTGGGAGCGGTGGCTTCCGCCGACCAGGTCATATCGACGATCGCGCGAGAGTGCGACGCTTCGCTGCGGCTGCGTGAGGAGCTCGAGTCGCTCGGCGAACGAGCGCACGCGCTCACCAGACTGGCGCAATCGCTCGACGGCAGAGGCCCGAACGTGCAGCGCATGCGTCTGGAGACCTACGTGCTCGCAGCGGGGCTCGAATCGATTCTGGACGCCGCGAATCTGCGTCTCGAAACGATGACGCAGGGCCGCTATCAGCTCGAACACGATGACGCGGGAGAGGATCGAGGACGACGGGGCGGTCTCGGCATCATCGTGCGAGACGACTACACGGGCATTTCCAGAACCGTGCAGTCGCTCTCCGGGGGCGAGACCTTCCTCACATCGCTCGCGCTCGCGCTCGGGCTGGCCGATGTCGTGCAACAGGAAGCTGGAGGCGTGCAGCTCGACACGCTGTTCATCGACGAGGGCTTCGGGGCGCTGGATGCGGACGTTCTCGAGCTTGCGATGCAGACGCTCTCCGACCTCCAGACCGGAGGGCGCACGATCGGGGTCATCTCCCACGTCCCGAGCATGCAGGAGCGGCTGCCGGAGCGCGTTCGCGTGAGACGCGGGGCCGGAGGGCGCGGCAGCACGATCGAATTCCCGTGACGGTGGTTACAGTGTCGGAAAGAGCCGCGTCGCGCTCTCACCCTCCTCCAGGATCTTCTTGCCCTTTCCGACGATCTTCCTGTCGACCTTGCCGACGACCTCTTCGTCTTTCTCCGGGTAGTCGAACTGGCTGAGCACGTAGCGCATCGTCTCGATTCTGGCGCGCTTCTTGTCGTTGGATTTCACGACGGTCCAGGGTGCGTGTCGGCTGTCGGTGTAGAAGAACATCGCCTCTTTCGCCTCCGTGTACGCCTGCCACTTGTCACGGCTGGCGAGGTCGGTCGGAGAGAGCTTCCACTGCTTCAGAGGGTCCTTGGAGCGCGCAGCGAAGCGTGCCGCCTGTTCGAGTTCTGAAACCGAGAACCAGAACTTCATGAGGTGAATCCCGCTGTCGATCAGCATCCGTTCGAACTCCGGTGCCGAACGCATGAACTCGAGGTACTGCTCGGGTGTGCAGTAGCCCATGACACGTTCGACGCCCGCCCTGTTGTACCAGGATCGGTCGAAAAACACGATGTCTCCCGCGGCCGGCAGGTGCTCCACGTATCGCTGGAAGTACCACTGCGATTTCTCGCGGTCCGTCGGTATGCCGAGCGCGACGATGCGGGCACCGCGAGGGTTGAGATGCTCCATGAACCGCTTGATCGTGCCGCCCTTGCCTGCGGCATCGCGCCCTTCGAAAAGAATCGCGATCTTCTGCCCCGAGCTCTTCACCCACGACTGTAGTTTCAGCAGTTCGATTTGGAGAAGACGCTTGGTCTCGTCGTACTCCTTGCGCTTCATCTTGCTGTCGTAGGGATACCCCTGCTGCCACGGAAGAGGTACGTTGCGCTCCTCCCGCGTGCGCTGACCGTTCCGGCTCTTGCGATGCAACTCGACGAGTTCGTCGACTTCGTTTCGGGTGTGCAGCTCGTCCATCGTCACCTACCTCGATTCCATCATGGCGCATGCCCGGATGCGTCGGCTTGCATCCGGGGGCGCGAGTGACCAAACTCAGTATCGAGCTGCGCGATCCGCAGACACAACTCAATGAGGAGCATCGCCCATGAACGCGAACACCACAATGCCCGACTTCAGCCACGAGCGGGTCGTCATTGCGACAGGAGACCGGTCCGGTCTCACGATTACCGTTGCCCTGCACTCGAGCGTGCTCGGTTCGGCACTCGGCGGATGCCGGGTGTGGCAGTACGACGACTGGCCCCAGGCCAACGCGGACGCTCTTCGCCTTTCCGCCGCAATGACGAGGAAGAACTCCGTCGCCGGTCTTGATGCCGGTGGTGGGAAGTCCGTCATCATGGTTCCTCGCGGCGAGCAGCTGGACGGTGACCGCCGACGGGCCGCGCTGCTCGACCTTGGTGATGTCGTCGAGATGCTCGGCGGCCGCTACCGCACAGCTGAGGATGTCGGCACAACGGAGCACGACATGCTGGTCGTGAGGGAACGCACCGAGCACGTCGTCGGCCTCCCCGCGGACACGGGAGGAGCCGGAGAGCCTGCCGGTGGCACGGCCCTCGGCGTGTTCTCGTCGATCGAGCCGACGCTGCGAGAAGCATTCGGCGACGGTGCTATCGAGGGGCGGCACTTCGTCATCTCGGGTCTCGGACAAGTGGGGTCTCGTCTCGCCCGACTGATCGCCGGCGCAGGCGGCACGCTTTCGATCACCGACATCGCGCCTGCGAAGCGCTCGCTCGCCGAAGAACTCGGAGCTCAGTGGATCGATCCCGAGGCCGCCCTGACGACACGGGGCGACGTGTTCGTCCCTGCCGGTCTCGGCGGCGTTCTGACCGCCGAAACGATTCGCTCGCTTCCCGTTCGGGCCGTGGTCGGACCCGCGAACAATCCGCTTGGGCGGGCATCCGACGCTGATCTGTTAGCGCAGCGCGGCATCGTCTACGCACCCGACTTCGTCGTCAACGCAGGAGGCGTGATTCACCTCGAGGGCGTCGGCAAGGGCCTCGCAGAACCTGAGATCGAGCAGCGGCTCCTGGGAGTCGGCGACACACTCGGTCGTGTCTATGCGACGGCTCGAGAGCGCGAGGTCACTCCGCTCGCTGCAGCAGAAGCGCTCGCCTGGGAGCGCATCGAACGCGCGAAGTGTCCTTCCTAATGACGCTTCTCAGGCATCTCTGACGGCTTCGACGGTCGCGGCGACGACGTCCGAGATGGGCGTCGTCCCGCCCGTGGCCGAAACCGTGACGTGATGTACGCGCCCTTCGACCATCGCCGGCACGAGTTGGGCGACGAGCGTCGCGACGTCTTCGCGAGCTATGGGCGTGCCGCCTGAGTCGATGCGCAGGGCCGCGTCGAAGCCCGAGTCGTCCTGCACCGTGATCTCAGCATCCACCGACCCGGCACCGGTTTCGAGCGTGAGCGTCGTCGGGGCGAGGATCACCCAGTCCAGTTCGGAGGCCCGGAGCGCTGCATCCGATTTGGCCTTCGCCTCCGCGTAGTGCCAGAAGGGATTGTCCCGATCGATGCCGTGGTCGGGCCGTGCGCCCTTGTAGCTCACGTTGAGGAAGTCGCGCACGCCGTGCTTGACAGCGGCGTCGATCGCACGCTTGGCGGCTTCAAGATCGACGGCTCTCGTGCGAGCGGGGTTGCCGCCGCCGGCACCCGCCGACCAGATCACGAGGTCGATGCCGTCGAGGATCGCCGCGAAATCCGCATCGGGCTCCTCGATGTCCGCGACGAAGGGCTCAGCCCCTCGCTCGCGGATCGCGTCCGACTGCGCTGCGTCGCGGATCACGGATCGAACCGTGTATCCCGCCTGCGTCAGCTGCTCCGTCGCGAGCAGCGCGATCTTGCCGTGGCCTCCGAACAGTGCGATGTGTGTCATTGCCCCAGCCTAGGGGTGTGTGTCGCGCTCTTCCAACGAGGGCGAAATACTTTACGAGGTCTGCAGTCGATCCGAGAGCGCTTCGCGCAGCATGCCGAAGAGCGCCTGCACCTGCAGGTCGTGCGAGTCCTCCGGCGGTGTGTCGCTGCCGTCGAGTGCTCTCGCAGCAAGTGACGCCTTCGAGTCGATGAGCTCCGCGATCCGCGTGTCGACCGTCTGTGCGGCGACGATGCGCCACGCGACGACGGGCATGTCTTGTCCGATGCGGTGGATGCGGTCGATCGCCTGCGTCTGCTCGGCATTCGTCCATGACAGCTCGGCCAGCACCATGTTGGATGCGACCTGCAGGTTCACGCCGACGCCGGCGGCCTGCAGCGAGCACACGATGACCTGCACGCTTTCGTCTTCGACGAACGCGTCGATCGCCGTTTGACGCTGCGCCGGGGTCTGATCGCCTCGAATCGACGTGTGGTGGATGCCGAGCTCGCGGAAGTGCCTCTCCGCCGAATCCATGACGTCGATGTGCTTTGCGAAGAACACGACCTTGCCGACGCTGCGCGCCAACTGTGCAGCGTAATCCGCCGCCATGGTCGCCTTCGCTTTACCGATCTGACGCACCAGACTGAACACGTTCTGGTCTTTCGATGTGCCATCGTCGGAGTCGAGCTCGCTACGCGCGATACGGCGCATGAGGTCTTCGTCGAGCGTGGTCTTCGGCAGCTCCTGGCGTTCGAGAACGCGGTCGTAGCGCTCCACCATACGGCGGGTCAGTGCGCCGGTGACCGCACGGATGTCACGGGCGGACGCTTCGTCGAGCTCGACGGGCAGGTCTGCGATACGACGCTCCGGGATATCCGCGGCGACGTCTTCCTTCCGTCGCCGCACGATGCCCATGTCGATAACGGCTTTACGGGCCTCGCGGTAGAAGTTGCGGTCCATGGGCGTGAGCTCTGTCGCCTCGAGGCGTTCCGTGAGCTCCGCGTTCGGTTGCTTGTCGTCGATCCAGCCGAGGAACTTCCAGATCATCCGGAAGTCCTCGATGTCGTTGATCAAAGGGGTGCCCGTCAGCGCCAGCATCAGCGCACGCGAGTCACGCTCCAGGATCGCCTTCGAGATCTGGATGACGTGCTTCGAACGCTTCGACTCGGGGTTCTTGATGAAGTGCGCTTCATCGACGACCATGCCCCTGAACCCGTGCTTCGCCATCCAGCCGACGTGCCGGTCGAGCACTTCGTAGTTGACGATGACGATGTCGGCGAAGCCATCCACATTGCTGCCATCGCCCTGCACGACGGTGACGGAGCGCCCCGGGGTCCAGCGTTCGGCCTCCCGAGCCCAGTTGACCTTCACGACATTGGGCGCGACGACGAGCAACGGATACGCTTTGGCCGCCGACGCTGCGAGCAGTGCTTGCGCCGTCTTGCCGAGGCCCGGCTCGTCCGCGAGCAGGAAGGAACGATGGCCGTTCTGTGTAGCCGCCACGAAGCGTTCCTGGTGCAGCATGAGCTCGAGGCCCTTCGGGGCGCGAGCAGTGCCGGTCTCCGGCAACTCCATGCAGGCCGGTCGACCGTCGGCTCCGACTTCGAAGGATAGGAACAGGGGGTCGAGCAGGTCGAACCCGGCGAGCCGGTCGAGATCCGGCTTTCTGCGGGCGAGTGAGAGATCGGGCTCGAGGAACGGACGTGCGAGCTGGCTGGCTGCAACGGTTGCCGGCACGACCCGCTTCGATGTCTCCTGCTGAACGGTCTCCTGGACGACGGGCTGCGGTTCGGGCTCGGGTTCCGGCTCCAAACCAGCGGCCAGCAGCACTTCGCGCTTGAATGTGCGAACGGCATCCGAAACAGGGGCGCCTTCACCGAGCAACGGGAGGAGCGTCGGATCCTTCGAAGCCGACTTCGCAAGGATCAACGCGATCCCGTCGAGTCGCTTGAGCTCCTCCGCACGCTTCGCACTGGAGAGGTTCGTGTCGGCTTTGATGCGGGCCCGCTCCTCGCGCACGAGGATCGCGACGGTTTGCAACTTCGTGCGCCCCGTTCGGCTCGCGGCGCGTCGCTGCACGCTCGACTCGACCTCCCTTGCCGCGCGGGCGAGCCGCGGGATTACGCCCGTTTCGTCTCTGCGGGCACGCGACGGTGAAGCCTGCTGCACTGTCATGCTGTGATGCGTCTCCTCGATCACCTACGTTGCGGATGGGACTGTGGCGACCATCCGGGTAGTACGTTCACGACCTCTTCGGTCGTGCGATGCTGTGTCGCGGAGGGCGCAGTCGGCGCAGAACAGCCGCGACACAGGTCAGTGTACTCGATCACTCTGGAACTTTGTATCAGAGTTTCCCCAGATTACGCGTGCCGCCGTGAATGCTTCGTCGGTCAGCAGGACTGCACGAGCCGAGATGTCGTCCGGGCTCACGCAACTCTCCTCGCGGGGGAATAGCTGCGAGCCCCGCCGAGTTGCTTAAAATACGAAACAACTGAGGAGGGTGCTGATGCGATCATTCGGATTCTTGAGCTTCGGCCACTACGGTTCCGGGCCAAACGGCGGCATGAGCGCGGCAGAGTCCCTGCACAGCGCGATCGACCTTTCGGTCGGAGCAGATCGTCTCGGCGTCAACGGCGCGTACTTTCGCGTGCACCATTTCGCGAGGCAGTCCGCCTCGCCTCTGCCACTGCTCAGCGCGATCGCTGCGAAGACCGAGAACATCGAGGTCGGCACGGGGGTCATCGACATGCGCTACGAGAACCCCCTGCAGTTAGCGGAAGAGGCAGCTGCTCTCGACCTCATCGCCGACGGCCGAGTCGCGCTCGGCATCAGCCGAGGCTCACCCGAACCCGCCCTCCGAGGCTGGGAGGCTTTCGGCTACACCGGCAGCGAAGACCCCAGGGGCGCAGATCTCGCGCAGGAAAAGTTCGACCTGTTCCTGCGGGCGATTCGAGGAGAGCGGCTCGCGGCAGCGGACCCCGCCCAGTACGGCCAGAACCAGCGACTTCGCGTGGAGCCGCACTCCCCCGGGCTGGACAGCAGAATCTGGTGGGGCGCCGGCAGCCGCGACACGGCTCGTCGTACGGGAGAGCTCGGCGTCAACATGATGAGTTCGACGCTGCTGACGGAGGCTACCGGCGATGCGTTCTCCGACCTCCAGGCGGAGCAGATCGACATCTTCCGCACGGCGTGGCGGGATGCGGGGCACGACCGGGCACCGCGCGTGTCGGTCAGCCGCAGCGTCTTCCCGATCATGAACGATCGCGACCGACTCTATTTCGGGCTGGGCTCGCGGGAGCAGCACGACCAGGTCGGCATCATCGACGGATTCAGGTCGACGTTCGGGAAAACCTACGCCGACGAACCCGACCGCCTCGTGGAGCAGCTGCGCCAGGATGCGGCGGTCATGGAGGCCGACACCCTCATGCTGACGATTCCGAACCAACTGGGCACGGACTTCAACCTGCACGTGCTCGAATCGTTCGCGAAATACGTCGCACCCGCTCTGGGCTGGAAGCCGAACACTGAGGGGCCTGCCGAGGGATACCCAATCAGCTGAACCACCTCTTCATTACTGAAGTTCGTTTGCTGAGAAGTCGTAGACCATGACGATCTCGTCATCGTGATCAGCAACCGCTTTGAAACCGAGTCGCTCATACAACCGGAGCGCGGGGTTTGATTTCTGCACCGAGAGTGATGCCCGTGAGTATCCACGTTCTCTGAGCAACTCGAGCATTTGTCTCATGAGGAGCGCACCGATTCCTCTCCCCCGACACACAGGCAGCACAGATACCGAGAACTCAGGCGTATGGGCGTCGATATTGCCGTAGCCTCTGACCTCCCCTGCAATGATCCGCGTCCAGACTGCTCCGACAAGTCGCTGATCTTTGACTGCGACGAGACACGCATCGTCAGGCTTGCCCCACTCCTGGATGTAAGCAGCAACCTCGGGAACGGCGAGAATGCTTCGAGGTATGGGATTGTCGGGATCTGGTTGGTGAACTGCGAGATAGAGAAAGTCCGCAAGCCGGTCGACTTCACTAGCTTCAATTGGACGAATGATCGTGTCCAACTTCCCTCTCCCCGCTTCATCGAGAACAAACATGCGTGTTACACTGTAACACAGGAGGGAATTATGGCTACGACAACCGTCACACTGCGTCTCGCAGAGTCAGAGAAGCAAGTTCTTGCTGATTACGCAAAGACCTTTGGCATGAGCATTTCTGAGTTTGTGCGCACCGCAGCGCTCTCTCGCATTGAGGACGAGCTCGATCTTGTCGCTTGGGACGAGGCGAAGCGTGAATTTGATGACGACCCCAAAACGCTGTCAGCCGACGAGATCGCAGCAAAGTACCTCTAAATGTGGCGTCTTCTCTATTCACTGCGAGCCGACAAACAGTTGAGCAAGCTTGATCCAGGTGTTGGCCGCGTCATCGTGGCCTGGCTCAATAAGAACATTGACGGCTGCGACAACCCACGCTCGCAAGGCAAAAGCCTGGCTGCTGGACTGTCAGGCAAATGGCGTTACCGAGTCGGAGACTATCGCGTGCTCTGCGAGATTCGCGACACTGAACTCGTCGTGCTCGCAATTGAAGTCGGACATCGACGCGACATCTACAAGTGATCTGGATATACGTTAAGCAACCCCGAACCGGCTGGGCACGGACTTCAACCTGCACGTGCTCGAATCGTTCACGAAATACGTCGGGCCTGAACTCGTTTCGCAGGTGCACGCGTCAGCGCAGGAAACGCGGCACACAGCCTAGAGTGGTGTCATGAGTAGAGGGAAGCGCGTCCTTCGGTTGATCGGATGGGCCGGACTGACCGCGGCGGGTGCTCTGCACACCGTCTGGGCATCCGGATCGCCGTGGCCCGCAAAGAGCACAAGGCAATTGAGTGATGCGGTGGCCGGCAACCCGAAGGCGCTCCCCGACTCGGGCGCCACATTGTCCGTCGCCGGCGCAGCATTCACCGGCGGCGCCATCGCCGCGGGTGGGCTCGGGGAAGGCCGCGCCGCGGTCGCACTCCGACGATTCATCGGCATCGCGCTGCTCGCTCGAGCCGCGTCAGGAGGGACTGTAGCACTCACCGTGCTGGGGGCGCCAAAGGTGGGGAAGCGCTTCCGCGAACTCGACAGGCGCTGCTATCGCCCGCTGTTCGCCGTTCTGGGACTCTCGGTGCTCCTGAGCGCCAAGAAGTGATGACCCTACCCTTGCAGCTCCAGAGTTTTCACCGACACACGATGTCTTCGAAGGTGGGCGGTGCCGTGATGGGTGGATCCGGACACTAAGCGCTCGGCTCCCGGTACACGACCTCGAAGCGCTCACACAACACCGGCATATCGGGGGCGAACCCGCGAGAGTTTTCGGAGTGCGCCCGCCAGTACCGCTCGTGCACGGCTCGCCAGTGCTCTAGGGTGCGGTCCCCTTCGCCTTCCGATCGAGCGTGCTCGGCCGTCACCAGATCGAAGGGCACGATGCTGAGCTCGGTCGTCCGGATGACCGCGCGAGGCTGTTCGGCTGCGTCGAGGATCACGCTCAAGTCGCCTTCTTCCGGAACCGGCTCACCACTCGACTCGTAGTCCCACATCGACGAAGCAGTTCCGGTCTTCACCCCCGCGAGCACGAGCGCAAGGAGTTCGTCAGCGTGCTCGGGCGTCGCCCCGAATGCCCAAACCTCTGGCAGCGACTCTGGGAGCTCGGGAACACTGACACGAGCACGATCCCAGAACGAGAGGGCTGCCGAAGAGTGATGCATCATCCCAGCTTAGGAGGAACTGCCGAATCGAGTCCCCGGACGGGCAGAGCGACAGGAGCGATACTGTCGAAGCGCGACCCTGCTGCGCTGCTGCTCTCAATCAGCGATGGTCCCATGGCACGTCGTCGAGTCGCGGCCCTCTCATGACAGTGCGCTGAGTCGGGAACCGGTGCGGTTACCTCGCGCGAGCCCCGCTGCTGCATACACTGCAAGTGTGACCGCTCTCGCGATGGTGCCCGGTGATCGTATGCCCATGTACGGCATCGAACACGTCTCGATGCTGCTGGCGCTCCTTGTGATCACTGTGCTTGCCATCACATGGGCACGAAGGTCGGGGCTCACGCAACGGGCCAAACGCACGCTTGCGATAACCGGCTGGCTCTATCTTCTTCTCTCGATAGGTTGGTCCATCTGGGACTTTCTGCCCGCAAACTTCACGATCGATCAATCACTGCCCGTGCACCTCTCGGATGTCCTGCGAATCATCACGGCGCTTGCGCTCATAACGCGCAGCCCGACACTCATATCGATCACGTACTACTGGGGCCTCACGTTGAACCTGCAATCGCTCGTGACGCCCGATTTGAACTACATAACGCATCCCGAAATCGAGTTCGTGTCCTACTGGCTGTTCCACACACTCGCGTTACTCGCACCGCTCGTATTGATCTTCGGGTTCGGTTTCAGACCGACCTGGAAATCACTTGCCGTGGCATTCGGTTCACTGCTGCTATGGGCAGGCGCTTCGGCGGTCGTCAACGCCCTCACCGGCGCGAACTACGGGTACCTCGCCCATGCACCCGCAGGACCATCACTGCTGGATGTCATGGGCGGATGGCCGTTCTACCTCGTCGTCGCAGGCACCATGATTCTGGTCGTCTGGTCATTGATGACGTTGCCGTGGACTCTCCTCCAGCGCCGGAATCCCGCGCCGATGTTCGGATCGCGCGGCATCATGCGCCTGGCCGACCGACAGCAGACCCGGCTGCCGGGAGAGCCGCTGCGCAGTTAGATTGTCTGTATGCGCACACCGGTTCCCGATTACCTGGCCGAACTCATCGAGGGGTGCACCGACGACACCCACGGAGCACTCGCCTCCTATATCCCCGAGCTCGCGAAAGTCGATCCCACACAGCTTGCGGTCGCGGTGTGCACACCGGACGGCACGGTGTATTCGGCGGGTGACGCCGATGCGCAGTTCACGATCCAGTCGATCTCCAAGCCCTTCGCGTACGCTCTCGCGCTGCGCGATCGCGGCCTCGACGTCGTTCTCGATCACGTCGGTGTCGAGCCGAGTGGCGACGCGTTCAACGAGATGTCCGTCGAGACGGCCACGGGGCGGCCCCGCAACCCCATGATCAATATCGGTGCGATCACGACACACTCGCTCGTCGGCAACAAGGCCCTCCCCTATGAGGCTCGGGCTGCTGTGCTGATCGACGGGCTCTCTCGCTTTGCCGGAAGAACGCTCGACGTCGACGAAGCCGTGCTGGAATCCGAGTACGCGACCCGCTACCGCAACGTGGCTCTCGCCTCGATGGCGAGAAGCAACGACTTCATCCACGTAGAGCCCGACGAAGCGGTCTGGGGATACACCAAGCAGTGTTCCGCGCTCGTCACGGCGCGCGACCTCGCCGTCATGGCGACAACGCTGGCGGGAGGCGGGAAGAACCCGCTGACCGGCCAGCAGGTGGTCCCCCAGTGGGTCTGCCGGCAGGTGCTCTCGGTCATGATGTCCTGCGGGATGTACGACGCAGCGGGCGACTGGCTGTCGCAAGTGGGCATCCCCGCGAAGAGCGGCGTTTCGGGTGGCATACTCGGGGCTCTCCCGGGGCAGGCGGGCATCGGCACATTCTCGCCGCGCCTCGACAGGTTCGGCAACAGCGTGCGAGGCGTGCAGCTGTTCGAACGGCTCTCCGGCGATATGGGGCTGCACATCATGGAACTCCCCGCGCCATCGATCGATGCGATTGGCGCACGGGACGAAAGCGAGGATGGCCGACCGATGATCGCCGTGCAGGGCCCCGTCATCTTCTCCACGGCAGAACTCGTGCTGCGCAGGTTCGCGGATATCCCCGATGACGAACGCGACGTCGTCATCGATCTGCGCATGGTTACGACGATGAACTCAGTCGGCAAGCGGATGCTCGCCGAGGGGGTCCGACGCTTGAAGCTCGACGGGCGCGAGGTGGAGCTGCTCCTCCCCCGCGCGGACTTCAGCCTGACCTGACCGCAGTCGTCACCTACCCGCAGAGCCCGCGCCATCGCCTGACCCGCCCGCGCCATCGCCGAGCCTGCCTACGCCATCGCCTGATCTCGCCGACTCGCGTCAACTTCTCGGTCGCCTGGCGTTGAGACAGCGGTTTTGCGGCGTGTCGTCGCCCAGCGACCGAGAAGTTGACATCGCGGGTGCGGGGGATGTTCGGGACGGGTGGTTGGGCGAATGGGGCGATTCGCTGGTAGGGCGCGGCGAGCGTCAGTCTTCGCGGACGTCACCCGTTGCGACATCCACGATGAGATCGTCGCCCGGCTCGGCATCGATCTCGTATTCGAGCTGGCCGTCATCCCAAGAGAGGGTCCAACTTTCGAAGACCGTGTCCGGCTTGAACTCCGCCGCAAGCGATAAGGCTTCTTCCGGCGTCATTTCGAAGGTGATTTCGCGTTCGCGATCGTCGTCGGAGTCCGTGTCGTGCTCGACGACGTCACCCGTCATCGCGCTGATGTCGATTTCGTGCTGCGCGGACCCGTCCTGGACTTCCACCTCGTAGACCCACTCACCGTGGTGCCGCGAGTGATCGAGTTCGAGCGAGAACACGAATCCGCCGCCCGCTTCCGACAACGCGATTTCGACGGCGCGCTCGTGGTCGATGTCGAACTGCTGTCCGCGGACATCCCGCTCGTCGAACTCCGTTTCGGCGTCCTCGGTGCTGTCTCCGCTCTCGCTCTGATTCGGCATCGCCGTTTCCGTCGTGTCCGATGTGCCCTGCGGGGCATCCCCCATGTCGGTGGTATCGTCGCCGGCGCCAGAGCATCCGGCCAGTGCAAGCGCCGCCACGGAGAGCGCGGCGAACGGTGTCAGCTTTTTCACGCGTGTCCCTTCTACGTACTTCTCACGCTAGCCCTGTCCGCATGCGGGAAGCGTGAGGCGCGCATGAGAGGGTTCTTAGAGTTGATGCCACTCCCGGCGCAGCGCCGGATCCACGTACCGAAGGGCCCGCGGGCGTAAAAGACGACCGATTGGACGCATACCCTGGTCAGCGCCCTGCGTACACGGCCTCGATCGCCCCCGCGATTGCGGCAAGGTCGGAAACCGATGCCATTTCCCTTGCCGAATGCATGCTCAGCAGCGGGACTCCGACATCCACCGTCCGGATGCCCAACCGAGTCGCCGTGAGAGGCCCGATCGTGGAGCCGCACGGCACATCGTTGTTGGACACGAACGCCTGCGCCCGAGATCCAGCCGCTTCACAGGCGGAATTCCAGAGTGCCGCGCCGGCGGCATCGGATGCGTATCGCTGGTTCGCGTTCACCTTCAGCAGCGGACCCTGCCCGAGGACCGGGTGGTGCGCAGGGTCGTGGTGGCCGACGTAGTTCGGGTGCACCGCATGGCCGGCGTCGCTCGAGACGCACCACGACCTTCGCAGCATCCGCAATCGGGCATCCTCGTCATTCCCGAGAGCCCGACCGGTGCGTGTAAGTACGTCCGCCAGGACGGGACCCGATGCCCCGCTCACGGTTTCACTCCCGACCTCTTCGTGATCGAACGCTGCGAGCACCAGCACATCTCGCCCCGCGTAACCCTCCGACGTTGCCCGCAGGAGGGCGGCCAGCGAGGCGTGCACGCTCGTGAGATTGTCCATGCGCGAACTGGCGATGAACTCATCGTTGGCGCCGAACATCGCTCCCCGCTGCACGTCGAACGCGTAGACGTCGTGCCCTGCGATGTCCTTCGCTGCGATGCCGGCCGACTCCGCGAGCGCACCGAGCAACCCCGGCCCTCCAGAGGACGTGGTCGAGATCACGGGCGCGGTGTGCGCTTGTTTTCCGAGCTTCAGGCCCTCTTCGTTCGCCGACCTGTTCAGGTGGATCGCGAGCTGCGGGATGCGCGCAATCGGACCTGTGCTCACGAGGTGCTCTCGACCTGACCTGTCGACGACTCGCCCCGCGAACCCGAGCTCACGATCCGTCCAGGATCCGATCAGCGGACCACCGTACACCTCGACCGCCGCCTGCTCGTATCCCACGGCATTCGTCTGCACGGTCGGCTTGAGCTTGAACGAAGGCGAGTCGGTGTGCGAGCCGACGATTCTGAATGCCGAGTCATCCGCTAACTCCTCCGGAACCCACCAAGCGATCAGCGCACCCCCGCGCACGATGAAGTGTCCTCCCGGCGATGCATCCCATGCTTCCCGCTCGTCCTGCTGCTGCCACCCCGCGAGCGCGAGCCTCCTCGCACCCTCTGCGGCCGCGTGGTAGCTAGAAGGAGCTGCTGCGACGAAATCAATGAAATCCTGGGCGTGCTGAACTGCGTCGATTCGAGTGGGCATGCGCTCAGCCTAACTGCTCTTGTGCGAGCCCCTAGACTGGCGTAATGAGTGAACAGGACAGCAACCAGGAAATCGACTACTCGACACTGACCAACGCGGTAAGCGGTCTGGCTTCAGGAGACGTCACCCAGGAAGATTTTCAGGCGGCACTGATCGACGGGATTCTCGTTGTTCCGCTGCGCATGCAGGAGGACGACCCGGGTTCGCCCTCCGCGCCGCTGACGGTGCAGGTGCGTGACGAACCCATGGTGCTCGCTTTCACGGAGCCGGCGGAGGAACTCGCGGCCAAGGTTTCGGAAGTGACGCAGACGTTCGCCCCTGTGCCGGTCAAACTCATCGTCAAGGGCATGCAGCCGGGGTTCGGACTGCTGATCGAATCGACCGGCGGAGCGGTCGGTGTGCGTGCCGAGGAGATCGAACAACTCAAGACAATGGTTGGCGACGACTAGACCACAACTTCAGGCGAACTTCTCGGTCCATAGCTGGAATGACCGCGCTATATCGGCGTGTCGCCAGGCATGGACCGAGAAGTGTGCCCGGCATCGTGAGAGGTCGCGGTGAGTGACTCGGCCGCACAGACCAGCGAAGATCAACCGCGCTCAGAACCGAGCGATGTCAGGACTGCGCCAGCTGCGCACCTGACACGTTCAGTGCTATCCGGTGACCGCGCGGAGTCCGATGTCGAGCGGTAGTGTCTGCCACTGACCGCCCGAATGGGTGAGGCCCCGGCCGTCGCGGTCGACCGTGAGTTGCGTCCTGTGCTGGCGGAGCGCGGCCAGAACGGCGTCACGGTGCTGCGGTAGCGAGAACCAGAGCACATCGTCCGCTGCTCGCTCTTCCGTGAACTCTGCGAAGAGGATGCCGCGGTTTCTTGCCGTTTGCAGTGCGGCTTCGCGAGCGCGCACATGGTCAGGGTGGCCGTAGCCTCCCCTGTCGTCGTAGCTCAGGATCAGTTCCGGTTCGGTCGCGGCGATCGCCGCGTCGATATCGGCGACGACGTCGTGCAGCGAAGCGGCGGTGAGTGAATGTTCGTCGTGCGTGTCCGCGGGGCCCGCGAGCCCCTCCTCGATCCAGCGCATCCCGCTGTCTCGGTAGTTCCGCGGTGGCAGTCCCACAGCCCTTGCCGGCGGGGTTCCCAGCCAGAGTTGTTCGGCTATGCCGAGGGCATCGGCAGCACCTCGCAGCTCACGCTCCCGGATCTCGGGAAGTTGCTCTGCGGGTGTTCCCGTGGGAACGGCCCTCGTGACGATCTCTCCCGCTTCACCTCGCGAGCATGTCAGAAGACTGACGTGGGCCCCGCGCTCGCGGAACTCGCGCAGCAATGCTCCCCCGCACAGCGCCTCGTCGTCGGGATGCGCGTGAACAGCCAGGATGCGAAGGGCGGGCTGCCTGCGCGACAGCAGGTCCGCCAAGCGAGCGCCGTTCTCAATCACGATCTGCCGTGTCCTGTGCCCGCTGATCGTCGAGCTTCCTCTTGTAGACCTGCAGGAGTGCCACGGTCGACGCTCGCCAACTCATGCTCTCCGCGTGCTCACGCGCCTGTTTCGCCAGTCTCGATCGCAGCGCTTCGTCATGCAGCAACTGCGTTATCGCGCTCGCCCAGTCGGCGGGATCTCGCGAGTCGACCAGGAGTCCGGTGCGCCCGTCGAGCACCGACTCCTGCAGGCCTCCTGATCGATAGGCCACTACTGGCACTCCGCTTGCAGCCGCCTCGAGTGAAACAAGTCCGAAGGTCTCGGAATGCGATGGCATGAGGACGACGTCCGCTGTTCTGAGCTCCTCTGCGAGCGGAACTCGTGTCTTGGCGCCCACGAATCGTACGTCGGCTTCGACCCGGAGTTCACGGCACAGTGCAACAAGCGATTCTGCGTACTCGGCGCCGTCGGGAGGGGGTGATCCCACGACGATCAGCTCCGGTCGTTGCCGTTCAGGAATCTCCGCGAGTGCGCGGATCGCGAGGTCGACGCCCTTCAGGGGGTGCAGTCTGCCCGCGACAACGATTCGCCGCTTCACGCTGCCGAGGGGACGACGTTGAGGATGGAAGAGTTCGGCATCGACACCTGGCGGCACGATGAAAACGCACTCCGGCGACGCGCCGAGTCGATGAATCACCGTGCTCCGTTCGGCGCGACTGATCACGACGAGTCCGCACGACTCGCGAGCAAGCATCGCCTCTCCCGCGATCCTCCCGGGGGACTCTGCTCGTTCGCCCGCGTCGAGCGGCTCCGCCTCATCGGCGGCGATCGAGTGGAAACTCTGCACGAAGGGAATGTCGAGTGTGCGCGCTACAGGAAGAGCGGCGATGCCGGAGAACCAGTGTTCGCCGTGGATGATGTCCACTTCCAGCCGCTGGAAGAGCTCTTCGAGGCCCGCCCGGAACTGATCGATGACGCCTTCGTGGTCGCCCTTGTCGATCGTGCGCGCCGGGCCCGCATCGAGCGAGTGCAGGCGAAGCCGGGGCGCGAGTTCCACGACGCCGGGCGCATCCGGATCCTGTCTTCTCGTGATCAGCTCGACCGTGTGCCCCATGCCGGCGAGATGCTCGGCCTGCGCCCGTACGACGACGTTCATCCCGCCCGCATCCTTCGTCCCCGGCTCGTCGATCGGCGATGTGTGCAGTACGACGAATGCGATGCGCAGCGGCGCATCGAATACCGGGTCAGAAACCATACGTCGACGCTACCGTCAGCCGATCCCATTCACGAATTCGAGCAGGCGTCCTGCCGCGCTCACGCGGGTTGTGGAAGAAATGCGCGCAGCAGACCAAGGAACTCTTCTGGCCGTTGTGAGTGCACCCAGTGGCCCGCCTGTTTGACCGTCGATTTCCTGACGTTCGGAAACAGGGAACGCATAACCGGCACGACTTCGTCGGTGACGTACTCCGAGCGGCCCCCAGCGATCCAGAGGGTCGGTCCGTTGAACGTTGCGCCCGACTGATCGGGAAACTCCGCAATCTTCGGCAGGGATGCGTACAGCAGCGCAAGATTGGGCTCCCAAGTGAACCCGTCAGCTTCACGACGGAGGTTCTGCATCAAGAATCCGCGCACGGTCGAGTTTGGAATGGGTTCTGCCAGCGCGGCGTCGGCGTCGGCGCGGCTCGCGATCGTGTCGAGATCCAACGCACGCAAACTGCCGAGCAGGTGCTCGAACTCCGAGCCGGTGCGCGAGGAGTCCGCCGGCGCGATGTCGACGATGACGAGACGGTCGATGAGTTCGGGATGCCGCAGCGCCAACAGCATGGCGATTTTGCCGCCCATCGAGTGCCCCACGAGGTGAAAGGGCACCTGCAGCTCGTGACGCAGTGCAGTGGCGACAGCGTCGGTGATCTCTGCATAGTCGAAGGTTTCGGTCCAGGAGGAGCTGCCGTGGTTCGGCAGATCGACGAGCACGGACCTGAACTCGGGCTCCAGCCCCTTCGCGATGGTGAGGAAGTTCTTGCCGCGACCCATGAGTCCGTGGAGAAACACGACTGGAGGAGCACCGTCGGCTCCGATGGTCTGCAACCTAATCTGATCCGTCGTCACTCGCCCAGCCTAACGTCCGAGTAGCCGTGCCCTCCCGTGTCCGTGTCGGATGTGCTCTGTAGGCTCAGGACCATCGCATCGAAGGAGTAGCAATGCAGCACATCATTTTAGTACCCGGTCTTTGGCTCGACGGCTCAGCATGGAACAGCGTCGAGAGTGCATTGCACGGTCAGGGCTTCACGGTGACCTCAGTGACGCTGCCGGGGCAGGGTCTCGGAACCAGTGCTTCGACACTGCAAGATCAGCTCGATGCGGTCGTTGCAGCAATTGACGCCTCGGATGCCAACGCCGTTCTCGTCGGCCACTCTGCGGCATCCACGCTCGTCTGGCTCGCAGCGGACCGCCGGCCGAAGCGCGTGGAGCGCGTTCTGATGGTCGGTGGTTTTCCCGCAACCGGAGGCGATGAATACGCGGCTTTCTTCGACATCGAAGACGGACTCATGCCCTTCCCCGGGTGGGAGCCGTTCGCGGGCCCCGACTCCGACGACATGGATGACCGGCTCAAGCAGACTGTTGCAGCCGACGCGCATCCCGTTCCCGAGGGCGTCGCAAAAGGCAAGGTCGAGTACCTGGACGAGCGGCGCAGAGAGATTCCCGTTGTTCTCGTGTGCCCCGAGTACAGCCCAGAGGACGCGCGGGCCTGGCTGGAGGCCGGCGACATGCCTGAGCTCAGCAGTGTGAGTTCCGTGTCATTCGTGAACATCGACTCCGGACACTGGCCGATGTTCACGCGTCCGAAGGAGCTCGCGGCGATCATCGCCGCCTCATCCTGACGGGCCCAGCCCGTCAGCGAATTCTGAACGCGGACTCGCCCTTCGGGTCGATGTCGATGACGTCGACGTGGGTGACCTTCGCCCATGACGATCCGCTGTGCAGCCACGAAAGGTATTCTTCGACTGCCGCGGGGTCGCCTTCGACTTCGGTCTCAACCGTGCCGTCGTAACGGTTTCTCACGGTGCCGGAGACACCGAGCCGCACGGCCTCGGCGCGCGCGGATACCCGGTAGCCGACACCCTGCACGGTTCCGTAGACGACCGCGCGCTTTCGCACCGTTCCAACTTCTGCAGACACAATGCCATGGTAACGACCTGCTCGAGCGGGAGTACAGCTCGCTACGATCGACCTATGCGCGAACGGAAGTCCCCTCTCGGTGGTCGACGGCCCGGTGCCGCCGAGCTGTCGGATTTCGCAACCGCCAATCCGGATGCGCTTGACGATGTGCTTCCCAGCGACGGCCGTCGTCTGCGCTTACTCATCGTCGGCATCAATCCGGGGCTGTGGACCGCTGCGGTGAACGCCCCGTTCGCGAGACCCGGCAACAGGTTCTGGCCGTCGCTCCATCGAGCGGGCCTCACCGATCGACTCGTCGACGCCTCCACCGGTTTGCGCGAAGAAGACGAGCGAGCTCTGCTCGCTGCCGGCATCGGCATAACCAACCTCGTGGGCCGAGCGACGGTGCGAGCAGACGAGCTCACGAAACAGGAGCTACGGGATGCAGGCGAGAAGCTGATACAACGTGTGCAGACGCTCCGGCCCGCGACCGTTGCGATCGCCGGCATCACGGCGTACCGGACGGCGTTCAATGCACCGAAAGCGAAGCTCGGTCAGCAGCACGCCGATGCTCTCCCCGCCTGGCCCGACGGAACGGCCCTGTGGGTCGTACCGCAACCCAGCGGCCTCAACGCGCATGAGAATGTGGATTCGCTTGCAGAAAAATGGCGGGCCGTGTGGGAAAGTTCTGGGTAAGGCTGAGCTGATTCACCGTTTCTGCGCTCGCCACTGCACGACGCCGGCAATCGCATCGGCCAGCGCCACTGTGCCTGCAAGCCGTCGACCGGCACGAGTTGGAGCCCACTTCGCATAGTGGCCGCAGGTAGCAACCCACGCCGCGTTGACGGCCGCTGCGTTGCGGAGATCGAGGTCGTCCTGTTGTTCGCGGCCCGCGCCGCGCAACAGCATGATGCTCGTAACCGCGAGCGCAATCGCACCGATAGCTCGAGCGTTTCGGCCCAGCCCGATGCTTCGGGCGACTGCGCCGCTACCCGCAACGAGCACCGCCCCTGCTCCGCACGCGACGCCGTCAACGGCAAGAATTACCCTGGCTCGTTCCTGCCGACTGCGCTCCCGCCGGCCCGTGAACAACCCCATACCCGATCTCCTTCACGTCAACGAACTTCGGCATCAAACACTGTGTGTTCCTATTCAATCAACGATCCGCTGAGGAGTCACTACGGATATCCGGAAGCATCGAAGCGGGCTCAACAGCGTTGAAATCGCCAGGTTCTCCACAGGCCGCGCATCAGCGGCTCTTCGCGACATCGGGTTGTCCCTACGCTGCGTGACATGGATGCAACAGAACACCGAACACGACGCGTCAGAATCAGGTTCGGGCTACCGGCGGAGCACGGCTGGGCACCCTCTGCGGCGGAGTGGTTGTGGGCAGAGGAAATCACGGCAGGCACGTATACGATTCTCAATGCGCCCTTCTTCCAATACGACATCGGCGTCGGTGACATCGTGGAGGCTCGTGAGCAGCCGCACTGGGAGGAATCCTGGGATCCCTTCTTCCGCGGCCCGGAAGAACCGCCCCACCTGCACTTCGCCGGGCTTGCCGTTGACGGAAGGCACGACACCTTTCGCGCCGTCGTTCTGCCGGACGGCCCGTTCGCGGGCGACCCGCAGCGCGCGTCCGACTGCTTCCACGGGTACGGTCTGTGGATCGAGGGGGCGAGCTGGTTTCCGAACCCGATGTTCTCGCTCGATGTGCCGCCGGATGCCGATTTGGATGCGGTTCTGGCGCTGCTGGAACGTCACGAGAGAGAGGGTGCATGGATGTGGGAGTGGTCGAAGCGGAGCGGTCGCTGATCGGTGACTCACCGCGGCTGCGCTGTTAGCCTGGCGACGTAGGGGAGGATGCCGGAGGCTGATCATGAACGCGCCAGACAAGACACCGTTCGAACGCGTTGCTGCTGCGATGCGCGCTGTTCCGCGCGTGGATTTTCTGCCGAGCAAAATGCGAAATCTCGCCGACGTCGACGGTCCGTTGCCGATCGGAGAAGACCAAACCAATTCGCAGCCCAGCACCGTCGAAATCATGCTGCAGCTACTGGATGTGCGTTCCGGTGATCGGGTGCTCGACGTCGGCGCGGGCTCCGGTTGGACGACGGCGATGCTGGCTCACCTGGTCGGCGATAAAGGGCGAGTGCTCGGCGTCGAACGGCAGGAGCGGTTGATCCCGCCGGCACGGGCCGCGCTGGGCAGGTACGCGGCGGAGCGCGCATCGATCGTGCCGGCTCATCCCCACGTCCTCGGCTTGCCGGAGGAAGCACCGTTCGACCGCATCCTGGTCTCGGCCGAGGCGCTAGGGCTGCCGAACTCACTCGTCGAGCAGCTGGCAGAGACCGGGATCATGGTGATTCCGGTGGACGGCGTGATGCACCGCGTGCAACGGTTAGGTGACGAAGTCGCAATCAGTCGGCACGGTCGGTTTCGCTTCGTGCCGTTGATCGAGCCGTAACGCTTCGTCTCAGTCGCCAACGGCCTCGATCGCAGCTGCGGCCGTCGGGTCTGCCCCTTCGAGAAATTCACTGAGCCGATCCACTTCGCCGGATTCGCCGATGCGTTCCGCCGCTCGCCGGAGTGCGTAGAGGCAGCGCAGCACGCCGCGATTGGGCTCGTGGCTCCACGGGACCGGGCCGCTCCCCCGCCAGCCGGCACCCCGGAGGGCGTCGAGGCCACGGTGGTAGCCGACGCGAGCGTACGCATAGGCCTCGAGCTCGCTGCCCTCTTCCCATGCGTGATCCGAGAGTTCGACCCACGCGAGGGGAGACTCCGGGTGCGCTCGAACGACCTGGGAGGGAGGCTCGCCGTCGGCCAGCGCGTTCACGACCTCCCGTTCCTCTGGCAGCAGCGTCGGGTCGGGCTGGAGCAGGTTCTCACCGATCATGCGGGCAGTCTATCGATTCGGCTTCGATCAACGTCAATGGTCGTGATCCGGCACTTCACCGAGACCCTCGCCCGGCTCGACGACCACGAACTGGCCCATGAGCCCGGCATCCTCGTGCTGCAGCAGGTGGCAGTGATACATGTACGGCACATCCGGATTCGCGAAATCCTCGAAACGCATGAGCAGTCGATACTCTCGATGCGGCTCCAGATAGATCGTGTCTTTGCGTCCTGACAGCTCAGCGGGAGGCGCTTCGCCATCGATCGTCAGCACTTCGAACTGCACGTCGTGCACGTGAAAGTTGTGCGGATTGAGCTCGCCGTTGCGCACCGACCAGATCTCCGTGGAACCCATTTCGACGACCTCGTCGATGCGAGACATATCCATTTCGGCGCCGTTGATGCGCCGTCCGTTGAGTTCGAATTCGCGCTCAACCGTTGCGTCGGCCTCTGCGAGCCCAACGTCGTCGTACGTCCATGCAGGTTCGTCCGACGCTTGCAGCTCGTCTGCCGCGCGTAACTCGAGAACGTCGAACTCGTCCTTCTCGCCGGCTGCGAATCCCGCGGCCGGGTTGCCCAGATCGGGCGGGAACGAACGCAGCATCGCGCGCTCGCCCGGCTCCATCTCGACCACGATTTCGGCGCGTTCGCCCGGGCTCAGCCTGATTTCATCCAGCACGACCGGCTCCGGCATCAGGCCGCCGTCAGACGCTACGAGCGTCACGCTCCTGTCCTCGAACCCGAACGAATAGGTTCGCGCCGTCGAACCGTTGAGGAGCCGCAGCCGGACGCGATCGGTCGTGACGTCCCAATAGGCGCCGATGACGCCGTTGGTCATGACGATGTTGCCGAGGAGGCCGACTTCGGTGCCGTCGCCGCCGAGCCGATCGTGAAGAACCTGCCCGGTTTCCAAGTCCACATCGCGGTCCTGCACGATGACGGGAATGTCGTCGACACCGTATTCCTGCGGAAGAGCAGCTGCCGATGAGTGTTCGTCATCGAGGAGAAACAGCCCGGCAAGGCCCTGATACACCTGCTGCTCGGTCGCGCCGTGCGGGTGCGGGTGGTACCAGAGTGTCGCGGCAGGTTGATCGATCGTCCAGCTGGGCTCCCAAGTCTCCCCCGGAGCGATCGGCTGGTGCGGGCCACCGTCCATGTCAGGCGGGAGGTGCATCCCGTGCCAGTGCACTGTGGTTTCGTCGCTCAGCTCGTTCGCAATGCGAAACGCGACCACTTCACCCCGCTCGGCACGCACGGTGGGGCCGAGAAACGATCCGTTGAATCCCCTCGTTGCGGTCGTATCGCCGCCCGTGAACGCTGTCTCGCCCTCCTGCGCCGTGAGTTCGAACACGCGCACTCCGTTCTGGGCGGTCGACTCGGCGAGAGGAGGGATCACCAGGGGCGTTTCGAATTCGACGGAGTCGACCGGCGACGTGCTCGGAGCCAAACCGCACCCGACAAGCAGCGCCGCGACCGCGCCGGCAACTGCGATCGAACGCAGCGGTCTATGAGGACTCATCGCGGGAGGAGCCGCTGAATGCCCAGTGCGGCCAGACCCGCGAGCGCGCCGACCCCTGCGGTAACGGCAACCGTATACCAGGCGAAGAAGACCAGCGGTGTCACCATGATGGCGTTGGCCGTCAGGTAGAGAAGGCCATAGCCCGTGCCCGCAAGCGTGAGTGTCAGTACCGGCCGGGCGACGCGCGCAAAGCCGACGACGCCGACCCATACTGCGAGCGTGACGCCGATAATGGCGAACGCGCGCACGGGGCCGTCGAAGCCGAGCACCCCGGAGAGCGGCCACAGCAGAGCGATCGCCGCCAGGGGAAGAACGACACCCCAGTGCAATTTGCCACCGCGCTGTGCGGAGTTCGTGTCTGCGCCGTGAGGACGGTACGGGTTGAGAATGACGTTGTGAGAAGCTCGTTGATTCATACTTCTATCGTCGAGAAACCTCTTCGCTATGCCATCGGCCCACGGTCGCGCGCGCTCATGCCTACGTGCGACACCGAGTGTCGCTTATGAACGACATGCAAGGTCAAGAGACGTCTCCAGCTGCGATTGCGTCCCAGGTGACGAACACCGATTCCTGATCGATAACCGCGCCAAGGGATCTATAGCTCGCGAGGGCGGCCTCGTTGGCTTGCTCGGTGCCTGTCCACATACCGGTGCAACCGCGCTCGATTGCTTCTGCGTGCAGCGCAAGGAGCAGTGAGCGCGCTACACCACGTCTGCGCCACGCCGACTCCACGCCCAATTCGTAGATGAACATTTCGGGTGCTTTATCAGGATGACGCATCTCAACACCCGATACGAATCCGACGGCACAGTCTTCTGCCGTCATCGCCATCAACAGCAGATGTCCCTCTCTTCGCAGAAAGTCCTCCGCCGACTCCGGTGTCACTGCGTGATCGAACACGTGAGCGTTCTCCAGCAGTGTGGACGCATCGGTCACATTCCTGACCGACCAGCCATTCACGGCCGACTCCGCACCGCCGCACCGGCATCCTCGAACGTTAGGGCGATAGCGGTCAGTCTCGCGTTGTAGTCGCGCCACCACGCCTGCTGCGCTGCCGGCATATTCGTGTTGCCGGACCGTAGCCCGACCTCACCGTCGATGCGCTCGCGAATGATGTCGGCATGACCGGCGTGCCGCGCCGTCTCCGTTGCGACATGGACGAGGATGCGATGCAGCGTCACTTCCCGCCTGGCATGATGCCACCACGGCACAGTTCCCAAGGCATCCAGTGCCAGCGCATCGATCGTGGCGTCTGCATGAGCCCACGCCTGGCGGTAGAGGTCGACGATCCACGTCGCCGGCTCGTCGGCCGTCGCGAACATATCGGCGTTTTCCTCCGCGTCGTCGTGCATCCACGGTAGATCCGGGCCCGGTCGCCCGAAACAGTCTCCGAAGTATCCGAACTCGATGCCCGCAAGATGCTTCACGAGCCCCAGCAGGTTCGTGCCGGTCTCAGTATGCGGCAGACGGAGTTCGCGCTCGCTTAGACCTTCGAGTTTCCAGAGCACCGCGTCCCGGTTCTCCTGCAGATAGGACAGCAGCATTGCCTTCGCATCGTTGTGCATGAACTCACGCTACTCGCGATCGAAGCCTCACGCGACGAGATGCGCGACCATGGCGCTGATCAACCCGAACACGAGCAATCCCAGCCCCAGCAACATTGCTGCAATACCCGCATACGCGACGACTCGTCGGATTCGCGGCACGGGCGCGCTGCCACCGTCTTTGCCGAGAAGCGCCCCGCTGGTGCCTACCGAGCCGAACGCAAGGGCCGCGAAGCGCAGATCCACCTGCGTCGCCCTGTAGAGCCCCTCCAAAGCTTCTACGTCGGCGAGACGAAACCACAAGGCAACGACACCGCTTGCGAGTCCTATGAGGGCCGCGGGGACAAACAGCGCCGGGTGCGCTACGAAAGAACGCAGCTTAGCGATGAACCCGGGCTTTGCTCGGTGCACCGAGTCATCCGAACCGCTCATAGGGCATGTCTACCGCGTGCGCCTGAGTATGCGTCGAACGCACCGACGGATTTCTGCCACGCGGGCGCCCCGCGATTTACTCGCTGGAGAACGCCCACATTACGCCGAAGCGGTCGAACACCTGGCCGTACCAACCACCCCACGGCGCTTGCTCGAACGGCATGCCGATCGTGCCGCCGCCATCGAGCAGCTTCTGAATGTACTCACGAGCTTCGTCCGCTGTGTCGGTCGTGTACAGCAGTGAGTACGCTGTGCCACGCACGGGGTAGTCGTTCCCGTCGTCCATCGCGTCACCGCCGGCGATGACACCGGCACTCGTCGTGAGCGTCGAGTGCGCCACGGCGTTCGGGTCGGGCGTGAAGGGCATCCCTTCCATCGGCGTGTCCCCGTAGCGCGTGATCTCCAGTTCTCCTCCGAAGACAGCGTGCCAGTGCTCCATGGCTTCGGCCATCGCGCCCGGTAGCGCGATATAGGTTGCGATTGACTGTGCCATCGTTGACTCCCTCGTCGTCGGAATACGGCAAATTCAGTATCCTCCTCTGCTTGTGAAATCGAAAGCCCCTTGCTCGCTGATACGCTCCCCGCCATGGAAGCTGCCGCGGCTCACGGAGAACTCGCCGATATCGGGGCGGCCCCGACGCACACCGAGGTGGAACACCATCTCCTGCAGCTTGGCTGGACCCAGTGCGGTGCCGGCGACTGGGCGATTGCACTGGCGGACCCGCGCATCCCGGCTGCTGAACGAAGATTCATGACTGAGATCCCACTCGCGTATTCCGGCCCGTGGAGATCCGAGGAACGGGCTGCGTTCGGGCGGACGATTCTTGCGGCAGATGAACGCACCGGGCACAACTAGCCATCGCCCTCACCGCTCTCACCGGCACGCTTACCACGCGGAACGAACGGCCAAGAAGATTGATCGAAGCGTAGAGCGTGGTGGCGGGCAGCTGGCTCCCCGCGATTACCCTGTTCGCTATCTGGTCACCCGGCACGGAAAAGAGGTCGTTCCGAAGGTCCGCAACAGGATGGTGGAGACGGTGCGGTCGACGAGCTTATCGAGAGCCCAGGGCTGGAAGCTCGTCTCGAAAGACGAAGCGGTCAGTATCGCCGTGCTGTGCGCTCATCCCGTGCACCCACCTCTCCCGTGGCCGACTCGCTGAGTTGCGCTTGTTGCGGCCCTCGCGCCTTGACAAGTGCGGACTGAACCCGATGGTGTCGGAGTATGCAGATTGAACGCCTCGCCCCCGTCCTCACCGTCGACGACCTCGCAACAGCGATTCGGGAGTACACGGACGTGCTCGGGATGCACGTGGTGATGGATTCGGGATGGGTCGCGTTCCTTGCTGATAACGAGGGGCGACAGCTTGGTCTCATGACGACCGACCTGACAGCCCCCGTGAATCCCGATGTTTCGGTGTTCGTCGACGATGTCGGGGCCGCGCACGAAAACGCCCTTGGTGCTGGGCTCGAAATCGTGCACCCGCTGACCTCGGAGCCTTGGGGCGTGCGGCGCTTCTTCTACCGCGATTCCTCGGGCGCCGTCGTCAACGTCGGAACGCACATCTGACGCTGCGCCCGCGCACTTGCAACGGCAATGGCTCGGCGATCACGCGAGCGCGAAAAGCCGCGCTACGCAGTTCGCCACTGTGCGAGTTGCGTACTCGAGACGTCGCTGAGCCACATCTGCCAGAGCGGGCCGAACGAGACGCGACGGACGCCCAACGCCGTCAGCGCGGCCAAGTCGCCCGCGCCGTGCCCGTTCACAGGATGCGCGGTCACGTTGACCGGCACCGAGACGGCCTGCACGAGTTGGGTTATCTGATCCGCAGTCGACAGCCCGACCGGATACACGGAGCGCGCTCCCGCCTGTTCAAGGAGCTGTACGCGTGCGACGGCCTCCTCGAGCGGGTTCTGGAAGACGTTCTCACCGAGTTTGATGGCATCCGTGCGGCCGTTGATCACGAAATCGACTCCGGCCGTATCTGCCGCGCTGCGAACAGCCGCGATGTAGTCGGCGTACTCCTGTCGTTCGCGAACTCGCTTTCCTTCCCCGTGCACGACATCCTCGATGTTCGCGCCGACAGCACCGACTTCCAGGAGGCGACCGACGAGCTCCTCAGCAGCCAAGCCGTACCCCGACTCGACATCCACGCTCACCGGTACATCGACGGCGTTCGTGATGCTGCCCACGACATCGAGATACGCCGAGAACTCCATGTGCTCGCCGTCGGCGCTGCCGATCGCGTCGGCAACGGGGTGGCTGCCGATCGTGAGCGAGCGGAATCCCGCATCCGCAGCGAGGCGCGCGCTCCAGGTGTCCCAGACGGTAGGGAGCACAAGCAGTTCACCCGAATCGTGCTGCTTCGCCAGTGCTTTTGCAAGTCGGGCTACATCGGACATGGCTTCCTCCTCATGGCTTCACACGAGCATATCCAGTGGTCCGTTACTCGTGAGCCGGCGTCATGACTTCCAACCGGTTGCCGAAGCCGTCTCGGGTGTGGAACCGTACATAACCATCGAAGGAGTCTCGTTCCGCCCACGAGACTTCGTAGCCTCGCTGCTGAACGCGCCCTGCCGTGGCCTCCAGAGCAGCTAACGAGTCGCAGACGAGACCGGGATGCGCCTTCTGCGCAGGGACGAAAGGCTCGTCCACGCCCAGATGAATCTCCGCCGTGACGACGTCACCGTCGAACGCCCTGAACCAGCATCCGCCGCGGCCCTGCAGGGCAGCGGGCTTCTGCACTTCTTGCAGACCGAGGGCGTCACGGTAGAAGCTTCTTGCTTCCTCTTCTTCGCCTCGAGGCATCGAGACCTGTACGTGGTGGAGCTGCATCGGATCCTCCCGGCGCTATCTCGACGTCAAGATACTGTCAGGCTATCGAACCGACTTGCGTTTGCTCGAGGTCAAGCATCCGCGAAGACACCGAGCCGGTTGCCGCTCGGGTCGGTGAACTCGAACCGGCGACCGCCGGGAAACTCGTATGGCGGCACCGCGATCGTTCCTCCGGCGCCTCGCACAGCATCAACCGTAGCGTCCAGGTTTTCGGAGAAAAGCAGTACGAGAGGTCCTTGGCTACTAGGGTCCGATGCAGTGTTCAGACCTCCTATTTCACCGGCTCCATCCGGCGGTTGCACGCCGCTGTAGGTGGGGCCGTAATCATTGAACTTCCAACCGAACGCCGACTCGTAGAAGGCCCGTGTCGCGGCGAGATCGGTAACGCCCAGCTCGATGTAGCTGATGGTGTGATGCGTGGGGACGGGCATCTTGACTCCTCGGATAGCTGCTGCTGATGCTCTTCGCAGTATTGCAGGCGCCTCCGACTCGCAGCGCGCGTGATCGCCGTCGTTCTGAACAGAGTCCGGCGCGGCTCACGCATTCAGATCTTTGAAGTATCTGGCCACGGGCCAACGCACGAACCCCTCTGCTTCGTACAAGTCTCGTGCCGGTGTGTGGCCGCCGTCGCATCCCGTCTCGGCCATGACCATCTGCATTCCCGCGTGTGCTGCCCGTTCGTACGCGCGCTCCAGGAGCACTCTGGCGATCCCCGTTCGCTGATACGCAGGAGCCGATGGTCGACACCGTTGCCGTGTACGAACACCAACGGGATGCCGTGCCCGCGCCTGACGATGAACGGGTCCGGCTTCGCCTGCTCAACGCTACGGTCGGAGTCGTTTATGCTCGAATGGGACATCGGCGTTGATACTACCGACGCGGGGAACGCGC
>NZ_CAMEFJ010000003.1 GCF_945915485.1 uncultured Agrococcus sp.
AGGCCAGCACTCTCAACTAGCCACATTTGATGTCACCTCTTCCTGCACCAGACCCCAACGCGGCCCGTGACGTGTGGGATGAGGACCGCTGTCAGGGATACCGACTCATCACGGACGATCTACTCGACGACGGGTGGCAGCTGTCGGAACGCCGGGTCTGGCGGGTGTGCTCGCAGGAGGGCATGCTCTCGGCCGCGCATCGCCGCAAGGGCAAGCGGAAGCATCGCAGGCCGGGGCCAGCCGTCCACGACGACCGCGTGAGACGCAACTTCACTGCGTCCGCGCCGAACCGGTTGTGGCTCACCGACATCACCGAGCACCGGACCGGGGAGGGCAAGTTGTATCTGTGCGCGGTGAAAGACGTGTTCAGCAACCGGATCGTGGGCTACTCGATCAGCGACCGGATGAAGGCTCGACTGGCCGTCGATGCGCTGACGGACGCGTTCAACCGGCGCGGCGGACCCGTCGGAGTGACGGTGCATTCCGATAGGGGCAGCCAGTTTCGAAGCCGCCGATTCCGGCGGGCGCTTCGCCGCTTCGGGCTGAAAGGATCGATGGGCAGAGTCGGTGCGTGTGCGGACAACGCCGCGATGGAGAACTGGTTCAGCCTGGTGCAGAAGAACGTCCTCAACCAGCAGTCCTGGACCACACGCAAGCAGCTGCGACTCGCGATCGTGCACTGGATCGAAGCCCGCTACCATCGACGGCGACGACAACGACGACTCGGGAAGTTGACGCCCATCGAATACGAAGCAATCATGAAGACCACCGTCGAGCTGGCGGCATAAGGAAACGAGTCAACCAAACCTTCAGCATTCCCGTTGAAGCAGCGTTCGACAACGTTGCGACCCTTGTAGCGCTTCTTCTGCTGGGCACCGAAGTCGATCGGGCGGCCGGGCTGGTTCTGGCGATGGGCGATCTGATCGTTCCGCTCGGGGATGGTCGCGGCGATCCCTCGTGCTCGTAGCCATGCCCTGTTCGCTTTCGACGGGTAGCCCTTGTCTGCCAGCACCCGATCCGGCCGGGTCCGCGGGCGTCCTGACCCGCTGCGCGGCACGCAGATGTCATCGAGCGTGGCCGCCAGCATCGTGGTGTCGGCCGTGTTGCCGCCGGTGAGGACCATCCCCAACGGTCTACCGTGCCCGTCGGCGACCAGATGCACCTTGGTCGTCAGCCCGCCGCGGGAGCGGCCGATTGCGTGATCAGGCGGCTCGAACCACGGATTCTTGTGATTCGACAGAGCCCCCTGTGTCCCGGGCGAGGGTCGCACCATGCTGGTGCACGCGCGCAATCGTGGAGTCGATCGAGACGACCCAGTCGGTCTTCCCGGCCTCGTCCGCCTGCTTCTGCACCTCGGCGAGCAGCTTCTCCCATGTGCCGTCCTCGGCCCACCGGTTGAACCGCTTGTAGATCGAGTTCCACTTCCCGAACCGCTCCGGCACGTCCCGCCATGACGCCCCGGTGTGATACTTCCACGCCACCCCCTCGACAGCGAGGCGATGATCCGCCCACGGCCGCGACCTTCCCGTCGGCACCGGCATCAGCGGCTCCAGCACCGCCCACATTTCGTCAGAGATCTCGTGTCGTGTCACCCTTCAAGGCTCACCCACCGGAACCCGAAACCACTTGATCAACACGCCCTAGACTGGGACTGGACCGAGACTCAGCTGTAATTGACCGTGAAACCACATCTTGGTTGGATATCCGGCAGGGAGGTTACTGAACCGAGCGGAGATTGCATACCTGCCAGCTGCCAGCACCCCAAAAGTCTTCGTGGAACGGTCTCCCGGACCGAATGAGAGCGTCTTGGTGTGTACACCGTTGCGACGTAGGAATATCTGTAGACCCCCGCTGACATTCGCGCCATTCTGAGTTTTGCTAATCTTGGTTAGCTTGAACCTCACCTGACCGCCGTTGTGTTGGCGAGTTGTCGTGAAGTGTTCGTAAAACTGTGTAGTGCCGCCGGTGTTCGGCTTATCGTTGGTCATTTGGCCGCGGACATTGTGGTTTGCCATGTGTTCCTTCTTTCCGAGTGTACGAAAGGTCCCTCGATCGCTACGAACCCTTCTCATGTTACGGGGATGAGCTACTGAACGTCTCCCGCGTTGGTTGCGATGGCGTGGTTTTCATCGCGTTCGAGAAATGGCTCGATTTCCCACTGCAGCATCGGGGCGAAATTGCCTCCGCGTGCCGGACGGATCGCGTGGTCAATAATCGAAGCGTCGGTTCCAGGGGAATCCGGCTCCAAATGTATACTCCGAACGGGCGAGACATGCCCCGATTCGAGAGCGTCCAAGAGCTGATTGGCTGTGTCTTCATCGCCACGCTCATAGGCAGCCCAGGCTGCCGTGGCTGTAGCCCCCGACCAGAATGAGAATGCGTCAGCGGCACCGTAGCCGCCTTCGTATCGGTCGTTTTCGCCCCAGAGAATAGGATCGGCTGGAAACGCGTAACCATCAGGGAGGGGAAACGGGAAGGTTGCAGCGGCACGCCAATATTCGTCCCTGATTCCATCTTGGGTGACAGAGTCACTGCGACTGCCGAATTCAGCCACATACTCATCTTCAGACAGAGGATTCGTATGCACTACTGCGACGTCACCAATGGTTGTTGGCGCTTCGGGCTCGTGCGCCAGCGACGATGCGCAACCAGAGAGCGCAAACGTGACTGCTGCGACAACTGCGATGCCTGGATGCCTTTTCATGACTTGATCTAAGCATCAACCACCGACTACCGCCAGTACAACCAGTTTTTCTGTTGCTGCGACTGCTAAGGGATCAGATGACTCTTGAGCTGTGGCAAGTGTGCCGTTGCTGGAAGGGGCGATTGTCCTGAGTAAGAGACTCCGCGAGCTGCTATTCACCATGATTTTTCCCTTTGCAGGATCCAATCATCTTGATGACGTTCATCGCTCCTCCTGTGCGTCAAGCTCAAACTGATCCACCACTTTTCGGACGGTTCACGTATGGTGAAGAAAATAATTCAGCGAATGGAATGCCATGGAATCTCAGACTCCGCGCCCAGGCGCCTCGGAAACCGCGATCGACAGACGAACGTTTTTGCGCGCTGGCGCATTGTCAGTTCCGATGCTTGCAGTGGCCATCGCTGCACCCTCGGTGATAGCTCCGCCTCCTGCGACCGCGGCCGGTGTGAACGGGATTCGTGATCTCTCCGTCGAAGGCGATATAGACACTTTTGATGTAGGCGTGAGCAGTGATAGTAATCGATATTTCGAGCAGGGGAGAATGAGCTCGGGTCGGCTCTTCACTGTCGGCGAAGACCCCACGCCGAGCGGTTCCGTACTGAGGGTCGAATGGGATCCTCGTTGCAATGATGGTGGCGCAGAACTGTTCATCAAGGACTCTCCCGTCCAGGCTTCCGGGACAGGAACGGCAGGTAGCCACGGGGCTTATGCCACGTTCACTATCGATGAACCAGTCCCCGTTGGCATTCCACAAGGGGAGACCGGGCTTAGTTGGAGCATCAGCTTGGGTGAAGCCAATGAAAACTTCTACCCGGAAAATGAAGACCTCCACCCATACACGGTGCTTTTCACACCGCCTACCGGCTATGAGGATCCGGATATGGCGAACAATGGCTGGTCATCGCACGTCAGCTACGGCGGTACCGGAGGCGTAACGGACACCAATGCTCCCTGGCGCACCGTTGAGGTGTAGCGTTCTAGCGAATTCCCCTCTGATGTGAGCCATCTGAATCGTCGAGGCGACAACGACTACGAACCAGGGAGCAAGTGTCGCTTCGCCAAAATAACGTTGTTGCGTGTTTGGCTACCGCGTGATGAATGAGCTCGTCGAGGCGCCGGTTGACTTCCCATATAGACTGTCATGTCGGGCACCTTCATTAGTAGGATCTCCGACCGCAGCGTCGCACAACGAAGTGCGTTCTATTCCGCCTGAAACCTCCTGCCCCAGGGCTGCATCCGCGGTCTGTGTGGATCAGGTGGACTTTGCTGGAGAGTGAAGAGGCGGATGAGACTGTACTCAATCACCGAATGTTGACTTCAGCGGGGGAGTTCACTGTCGGTGAGCTGGTAGAAGGTTGCAGCACCTCTGCTTGGTTCCGAGGCCGTCACCGCCACTGACTGTCCTCGCTCGGCATGGCGCGTTGAGGAGTCCGTGCAGGAAACACGGAAATCGAATGCGCACAGTGAGCAGCTGTCGGCGATTGAACGGAACCTGCAAAGCACATAATACACGCCTCGTGGCAAAATTCTCTCTTGTCAGAGCGGGGCGTTATCTATCGCGGATTGAACTCCATAGACAGGATTAAAGCTGCCGCGGTCACGAGTTTTTAGGAGGGGGCCGCAAAAGCACAGCAAGGAGCGGAACTCTTCTCCTGCTTTGTTCTTGGCACCGATTACCGACGAAAGCTAGATTCTCAAGCCCTCTCTCACTGAACCGATAACCGGTCGGAGGCTTGCTGAGCGATGGCATAGTATCGACGCTCGGAGGGTTGGTAACCCTAAAGGGATGCGGCTTTTTTGCTGCGAAGGCCTTGCAGCTGAAGGCTCTTCTAGGCCATATTTAGCAGTGTGAGCGGTATTCGGTTCTCAGGGGTTTCCACTTCGCTGAAGTAGGTAGCGACTCGGCTGTGAGTCGAGGTGTTCTAATCCAAGCTAAGCGTGTGCCCAATAATGGCGTTGGAGAGAGTCGTTCGCCTGTATGGGAGGAACAAGGATGGGATGGTTTAGAAAAACGGCAGGGAATGCAGGCTGCATCGCGTTTTCTGCTGAGTATTCTCATTCGGTGTTTTCTCGCAGATAAGTAGATATCCGTCCTGGGAGGGGCTGCGTAGCATGGGTCAGCAGAGAAGCGTGGTCACAATTGGGGCCCTTTCCCGGCGTGCGATGGTGATGGGTGGGGCGGCGGGTGTTGCGGCTTTCATTTTGGGGCAGAGTAATCCGAGCGCAAGTCATGCCAATGCGAGTGGTGCTTTTGCTAGTCGGCTTCTTACCACGGTAGCCGCGAAGCTCAGTGATGAACGAGCCACTTTGGTGTTCTACGATTCTTCACTGAATCGGCAGTTTCAGTGGAGGGTCGCACAAGCTGTCGATGTGGAGTGTGAGGGTGTTCGGCTGCTGAGCATTCGATTGTCGTTTGATTCGCGAACGATGCGGTTGCGGGATCGACTTGTGCTCATTCAGGGGAGCGTATTCCACTCTGCTGCTCCTGCCGAACAACACGAGTCGGGCCATCAGTTAGAGGCAGCTTTCGAATTTGCCTTGTCTCCTGCGTCGGCGTCAGATGTTCGTATTATTCTCCCTTTTGATATGTCGTCGCTGTTTCCCGCGGATGCGTTGGATGGGGTGTATGAGCCACGGGCGGTCATCGAGACAGAAACCGCAGACGGGCACCAGGAGCGCTGGGAAGACACTCTTGTGTCTGCTGAGGTTGTGGATGCTGCGGCGCCGTACGCGCTCACGCTCAATGCTGGCTGGGACGCCGTGAGTGCTAACGCAGACGATTCGCTGTACTACCGTGCTCCGGTGTTTTTACGTGTGGAAAACGAGGGTCCGCATGCTTCAGCGTCCGGGCATGAACTGGTTCTTCGTTCGGATGTTCGTCATTCGTCGGAGCCAATTCTTTACGAAGGCCCCGATGCCGAAGGTGCTCCGCTGGATGCTCTAACACACACCGTTCACGGTAACGAGCGATTGACGCAGATAAGTTTGTCTTCGATCGAGGCGGGTGCATCACTGGTGTTCGTTGCCGAGTGGCCGGCGCACCGGCTGTCTTCGAGCACAGAGGGAGTCATCGCCGCCTTGGCGGAAGTGACGAGTGGGGATCGTTTTCCGCTTAATCGCACGGACTCGGTGTGGATGTCGAGTTATGACACGCATACGCCTTCGCTACCTGGCGCGGATGTGGTGCAGCTGGAGGAGGTCTGATGGACGACTGGATTCTGCTGATGCAGTCGTGGCTCGATCAGGAGTATGGAGGTAGGTCGGGTTACACGCCGACCCCCGGTGATGGCCGCACTGGCTGGCGCACCATGTACTCCATGACCAGGGCACTGCAGATCGAGCTCGGGATTGGTGCTCCGTCGGATGCGTTCGGGCCGACTACGAGAAGCCAGTTCAACACGCAAATTGGCACGATCGGTAGCGCCACTGGGCAATCGCATCAGAAAGTCATTGGCATCCTGCGTATGGCGCTGTGGTGCAAAGGCTACTTCTCCGGGTACATCGAGCCGAACCATCCGCACTTCTTCCAATACACCGATGGGCTGGAGAACGCGATTCGGGAGATCCGCACGAACCTTGGCTTGCCTGCATTCGGGGGAACAACCGTCAAGATTATGGCGAGCCTGCTCACGATGGATGCCTACACCTTGCTATCCGGAGGGAGCGCCGCGGTTCGTGGCGTGCAGCAGTTCCTCAACGGCCGTTACGTAACCCGTGCAGACTTTCCGCTCATCCCGTGTGATGGCGTGTTCACGCGGCAAGTGCAGGTCGGTCTGATGTTCGCCGTGCAGTACGAGATTGGTATGGCCGATGGGGTCGCGAACGGCAATTTTGGTCCAGGAACGCAGCAAGGCCTCAGGACGCACGGAGGAGTTGGTCTCGGGAGCAGCGACGGAGCACGCCGGCTCGTCTCGATATTCCAAGCGGCACTGATCCTCAACGGGCACACATCCACCCCGCTTTCGGGCACCTTCGACTCTTCCACCCAGTCCCAGATGCAGGCATTCCAACAGTTTGTTGCCCTACCGACTTCTGCAGGAGCGAATTATGCAACGTGGGCGTCGCTGCTCGTTAGCACCGGTGACCCCGACCGACCAGTTACCGGTGCCGATACCGCAACACAGATCAACGACGCACGTGCCGTAACGCTCTACAACCACGGACATCGTGTAGTGGGACGCTACATCAACGGCACGACGAAACGACTCACGCACAATGAGCCGGCCATCCTGCAAAACCGCAGCCTGCGATGGTTCCCGATCTACCAGGAATGGAACAACAGCGCATCATGGTTCTCCCCGGCTCTTGGTAGGTGGCAGGGGATACGCATCGCGGCGCGTGCTCGGGCGCTTGGTGTGCCAGGGAACACCATTGTTTTTCTTGCAGTCGATTACGATCCGATCGATGATGAGATATCCGCACTCATAATTCCGCACTTCCATGCGGCGAAAGCAGCGATTCAGGCTTCAAGTACGCACAATGTGCGCTTAGGAGTGTATGGCACTCGAAACGTGTGTGCTCGACTAGCCGCCGCTGGAATTACTGACGGATCCTTCGTTGCAGATATGTCGACAGGGTGGAGCGGAAATCTCGGGTTTAGGCTTCCACAGGATTGGATGTACGACCAGATCAAAACCACCACCATCGGCAGCGGCGCTGGCCTGATCGAAATCGATCGTGTGGCGGTCTCACAAAGTGCAACATCGCTCAACAACAGCGAGCTGATACGAACACCTCGAAAGTACAACGGAAGTAGCGTCGCTGGCTACGACGAAGAAATCTGGTGGAAATTCGCCGAACTCGGCTATTTGGCAGAGCGAACCGCTACTTCCGTACCCATGGCTGCTGATTTCGTGCTGTATGAAATTCATCGAAAGCTATATGGTCTTGGGCACGGCAATGGTCTGCAAGATAATGCATGGGAGTTTTTCTTCGCTCCACCACCCTTCCAGTTCCATCCCGATGCTCGACTCGAACAGTTCCAGTCGGACGTGGAGGCCTTTTACGGAGGGGTTCCCTCCGGGGGACCATTTGGGTTCACCACGGGAACGCAGATTTATGCAGTGGGTGATTTGCCGCATTGTGCGGCGGTTGCTCGTGCTCATCTGCAACTTGGTATTCCCGGTTCCAATGTTGGCCTCGCTGATGTTGACTTTGCTAGCTGGGCTGGCGATCTGCGTACCGCGTGGGCAGATTACGAAGTGCAGCGGCTCCAAGGAGGAATCACCGATGCGTACACCTTCCTCAGGGCTGCTATTGGTGGGCGAGGATCGGCGGCTGGGCAGTTCGGTGAAGCCGATCTTCGTGCAGACGCATTGGGGTACATCATCGCCCAAGAGCTTTTCCAAGGTCCGCCCATCGCCCTCGACCGTATTATCCGAGAGATATTACTTAACACAGCGGATGATCCTGCCTGGATAATCAAGCAATTCTCTCAACGTAGGTTTGGAAACTCGAGAGCCAACCTAGAGAATGCCGGCCGCTTAGCATGTACTGGGAACATACCCGTTGTTGAGCAGGCGCTAGCAACGTTGTACGGTGGCCAGCGGCGACCGGGTCAGACTAGGTCCGCGTCGACCGATCCACCTGCGAGTGTGATTGCAACCGAAATCGACGCTGTAGGAAGAGCATTTGCCGATGCAGTGTTTGATGCACAGTCTTCGTGGTCTCAGCGTTCATGAAATCTGAGCCGGTTCTGCAGTTCGGTGATGGTCGTGAGCTGGGCCGTCTTCCGGTCGTTCTGTTGTTCGCGGTCGTTATCGTGACCGCGGTAGCAACCTTCATTCCGAGCGATGACGATTATGTCATCTGGCAGCCAGAGACAATAGGCAGCGATGCACTGTATTTCTGGTTGCCGGCGAAAGTCTTCGTGCACACGGTGGGGCTTGCACTGCTGGTTGCTCTGCATTTGAGCGTGCGTGAGACGGTGTGGCGTCAGCGCGAGGCGTGGGTCAGACTGGCGGTGGCAGCGGTGCCGTTGGCCGTGTTCGGCTTTCTCTTTCGGTATGTCGTGGTGGGCTTAGGCATTTCTCTCTACATGAATGGGTTTCGCAACGATTTCGATCGAGAATGCACCGGTGGGATCATGTGCAACCCCGGTCTTGCTTCGTTCTGGGCGACTCCTTTGATCGCGCTTGCGCTAGATGCGCTCACCACGGTGATCGTCCAGAGGTGGAAGCCTCGGTTCTGGAGTGTGTACTGGACGGTCGCGTCGATCATCTTCCAGGCGGTGGCGGCGAGTCTTCTGCTGACTCGAATGGCGAGCAGCTAGGAAGTACTTTCCCGGCATCCAACGACATTCCCGTGCAAGGAGGAAAAGTAGTTGAATCTGAAGCCTAATGGGGATGCCCGATGCTATAACAGATTAGCTTCAGCAGCTGCGGACATGTTTGGAGATCCAGCTGGGGGAGTCTTCGGATTTACCACTATCGGGGATAGTGCCATGGGTGATGTGCCTCATGGGTCTGTAGTCGCGCGTGCCTACATGTATTTCGGCGCGTTGTCGGAAGGCTCCGGATATCTTCATGTGGATTATGCTGCTTGGGCGGGAGATCTTATTACCGCTTGGGCAGATTATGAACGGCAGAGGTTAGCGGGAAATGCAAGCGATGCCTACACCTACATGTTGCGCGTCAGACTATGTGGCAGGGGTAGTTAGTTGCGGAAGCAGCGCCCCTATCGAAAGGTCTGAGTCATGAGTCGTCCCCCGACGATCCCGGCGGAGAAGAAGCTCCGCATTGTGTTGTCCGTGCTGCAGGGTGAGATCTCGATCGCCGAGGCGGCCCGTCGTGAGAAGGTGTCCGAGCAGGCGATCGGGAATTGGAAGCGCCAGTTCCTCGAGGGCGGGAAGGCCGGCATCGAGGCGGGCAAGTCCAAGCCCTCGACGCGGGAGCAGCAGCTCGAGGACGAGGTCGCCGAGCTGACCCAGGCCCTCGGTGAGGCGGCGGTCGAGATCCGTGTGTGGAAGAAGAGCGCCGAGGGCCGCCTGGGCCCTTCGAGGACCTCGAGGTGATCCGCACCGATGCGGGCATGTCGACTTCGAGGTTCTGCCAGCTGATCGACATGCCCGAGCGCACCTGGCGGCGCTGGCAGGCCAAGGCGAGGGCCGAGCGACCGGTGAAGGGCCCGTGGCCGCAGCCGGCGCGGGACGCGGCCCGGCCGCTGGTCACCGCGCATGCGTTGAAGAAGCCGGAGTGGGGTCATCGGAAGATCTGGGCGATGACCCGCCACGACGGGCATAAGGTGTCGCAGGCGACCGTGCCGCGGCTGCTGCGCGATGACGGGCTGATCCTGCCGTCGGAATATCAGCAGCAGCGCCGGGAGCTGGCGAAGGACCGCAAGGCCGCGTTCGCGAGGAACCCGACGGGACCGAACCGGGTGTGGCAACTGGACTTCAGCGAGTTCGAGACCACCACCGGCGGGACGTGGCGGATCGCGGGGTGCCGGGACTGGTTCTCCTAGGTCGAGCATCCGTTTCACACGTCGCCGACAGCGAATCAGCAAGACGCGATCGCAGCGATCGAACTCGCCCTGACCGACTATGAGGTCATGTTCGGGCGCCCGCTCGTCGACCAGTGCGAGGTCGACGAGGAGACGGGCGAGCTGCTGCCGGTCGTGACGATCGTCACGGACAACGGCGGCCCGTTCGGGTCGCTGAACTTCGAGCTGTTCATCATGCGTCACCCCGAGCTCCGGCACGTGCGCACCCGAGTGAAATCGCCCGGGCAGAACGGGTCACGCGAACGCGGGTTCAGGACGCTGAAGTACGAGCGGCTGTTCCTCGACGACATTCCCGACGCGCTCACGCTCGTCGAGCGGGCCGAGGACTACCGCATCGAGTACAACGAGATCCGTCCTCACGAGGCCATCGCCTGGAACCGGCCGATGGAGGTGCACCTGGGCCTCGCCGACCCGGCCATCCCCAACTTCGAAAGAGAAGAAATCCTGCCAACTACTTGACGCGGGACATACATGAGAGCTCGGATTGGAGCTAGCGGTTCGCTGGCTGAGTCATTCGGGATAGCCGATCTTCGTGCGGATTGCCTTGGCTACGTCTTAGCCAGGCGCGTTCGCAATCATGGAGGGCGTCCCTTTCACTATCTCGTAGGGGAACTGCTAAAGAACATCAATGACGACCCGGGGTGGCTGGCGAAAGAATTTTTAAACACGCGGTTTGGGAGTCGCCAGAACGCAGTCGCTGCGGCGGAAGCAGCGCTGCAAAACAATCCTTTCAACGATACGGTCCTCCAGAATCTTTATTCAGGTTTTCGTAGACCAGGACATACTTACGATGACGGCAGGCCAAATCCTTCACAGTCGGTGCGAGGTACTGAATTGAATGCTTGCGCGAGAGCTTTTACCGATGTACTTGTAGACGCGCAAAGCAGCTGGACTCTAAGGTCTTAGTCAGCGTGAGTGAGACGAAGGCGAGAAGCGGCTCACGTTTGTTTGGGCTTCTGCTCGGAGTGCTGTTGACCATAGTGCTCTCCTGGATAGCGACGTTCTATTTCAACCCACGTGGCACGTACACGCTGTGGTCGGACAATTGGCCCCTAGGTCGTGCAACATTCAATGGCTTGTATTGGCGAATGGGCTTGCAGGTCGCGATTATTCTCGTCCTATCGGTGGTGCTCCATCAGAGTCTTCGAAGTCGAAGAACCGTGAGAAGGATAGTGTTGGCAGTCAACCTCATTCTCGCGGGTCTCATCGCTTCCTTGAGTTCGTTCTACTGGTGGTTCTTCACCGGTCTTGCTATCGAGGTCCGAGAACAAGGGTTCAAAGGCGATGGAGGTGTCGATCCGCCCTGCGACGCTGGCATTTTTTGCAATCCGCTGACCGGTCTGTTCTGGGCGCTGCCGGCAATCGCTTTGTTTCTGGATGCTGTGACCACGGGGATCTTATGGTGGCGCCGTAAGCAGCACTGGAGTATCTACTGGAGCATCGCATCCCTCATCATCATGATTCTGGTAACGATCGTGTTACTGCAGCGTTCGTCCGCGTCGTTCTAAGCCGGCGTAGCGGATCGATACTCACGCGAGGTGCGGAACGCCCTTGGGCTGAGGCTGCTTTCGTGTAATTGAACGAGTCGAGTCATTGGCGATAGCGGTTGGTCAGCGGCTGGCCTCTCGGTCAGCCTGGACGCCCGCCCTTCGCTACACGGCCGCCTCGATCACGTCTGCCGCTGCTGGCGCACCGCCGGACTGCTGGATTTCGGCTTGCATCCACTCGCTGCGTGCTGCGAACTTCGCTCGGTGCCCGACGGAGTCGACAATATGCCAGAAAGCATCGGCATCGAGATTGCCGGGGTCGAGCGCCAACCCGAGATCCAGTTCCTCAATTCTGTCGGCGTTCGCCCGCTGCTCGGCCATCTGCGGCACCGCGACCATCGGAACACCCGCGTTGAGCGCCTCGACCGTGCCGCCCATCCCGGCGTGGGTTACGAAGACCGACGCGTGCTCGAGAACGGCAAGCTGGGGCACGAAGGGCATGATCTCCACGTTCGACGGCACCGGTTCGAGCACAGCGGGGTCAACGCGGTCGCCGATCGACATCACGACATGCCAGTCGCGCCCGGCGGTCGAACTCGTCACCATGCGGAAGAAGTCGGGGCGGTCGTGGTAAGCGGTTCCGAGGGACACGAGCAGAATCGGTCGGCCCGCTGCTTCTGCGGGCGGCTTCCAACTTCCCTGGTGTGCTCGATCGGTCAGCACGGGGCCGACGAAGCTGAAACCCTCGCCGAACGTTCGACCGGAGGGCTGGAAGGCTCGGGGAACCGTCACGACCCGATCGGCCGCCGATGCTCCCTGCATGAACCCGGCAACACCCGAAACGCCCCGAGATCGCAGGAACCGTCTGAGTCGCCACAGGAACCTGAGAAACACCGGGTCGATCGGATTCACCTTGATGTATTTCTGCATGTTCCAGTGCCGGTTGCTCACGAAGTTCGGCCAGGTCTCGACCGTCGGCACCTCCCAGTCGTGCCCCAGCCCCCTCCCCCACCACGCGACCGGACCGTCGTGGACGATGACATCGGGACGCTGAAGCCGTCCGTCTGCTCGCAGGGCGTCGAGCTGTTCGGTCATGTGCTTCGTCTCTACGAGCGCCAGCTCAGAAGCCTTGGCGAAGGCCTGCCCGTGGAACTGCGGTCCGGCTTCTTCTCCCATTTCCGACCATTTCGACCGCAGAGGCACGTACTTCGCCCCAGTTCCGGAGATAGCCGATTCGAACGGCTCGGGTGCCGCGTACACGACGTCGTGTCCTCGCTCGACAAGCTCGTTCGCGATGCCGAGCGTTGGATTGATGTGACCGTGGCCGAGAGGGCCGGTGAACAGGATGCGGGCCATTGAGCGATCCTAACCTGCGCAGCTAGGCGGCTCCTCCGCGCTCCACGAACATTCAGAACAGTGTCGGCTGCGGAGTCAGGTCGAAGGATGCCGGCAGGACTTCCGCTCGTGCCACAGCGAGGCGACGGTGCTCGGGTTGATCCGCATCCTCTCGGGATGAAAGCCCGTGGCGTCGCAGCATCGGCTGCACGCGACGCGCGAGTTCACGACGGTACCCGCTGGGTGCGTACGAAGAGCGCCCGTAGAAGCGACGGTACCCGTCGGCCAGGCTCGGGTGCTCTCGATCGATCCACTCCAGGAACCACTCCCTCGCGCCCGGCCTCAGATGCAGTGCACCGTACACGACGCGCTTGGCACCGGCGTCGGCGATGGCGCCAAGAGCAGCATCGAGTTGCTCGTTGGTGTCGGTCAGCCACGGCATGATCGGCATGAGGAATACCGAAACCCTGAAGCCCGCATCCGCGGCCGCGCGCACAGTAGCCAAGCGGGCAGCGGTGGTCGGCGTTCCCGGTTCGACGGCATGCTGCAGATCATCGTCGAACACCGCAATCGACATGGAGAGGTCGACGGGAACCGCTGCGCTCGCCTCCTGCAGCAGCGGCAGGTCGCGTCGTAGCAATGTGCCCTTCGTCAGGATCGACATCGGTGTTCCGCTTTCAGCAAGAGCAGCGATGATGTCGGGCATGAGCCGGTAGCGCCCCTCGGCCCGCTGATACGGGTCGGTGTTGGTGCCCAACGCGACGAGCTCGCGCGACCACGTCGGTTTCGCCAATTCCGCGCGCAGCACCTCCGCGATGTTCACTTTCACGACGACCTGCTGGTCGAAGTCGTCGCCGGCATCGAAATCCAGGTAGCGATGCGTGTTTCTCGCATAGCAGCAGACGCACGCGTGGGAGCAGCCTCGGTAGGGATTGATGCTCCAGTCGAACGGCATCGAACTCGCGGCCGGAACGCGATTGAGCGCCGACTTCGCAGCGACTTCATGGAAGGTCACGCCCTGGAATTCGGGGGTCTGCACCGATCTCACGAGCCCAGCTACGCCGAAGAGTGCGCTGTCTCGACGGCCGGCCCGACTCGGCTCGCTATCGATCGTTTGTTCTATCCAGCGCACCCCATAAGTCGAACACGTTTACTAGTCACTGTCAAGCAGTGGATACCTGCTCGCGGCTCCGGCTCACCCTTTGGTATTGGGCACGGATCATCCTCCAGCGTGATGTGCGATGCTCGAAGGCCGCATACGATCACCAGAATGGAAGCCTGGACCGACTTTATCCCGATGCTCACGAGCTCTCCCTGGCTGCTCGCCGTCATCATCGCCGTGTGCATCATCGATGGCTTCTTCCCGCCCGTGCCGAGCGAATCGACGGTCGTCGCCGCGCTCGCCGCCGTCATCGCAACGGGCGGTACACCGTTCTGGATCGCTGCAATTGTGGTCGTGGCCGCCGTCGGTGCAATTGTCGGTGATTCCATCGCCTACGCGCTCGGACGGCGCGTGGGCGTCGACCGATTCGCTTGGATGCGCGGGCCAAAAGTGCGCCGAACGATCGAGTGGATCACGGGTCGCATGCACTCCACACCCGCCGTGCTCCTACTCGTCGGTCGTTACATCCCCGTGGGGCGCGTAGCCGTGAATTCGGTCGCAGGTGTGGCCGGCGTTCGCTACAGGAAATTCTTACTGCTTTCGATCATGGCCGGCTCGTTCTGGGCGATCATGTGTCTGGTGATCGCGTCGGCATCCGCCGCCTGGCTTGCCGACCCCTTCTGGTCGGCCGTCTTCGCCGTCGTGTTCATGATGGCACTGGGGATCTTGATCGATTTCATCGCCCGGCGCCGGATGCGCCACGCCCCCGCGAGCGAACAGGCGCAGCCACCCACGCCCTCGGTCGCACCTGCCCCGAACTGCTTGAAAACTGGCGAGATGCGCTGAACTGCCCGATTGTTCGGAGTTCTCGAACGGTACGCGCGATCCAGCGCACCACCGCAAGCCGTCCATAGAATGGCTGCATGGCTTCACCCGGGCGGCCGCCGCTGCATCCTTCTGCCCTGGAACCCGTCCTGGTGGCCATTATGGAGTTTGTTGTCGAGAAGGGATCTCGCGGAACCTCATACTGCGGTATCGCGACCGAAGCCTCGGGTTCCGTCGGTAAACTCCAACATCCTTTCGGATCGCCCGAAGCTGTGATCCGCAAAGTATTCGAACACCAACTGCCGTACATCACGGATCGCATCCTCCAGCTTCTCGATCACCCCGGCCCCCTCACGACGCGCCTGCGAGCCGCAGTCGACGAAGTGAACCCGAGTGAGTCCGTACGCCAGCACTGCAATGTGATCGCAAAGGAGCCCAACCGTGTCTGACGATCGACTTCCCAACGTATTCAGCCCTCTGAGTATTGGCCCGATGACGGTGCAGAATCGCATCTTCTCGTCGGCGCACCAGACGACCCTGACTCGCGACCACCTGCCGACCCCGGAGTTCTTGGCGTATCACCGTGAACGGGCGCGAGGCGGAACCGGGGCGATCGTCATGGAAGCGACCGCAGTGCATCCCTCCGGCCTGTTGACCCCGAAGACGATCGCGGGATATCTGCCGGCGGCCGTCGACGCCATGGCGGAGGTCGCCGACGCCGTGCACGAGAACGGCACGGGTCTCCTGACTCAGCTCTTCCACGGTGGCCGCGAACAGATCGCCAGCGCTCCCCGACGCCCTGCCGTTGGCCCGAGCGCTGTCCCCACGACGCGCTTTCACGTTGAACCGCGATCCCTGGAACTGACGGAGATCATCGAGATTATCGACGGCTACGCAATCGCCGCAGCACACATGCAGCAAGCCGGCCTGGATGGCATCGAGATATCGTCGTCGCACGCCTATCTGCCCTCACAGTTCTTTTCGCGAAGGAGCAACGTGCGGACCGACAGATTCGGCCCTGAGCATCCGCTGCAGTTCCTCACGGAAGTCGTCGATGCAGTGCGAAGCCGGGTCGGCACCACGCTCGCGATCGGTGTCCGACTCGCACTCGACGAAATGTCCGAATCCGGGCTCGACGAAACAGCCTGCGCCGAGGTGGCAGCGCAGGTCTCCGAGCGCTTGCCCGTCGACTTCATCTCGTTCACGATGGGCGACTCTGCGACGTTCTCGGGAGGAGCCTTCATCGCTCCCCGACCGCGCAGCATGCCCGAGAGCATCCTCGCCCGCCTTCCGGAACGCGCGACTGGCGGCGGCCCCGTAATCATGGCAACGACGCGTGTTGTCGATATTGAAGACGCAGAGCAGGCGATCGCACGCGGCCTGACCGATATGGTCGGGATGACTCGCGCGCAGATCGCCGACCCTCACCTCGTCCGTAAGGCCAGAGAAGGGGAGCCGATCATCCCGTGCACCGGCTGCAATATCGGCTGCATAGGGCACTATCACGCAGGGCTTCCGATCGCGTGCACGATGAATCAGGCAACGGGACGCGAAACGGAACTGCCGCAACCAGTGGTGCGCAGGGAGGCGGATGCCGCATCCGCGAGTCAGAAGCGCGTAGCAATCTTGGGCGGCGGTGTTGCGGGCATGGCTGCGGCAGTTGAGCTGGCGAGCGCGAATGCCGCGGTAACCGTCTTCGAACGTGACGCCGACATCGGCGGTCAGCTGAGAATCGCAGGCAGCGCCCCCGACCACGAATACACATGGTCCGCATGGCGAGACTGGCAGGAAACGCTCATACGCAATCTCGCCATCGACGTACGCCTCGGGTCACCGGCCACGGATGAGGAGCTCACGGGCTTCGACGATGTTATCGATGCCCGCGGGGCGGAGCCGTTCCTGGAGGGGAAGTTCCTGCGCCGTCTCAATGCGAACGTGGTTGACGCCTGGTCATTTCTGCAAGAGCCGTTGCGATACCGAGGAGAGCACGTCCTGGTCAGCGACTGGGGCGGTGAACCCACCGGGCTCGATTGCGTTGAAGTGGCCCTGGAGCACTGCCGGAAGGTGCACTACGCCTACGCGGGAGCCGAGCCTGCCGTGAACATCCACCAGTATCAACGGTTCGGCTATCTGACCCGAATCGATGTCCCGGAATGCGAAGTTGTTCCGTTCGCTCAGGCGGATGTCGTGGATGACCGCGTCGTTCTCCGCGGCTCGTTCTCCGATCGGGTGCGCGCCCTGCCCGAAGGAGTAACGACCGTCGTGATCGCCCACGGGCGCACCCCGCGATACGACCCCGAGTGCGCGAAGAGAACCCGCGTCGGCGACCTTGACGGCCCCCGCGGGCTCGAGGAGGCCGCGCTGGAGGGTTACGAAGCGGCAAGGGCCATACTCGAGAACGCTGAGTGAGTCGCCGGCCAACGCCCCCGCGCCCGCCACGAACTGCTTGGAAACTGGCGAAATGCGCTGGACTGCTTGGTTATTCGAGGCTCTCGAGCGAAACCAAGCAGCTCAGCCAGCCATCCGATCGCCGACCCACTTCGCCAGCCGCTCGAGCGGCCCCCGCCCGAAGCACGCGATCCAGAGCGTGCAAGACGCGAGCAAGGCACCTGTGAGCCACCAGAACACGGCGTTGTCCTCCACGTACCCACCGGGGCCACCGAGAACGAAGATCGCAACGATCTGCGCCGAATACGCGGTCAACGGCATGGCTCCAACAGCGGTAACCGGCAACAGCGGCCAGCGTAACCATCGACCCGTCAAGAGCAGCAGCGCGACGAGAACCATCGCGAACCCTCCTGAGCCCACGAGTTCTGCTGTCCCGCCGCTGTGCGGGTTCGACGAGAGCAGCGCATCCAGTACTCGCTCCTGCACACCGGAGGCAACGATCGCCTCCGTGTAGTGCTCCCACGTGTTGTCCGTGAGGTCGGGGTATTGCGGCGTGCTCTGTTCCCAAGGCGGTGTCGCCTCGCGTGCGTCGTACGCCGCGCCTGCTCCGTATCCGACGGCCGCGAGGACGAGCCCAACGCCCAGCACGGTCGCCGCGGTTATCGAACGCTTGAGATCCGATCTGCCGATTGCAAGGCCCGCGAGCATGAGAGACACCCAGACGGGCAACGAGTACGAGCCCTGGAGCACCAGCGCGAGACCGGAGGCATACGGTTCGAGTGTCAAGACCTGCACGAGTGCCAGTAGTGTCGGGCCGAGGAGCGCGAGCCCGACGGACCAGAAAACAAGCGTGCGACGTCTTGCGCGCACGAATGGCAGCGCGACGACATAGAGGATGCCGTACAGCGTCAGGATGATGAGCACGCTCGTCCCGAGTTGCTCAAGCAATAACCCGATGATGAAGATCGTGATGCCACGTCCCAGCAATCGCAAGCGCACGGCAGGCATCTGCTCTTCCGTCGGCCGTTGCGTGCGACCGGTCATGAGCGCGATCGAAACCCCTGCGAGGAGAGCGAACAGGATGGCGGACCGCCCGTTCACGATGTCCGGCCACGTGGCCGCGTCACCCCAGTCGAAGTCGAGTGCGGGTTCGGCTACGTGCGCGGCGACCATCCCGATGACCGCGAGCCCTCTCGCGATGTCGAAGCCCACAAGGCGAGGAGGCGCACCCGCTGCGAGCAGGCGTTGCCACGGCGTTCGCTGCTGCGGGGATGCGTCGTGGGCCACATCGCAAATATAGGGCCCGCGAACGTGAACGCCTACCCGAGCGGCAAGCGTGCCGTCAGTTGGTACCCGCCGTCTGGGGACTTGCCGGCCGTTACCGTGCCGCCCAGCGCCTCCACCCTGCTGCGGATTCCAGCGAGCCCGAGACCCGAACCGCGCGAGTCCTGGCCCGCGAGAGCATCCGCCGGAGCCCCGTTCGCAACCTCGACGCCTAGCTCGTCGTCATCCAGTTGCAAGCGCACTTCGACGTCCGCGCCGGGTGAGTGACGCAGGGCATTGCTGAGGGCTTCCTGCACGATTCGATATGCCGTCAGCCCGGTAGCGGAAGGAACCTGTTCGGCGACCCGCCCGACAGACTCGGCATCCGCTTCCTCGCCCGCCAAGCGGAACTCGATCGTGGCACCCGAGCGTCGCGTTGCGGCGATGAGCGTGACGATCTGCGCAAGGTCCGGTTGAGGCGCGAGCGGCGCGTCCTCCCCCGTTCGCAGCAGCGCGAGCAGCCCTCGCATCTCGGTCAACGCGCGGCGGGATGAATCCGCGATCGAATCGAATTCGTCGGTGACGCGTTCGTCGAGACCTTCGAGCCGGTACTTCGCCGTCGTCGCCTGCACGCCGATGACCGACATCGAGTGGGCGACGACATCGTGCAGCTCCTGCGCGATGCGGTTGCGCTCTTCGAGCTCTTGCCGTTTGGCGAGCTGCTCGGAGCTCGCTTGCCGTTCGGAGGCGAGCTGGCCGCGGCTCACGGCCAGCTGCTTGGCGATGATCCCGAGAACACCGACGCCGAGCCCGATTGCCGCAGCGACGATCATGTTGGACATCGCGCCCGGCCAAGTTCCGGCACCGTGCAGGCCGGTGAGCAACGCGAGGAAGGCGACGGATGCGGCCAGCACGCCGACGCCCCATGCCGCGAGCGCCCACGGCCATCGGTGCCGCAACGTGATGATGAGCAGCATGCCGAAGTGAATGATCATCGTCATGACCGGCCAGGGCCACGGAAACCCGAGTGTCCCCGCGGTCAGCAGCGCAGTTCCGGTCACCGCTGCTGCACCGGTGATCGTTGCCGCCAATGGCCAGCGAACCGCGAGCAGCACGGCGACCGCCTGGATGCCGCTCGCGGCAAGCCCGAGTGCGGAATGAATACCGTAACCGGCGCTCAGGACCGGCCAGCCGATTGCGAGGGAGCCGATCGCGATAACACCCGCTCCGATCCAGGCCCACCCTTCCGGCGACATGGACGAGGAGCGCTCCGCTGTGCGTTCGGAGGAGCGAACAGACGATGCGCTCGCTCCGGTCTCGGCTGTCGGCCTGATCGAGACGGGGGGCCCGTCCACCCCCAGCAGTGCGGCACGGGTCACGACCGCGTCGAGCGCCGCGAGCCCGCGCATGACGAAGGGCAGCGTGACGAGCGCGATGAGGCCGATGACAAGGTTGACCACGACTGCGACCAGGTGGCTGTCCGCGACGGCTTCGTCGAGAGCACCGTTGAAGACACCGTTCAGGACGAGTACGATCCCCTCGTCGTCACCGGGAACGAAGTGACCCCAGAGTCCGTACGAAAGACCACCGAGCACGAGCGCGCTCCAAGCGACCGCGAGCACGAAGTTGATGACGCGAAGCGGGAAGGCGATAAGCGTCTCGAACAGCAGGTCCAGCCACCGACGCGGATCCGCCATCGTTTTGATGATGCCGATGAGCCCCGGCTGCCTCGGCCGATACTGCACCGGCTCGAAGCGCGCGCCCCAGGCTCGCAATCTGGCTCTGGAAAGATCGGCGAACGCACCGGCGATCATGAGCGTGAACGGCAGGATGACCGCACCGACCCAGATCGGGAGCGTTCCTGCACCGACCGTGAACAGCGGTACAAGCACAATGAACGCTCCGAGCGACAGGAAGAAACCGGGCAGCACGTACGCATAGTCGCGGCCGAGGCGGGAGAGCATCCCGCCTCCCTGTCGCTTTCTCTGTCGATCGCTTGCAGCCATCATTCCGATTGTCTCCTAATGTGCGGTGCTTGCCGCGGATCGCCCGCGGCCCGCCTAGCATTTGCCCATTCGTGCAACCATGACACTGCCGTGCTGTGTCTCCATATGCGTCCCTCACAGGGCTGAACCGCGTCTCACCCGGCGGAGGGATATTGCGGCTTGACGCCGAGGCGCGGTTCACCGCTGTGCTACGTTCAGCACCATGCCTGAGCCTGCATCCGGGAGCACTGTACGCGTCATGATCGTCGACGATCAGGCGATGGTGCGTCAAGGATTCGCCGCGCTGCTGGATTCCCAGACCGATCTGTCAGTCGTCGCGACCGCCTCCGACGGAGACGAAGTCGTCGAGCTCGTCCGTCGCACGAGCCCCGACGTTATCTTGATGGACATCCGGATGCCGACGGTGAACGGGCTCGACGCGACTCGCGCGGTGCTCGCGATGCCGGGGATGCAGCATCCCCGCATCATCATCCTCACGACGTTCGACGCCGACGAGTACGTGTTTTCAGCTCTGCGCGCGGGCGCCAGCGGCTTCGTACTCAAGGATGCGAGCGCCGACGATCTCGTGAGCGCCGTCCGCGTTGTTGCGGGAGGGGATGCCCTGCTCGCGCCGTCCGTGACGAGCAGGCTGATCGCCGATTACGCCCAGCGACCCGAGCCTCGTCACGACACCGCTCGCATCGCTGCCCTGACGGAACGCGAAATCGGCGTCATGCGGGAAATCGCGACCGGCAAATCGAACGCCGAAATCGCCGGCGAACTGTTCGTATCGGAACAGACCGTCAAGACCCACGTCTCACGCATTCTGAACAAACTATCGCTGCGCGACCGCACACAGATCGTCGTCACGGCCTACGAATCCGGTCTCGTCTCGGCAAACCGCTAGCGCTCGCGTAGAACCCGACGGAACTGGCGACCTTCCCGCACCTCGGGTGCGGGGGACGCGCGCGGGCCGAAGCCACGAATCACTCTTTGGTAGGGGGTGATTCACCTCCTCAGCATGATGTGCAACACCACTGCTCCCCCGTAGCTTCGCAGCATCACGAACGCAAGGAGCAGCAATGGCACTGGACATCGCGCCGATCCCCGGCCGACGACACTCCGGTTTGACGGGGCGCACGCACGGGTCGGCCGCGACCGTCGGCACGGGCAGCTCGGTGGCCACCAAGCGCGACGGAGCCATCGATGCCGTCCGTACCGTGTGCCTGCTGGGCGTCGTTGTTCTGCACGCGCTCATGGTGGGGGCGTCTCCCGCGGCGGACGGAACGCTGGCGACCTCCGTCGCGATGCACGGCAATGCGTGGTTCGCGCCCATGACCTGGGTCCTGCAGGTCATGCCGATGTTCTTCATCGCCGGCGGATTCGCCTCCCTCGCCCAGTGGCGCAGGGTACGCGACCGGGGTGGTCACTGGAGCCAGTACGCGGCATCCCGCATAGGACGCCTGCTCATCCCGGCGGCGATCATGATCTTCGCGGTCGGCATGGTGATCGCGATTGCGGTGGCTTCTGGGCTCAGCCCCGATCTCGCGGCCGAAGCCGGCTACCGCATTGGCCAGCCGCTCTGGTTCCTGGCGGTCTACCTCGGTGTCAGCGGGCTCGTCCCGGCGATGGCGCACCTGCACGAAACAGCCCCGGTGCTGACGCTGGCTTCGCTGGCGGCCGGCATCGTCGCCGTCGACATCACCCGCATCGTCAGCGGCATCGAGGGCATCGGCTTCCTGAACCTCGCGTTCGCCTGGCTGTTCGCGCAACAACTCGGGTTCGCCCTCCAGGATGGCTGGGCCTCGGCGTGGTCACGCCGCTCGCTGCTCGCGGGGCTGGGTGGCGCCGTCGGAGGCATCGCCTTGCTTGTCTCGCTCGGCCCGTGGTCGGCCGACTTGATCACGAACCTCAACCCGCCGACCATCGTGCTGACGCTGCTCGCGGTCGCGCACTGGTTCCTCCTCCGACTCATCAAGCCGGCGCTCGATCGACGTCTGGCCGGCCCACGAGCGACACGGCTCCTGTCAGCGGCGAATCCGCTCGCCATGACGGTGTATCTCTGGCACATGCCGATCGTCATGGTGCTGGTAGGCGGCATGTGGGCGGCGGGGCTGCCGCTTCCGGAGCCGCACTCGGGCGCATGGTGGGCCACGAGACTCCCCTGGCTCCTGACGGTCATCGTGCTCGTCGTCGCGGCGGCTCCTGCTCTTTCGCGCATCGAACGCATCCGCCTTCCCGCGGCCGGCCGGCTGCCGGCGTGGCGAGCCGCTGCCATGGTGGCGCTCTCGGTCACAGCGGTCGCCGTTGTGCTACTCGCTGGTCTCGGCGATCTTGCCGCCGTGCTCATCGGAACGGGATGCGCAGCCCTGGCCATCGCCTGCTCGCTGCGCACGCCCGGCGCTTACCCGGACGCTTAGGAACGGATATTGATGGGGCCCGTGCCCGGCTCCTCGTCCGGCAGCGGACCGATACTCCTGGGGCGCACAATGGTCCAGAGCACGACGATCGCGAGCGCGGCGCAGATGGCGATCGCACCCGACATCGGAATCGCGCTCGTGACGGCGAACAACCCGATGATGGGTCCGATCGCCGCAGCACCGAGCATCCCGGTAGCGCCGATCAAACTCGCCGCCGTGCCGGCATCTCTTCCGTGCCTGCCCAGCCCGAGCGCCTGGATCGCCGGCGTCGTGAGCCCCAGGCCGAACTCGTAGACGAACAGCAGCACGATCAGCACGGCAACGTGCGGATGCGCCAACGAGACAGCGAACATCGCCACACCGACCACGAGCATGTACGCGGTCGAGACGATGAGCGTGGTCTGCGGGCCGAACTTCGTCGAGATCTTCGGGGAAACCTGCGACCCGGCCACGACACCGATCGCGCACACCGCGAACACGGCACCGAACTGCAGCTCCGAGAAGCCGTACACACCCTGCAGCACGAGGGATGCACTGGCAAGGTAGGCGAAGAGACCTCCCCAGTTCGCGAGCGCCAACAGCAGCACGCCGACGTAGACGCGGTCGCTGAGCACCCGTCGGTAGCGCCGGAGGAAGGGCTCAGCGGTTCCGAGCCCCTGACCGCGAGGACGCGTCTCGCGCAGTACGACCAGCTGCAGAACGATCATGAGTGCGCCGTAGGCGGCGAGCACGACGAACATCCCGCGCCATTCGATGACCGTCAGCAGCGCCGACCCGACGATCGGAGCCACGACGGGAGCAGCGCCCATGACGAGCATGAGACGACTCAACGCCACGATCAATTGGTTGCCGGAGAAGAGGTCTCGGATCATCGCCATCGCCACGACGGCACCGCCCGCAGCCCCGAGGCCCTGGAACACGCGCAGCAGCGACAGCACTTCGATGTTCGGAGCCAGCGAGACACCGATCGACGCAGCGACGTGCAGCAGGTTCGCGCCGAGCAGCGGCCACCGCCTGCCGACGCGGTCGCTGAGCGGCCCGACGAACAGCTGCCCCATAGCGAAGCCCAGGGTTGTGGCGGCAAGCGTCAACTGCACCTGCCCGTCGGGGACGCCGAAATCCTCCCGCAGTTGCGGAAAGGCGGGCAGGTACATATCGATCGTGAACGGACCGAGCCCCGTGAGCAGACCGAGCGCCACGATGATGGCGACTCGTCTGCCCTTACTCAACGTCTTGCTTTACAACTGTCTCGAGTGCACGGGAAGCGACGATTTCCTGACGCGTCTCCTGGTCGAGCTCGAAGACCTGTCGACCATCGATCCAGACCGAGGTCGGTCGAGCCATCGCGTCCGCCCAGTCACCGCTCCAGAGCACCAGGTCAGCACGCTTGCCGACCTCGATGGAGCCGACCTCGGCATCCACGCCCAGCGCCTTCGCCGGGTTGAGCGTTATCGCCCGCAGCGCAGTCTCGCGATCGAGTCCCTCGCGCATGGCAAGGCTCGCCTGGTGCACGTGGAAGGAGATCGGAATCACGGGATGATCCGTAATAAGGGAGATCTCCACGCCCGCTGCCGCCAGCTTCGCGGGGTTGCCGATCGAGCGACCGCGAACCTCCATCTTCGACTTCGACGTGAACAGCGGGCCGATCAGCACCGGGATGCCCTTCTCGGCGAGCAGGTCGGCGACGATGTGCGCCTCGGTGCCGTGGTCGATGACGAGGTCGTAGCCGAACTCGTCTGCCAGCCGGACGGCCGTGACGATGTCGTCGGCGCGGTGGCAGTGCTGTCGCCACGGAATCTCGCGTCGCAGCACTTTCGCCAGTGCCTCGTTCGTGAGGTCCCGTTCGAACGGCTTGCCGTCGGCCTCCGCCTGCTCCTGCTTCGCCATGTAGTTCTGGGCCGCGACGAACGCTTCACGGATGACCTTCGCGGTCCCGAGCCGGGTCGAAGGCGTCTGCTTCTTCTCGCCGTAGACGCGCTTGGGGTTCTCCCCCAGTGCCGATTTCAGGCCGGCCGGCTCGCGCAGCACCATGCGGTCGACGATGCGGCCGAAGGTGCGGAGCGTCGTCGCGAGTCCGCCGATCGGGTTGCCGGAACCGGGGTTGACGTTCACAGTTGTGACCCCGCCCGCCAGCGCGGCATCCCACCCTTCCTCGAGCGGGTCGATCGCATCGATCGTGCGCACGGCGGCCTGGTTGACGCCGGTCATCTCGTTCGTGTCGGACGCGCCCATGCCGTCGCCTTCCGGGTGCACGCCGAGGTGCACGTGGGCGTCGACGAGACCGGGCGTCAGGTGTGCGCCCGCCGCATCGATCGTCGTCGCGTGTTCGGGAACGGACACGTCGGGCCCGACCGCTGCGATGCGGCCGTCTTCGATCAGGACGGTTCCGGTAAACGGTGCACCGGCGACGGGTGAAACCAGCGCGTTCAGAATTGCGGTTGTCAAAATGCCTCCTCGCTCACCACCGAACGCGAACGCGCACGGCGGACAACTCTCCCAGGCTACGCCTATCGGCTGACAGCGTTGTACGCGGTGCCCTCGGCAGTCGTCGATCGGCTTCGCGCCCGTGCGGCTCCGATGGCTCTGATGGCGCACCACCACGCGCCCGCTGCATAATTCGGGAAAGACGCACCCGCCGTGCGCTCAACAGCGAGATCCGAATAGCGGCGGACAGCACCTGAGCGGTCGGGTTCTGGGATGCGGCGTGGGTTAGTCGGCGAGGTCGTCGAAACGCTCCTCGAGGCGCGTCAGCACATCCTCCCAGCCCTGCGTGATCGGCTCGACGTCATCGAACGGGATGCCCTCGTGCGAAACCGTGACGATCGTGCCGTCATCGCCGTCTGCGAAGTCCACGGAGACCTCGCTCTCGACGTCCTGGCCGGACCAGTGCCAGCTGAACTCGAGTCGCCGCTCCGGCCGAACGTCTTCGTACACGCCTGCGACGCCGAACCCGCCCGAGACGGTGTGGATGCGGTAAACGCCGCCGGGCTGTGCATCGACTTCGTACCGCGCGTCGTCGAACCCGGGCCACCACCAGGTCTCCAGGAGCGAAACGTCGACCCAGTGCCGCCACACGTCGGCCCGAGCTCCCGCGATGAAAGCGCGGACCTCCACGCCCTCTTCTTCTATGAAGTCTGCTTCAGCGTTGTCGTCGCTCATGTGTCAATGGTGACACAACTCCGCCGGACGATTACAGTGATTAGCTAGAGGGCTCGCGGGGCGAACCGTGGTGAACGGCAGACGCTACCCGCACATCGGCCTTCATCCACCTTTTGCGATTCGGAAGCACAACCACGTCAATGGCAACACCACCGTCACAGCGCCGTGCCACTCGAAACGAGCGGCTCGACAGACTCCCGTTCACGCGCAAGCACGGCAAGATGCTGTTCGGAAGTGGCATCGGCTGGGCGCTCGACGCCATGGATGTCGGCCTGATCTCGTTCATCATGGCCGCGCTCGCTGTGCGATGGAACCTCACGGACACCGAGCTGGGGCTCATCGGGTCGATCGGATTCCTGGGCATGGCCATCGGCGCAACCCTCGGCGGATTGATCGCCGATCGCATCGGCCGTCGACAGGTGTTCGCGATCACCCTGCTGGTCTACGGTCTCGCAACCGGCGCATCCGCCCTGGCCACCGGCATCGTGATGCTGCTCATACTGCGCTTCATCATCGGGCTCGGCCTGGGCGCCGAACTCCCCGTTGCGTCGACGCTGGTTTCCGAATTCGCGCCGAAGCGCATTCGCGGCCGCGTCGTCGTGTGGCTCGAGGCGTTCTGGGCAGTCGGTTGGATCGCCGCCGCCTGCATCGGCACCTTCGTCGTGCCCGTCTCGGACGACGGCTGGCGTTGGGCCTTCGCGATCGGCATGATTCCCGCCTTCTACGCCGTCATCGTGCGATGGGGGCTGCCGGAATCGGTGCGGTTCTTGGAGACCAAGGGGAAGTCGAGCGAAGCCGAGCGCATCGTGCGCGAGTTCGAGAACTCGGCGGGCGTCGCGCATCCCACGCCGGGGCCGGAGACGCAGGCGATCGCGATCATCCAGGCGCAGGAGGAGGCCGAGGCTTCGTCCGAACGGCCCTGGATCTGGAGCCGAGGGCTCCGAAAGCGCACCGCTGGTCTCTGGACGATCTGGTTCTGCATCAATCTGTCGTACTACGGCGCCTTCATCTGGATTCCGTCGCTGCTGGTCGCGCAGGGCTTCGACCTCGTGCGATCCTTCACGTTCACGCTCATCATCACGCTCGCGCAGCTTCCGGGCTACGCCGTCGCCGCCTGGCTGATCGAAGTCTGGGGGCGCCGCGCGACGCTCGCGACATTCATGCTCGGCTCTGCAGTGTCTGCGGCGCTGTTCGGCTTCGCCTCGACCGAGGTGACGATCATCCTGTTCGGCTGTCTGCTGTCCTTCTTCAACCTCGGTGCCTGGGGTGCGCTCTACGCGATCGGGCCGGAACTCTACCCTACGAACATCCGCGGGCAGGGCACGGGAGCGGCGGCCGGGTTCGGTCGCATCGCATCCATCATCGCCCCCTTCGTCGTGCCTCTCGTCATCGGAACGGGAGGCGCCGTCACCGTCTTCGCGATCTTTGCGGCCGCCTTCGCGGTAGGTGCCGCGGCCGTCGCGCTACTGCCTGAGCTCAAGGGCATGGCGCTGCGCGACAGCTGACGGGAGCAAGTAATTGTCGAGGGCGCAGCAGGATCGTGAGCTGCTCGTCGAGCACGTGCTGCGCTGTGTTGAGCAGGTGCCTGCCGGTCGCGTCGTCGCCTACGGCGTCATCGGTCGCGTCGTCGGCCTCGGGCCGAGGCAGGTCGGGCAGTTGATGAGTCGCTGGGCGCGCGATGTGCCGTGGTGGCGGGTGACGAATGCTGCCGGCGAGTTGCCGCCGCCGCTGCTGGAACGCGCGCAGCAGCACTGGCGCGAGGAGGGCGTCCTGCTTCGCCCGGACGGTCGTGGATGCCGCTACCGCGTGTACGGCGTCGACGAGGATGCGCTGGCCGCGGACTACGCAGCCGCGGTGGCCGACCTCCCGCCGCTGGCACGCTGACCTCCCTTTCCCGAGGCAAAAAATCGGTCTATACGAGGAGCCCTGCCGCTGAGAGAGGTTGACCGTCCCCTAATAGACTGACTTTTTGACCCCTGCACCTGAGCGTGGTCAATCCTCCGCGAGCGGAACGAGAGTCGGATCGGCGGCTTGGACCTCGGTACGCTCGCTGTCCGAGACGGCCGCCAGAACGGCGTCGAGGGTTGCGTCTGCGCTCAGTGTGCGGCTGTGGCCGAAGCCTTCTGTTTCCATCAGTTTCGGAGCGCCTCCGTGCATCGCGACGAGTCGCCGCACTTCATCGATCTCGGCCCAGCGGTCTTTCCGATCGTGGATGAAGCTGAGCCGAAGATCGTTCGGAAGGCCCGCAGCGGTGAAGTCGAAACGGTTGTAGACATCGGGTGCGCTGTTGCGCAACCGGCGCCCGTACCGGGCCTCGAGCACGCCTCGAGCGCTCTCGCTCAGCCCGGCGATCCTGGCGAACTTCTCGCTCAGGTACCTGAATCGAGTTATTGCGGATACTGCGACGAGCCGCCTGGTCGCAGCGTGTTCGCTGGTGACGGCGAGGGCCGCCAGTGAGCCGACCGAGTGGCTCACGATCGCATGGAACGGTTCGGGCTCAAGGTCGGCGAGTTCGGCGACAGCCGCGTAGTAGTCGCCGATGTTCGTTCGTCGTCCAGGCGATTCCCCGCATCCAGGGGCATCGAAGGCGACGACTCTGTAGCCCTCGTACGTCAGCTCTCGCACGAGCGCCGCGAATTGCGAGGCGCGTCCGCGCCAGCCGTGCACGAGGAGCACCGTTTTCGGGCCACTACCCCACTGATACGTGACAACTCTGCGGCGGCCGACGTCGATGACCGAACGACTCGCCTGCTCGTGCGTTGCGCGTTCTTCTTCACGGACGGGTCGGCGCGCACCCACGCGGATGAAGGTCGGATAGGTCATCGTCGCCGCAAGTCGCGGCGAGATTCGATCGAGGGCACGCACCAGGCGCCGTGCGGGGATACGGGTAGCAGACATGGATACTCCAAACAATACGTACGATCGTTCACTTATATATGCGAACGATCGTACTGCTATTCTGCGAATATGCCAACTGCAATCGACGGGCGCCGAGCCCGCGGAGATCGATCACGGCATGCCGTGCTCTCCGTGGCGACACAGCTCGCGAGCACGGAAGGACTGACGGGCGTGTCCATCGCGCGTCTCGCACAAGAGACCTCCTCGAGTAAGAGCGGCGTGGCCACCCTGTTCGGGTCGAAGGAGAATCTGCAGCTCGCGATCGTCGAAGAGGCCAAACGCATCTTCATCGACGTCGTCGTCGAACCGGCACGCATCGAGCCCGCCGGCCCCGACCGGCTGTACGCGCTCGTTCGGGCCTGGGTCGACTACTCATCGGGGCGCACGTTCGAGGGCGGATGCTTCTTCCTCGCCGCGTCGACGGAGTTCGCAGCGCGCCCCGGAGCCGTGCGCGATGCGATAACGGCAGCGATGGATCTCTGGCGCTCCTACCTGCAGCACCAGACGGAGCGAGCGATCGCCGACGGGGCACTGCCGCAGCTGGACGACGCCGGGCAGCTCGTTTTCGAGCTCGAAGCGCTGCTCGCACACGCCAACGCCGAGTCGACCCTGCACGACAGCGACACCCCCTACCGGCGCGCGGAGCGTGCAATCGCCGAGCGCCTCCGCGCACTCGGCGCAGACGCGCGCGCGGCGGATCGCGTTCGCGCATCCTTCGCCTGAGTCCCGTTGCAGCGATTCAGGCACTGCCGACTCCACATCGGCCAGAGACTTCGGCGATGCAGAAGGGGCGACCGGAATGCTCCAGCCACCCCTTGCGCGCTTGATCGATTAGTCCTCGGTCAGCGGTGCGAGGTTCGGGTCGTCAGCGTAGACCTCGGCCGCGTTCTCCTGTGTCACGATGATGGGGTCGAGGAGGATCGACGGGATATCCGTCGCGCCGTTGTCGAGCGCTTCGGTGTCGCCCGGCTCATCGCCGGCCTGCAACGTGGAGATCAGATCGATGGTGTCAGCAACCAGGATGCGGGTGTCCTTGCTGATGGTCGAATACTGGTCACCGGCCATGATCGATCGAACGGACTCGACCTCTGAGTCCTGACCGGTCACGACAGGAGTCTCGAGACCTGCGTCGCTCGCGGACGCCAGGATCGCGCGGGCCAGAGTGTCATTCGGCGAAAGTACGCCGTGCACCTCAGTGCCGCCGGAGTAGTTGCCCTGAATCAGGTTGTCCATGCGCTCCTGTGCATTTTCAGCCGACCAGTCCTGCGTTGCTGTGGCCGCGATCTCGGTTTGCCCGGATACGACGTTCAGCGTGCCGTCGTCAATCTTCGGCTGCAACACGCTCATAGCCCCGTCGAAGAACACGGGGGCGTTCGAGTCATCAGGCGAACCGGAGAACAGCTCGATGTTCCAGGTGTCCTCGTCACCGAAGCGCTCTTCGAGACCCTCGAGCAGCGCCGTGCCCTGCAGCACGCCGACCTCGAAGTTATCGAAGGCGATGTAGTAATCGATGTTCTCGGAGTTCTCGATCAGCCGGTCGTACGAGACCACCGTGATGCCGGCATCCTTCGCAGCCTGCAGCTGCGTCGAAAGCTGAGCCGTGTCAGCGGCACCGATGACGATGAGCTCCGCACCGTTCTGGATCATCGCCTCGATCTGCTGCTGCTGATCCTGAACAGGGTTGTTCGACCCGGCGTACTGCACGTCAGGCTCGAACCCGGCCTCCTCGAGGCCGTCCACGAACAGGTCACCCGCGAGCACCCAGTTCTCGCTCGTGCGGTCGGGTAGCGCGACGCCGATGCGAGCATCTTCCGAAATGCCTTCACCTTCGTCGGTACCGCCGCCGTCGCGGCCGGTTCCGCAGCCCGCGAGCACGAGGCCCGCGACGGCCGAGATGGCGATCGCCCCTAGTAGTTTCTTCTTCATGGGAGTTTTCCTTCTCTTCCTTGATCGATTCGATTAGTTCTGGTCGGTGTTCTGGCTAGGCGAGAGCTCGGAGACTTCGCGGACGGCTCGTTTCGAACTCAGGCGCGCCATCATCGCGCCGATGAACGAGAACCTGCCCTGCTGCTTGTTCAGTACGTCGATACCGACTGCGACGAGCAGCACGAGCCCCTTGATGATCTGCATGCGGTCGGTCGTGACACCGACCAGCTGAAGCCCGTTGTTCAGCAGCGCCATCACGAGACCGCCGATCACGGCCCCGAACACGGTGCCGATACCGCCGGCGACCGCGGCACCGCCGATGAAGACACCCGCGATCGCATCGAGCTCCCACATCGTGCCGTCGCCGGGTCCAGCTGCTCCCGCACGAGCCGCCCACAGCATCCCCGCGATGCCGGCCAGCGTCGACATGTTCATCATGACGAAGAAGTCGGTGCGGCGGGAGTTCACGCCCGAGAGCTCGGCCGCGCGGCGGTTGCCGCCGACCGCGTAGATGTGGCGACCGAACTGCGTTCGGCTCGTGATGAAGGTGTAGAGCGCGATGAGCACGACGAGGATGATGCCCGAGAACGGGAAGCTCGTGCCCGGCCGGCCGCTCGCGAAGAGCAGCGTCGCCCAGATGATCGCTGCCGAGACCAGCCCCGTGCGAGTCAGCGTCACCCACAGCGGCTCGAGTGCCGCGTGCATCTTCTTGCGCTTCGCACGCGAGCGGAACTGGAAGAAGAAGAGCGCCAGCACGGCGAGCAGACCGAGCAGCAGGGTCAAGTTGTTGTACGGGGTGGCCGGGCCGACCTCCGGCATGAAGCCGTAGAGCGCGTAGCGGAACTCCTCCGGCACCGCGATCGTCTGCGCCTGACCGACGAACTGCTGCGCTCCACGCCAGATCATCATGCCCGCAAGGGTGACGATGAACGCGGGGATGCCGATGACGGCGACCCAGAACCCCTGGAATGCGCCGATTGCCGCGCCGAGCCCGATGCCGAGCAGGATGCCGGCCCACCATGGCAGCCCCCAGTCGCGCATCGCCGTCGCCACCATGATGCCGACGAATGCGGCAACGGAGCCGACCGAGAGATCGATGTGCCCGGTGATGATCACCATGACCATGCCGACCGAGAGCAACAGGATGAACGAGTACGCCTGCACGAGGTTGATGACGTTGCCGGGGTGCAGCGTCGTGCCCTCGGTCCAGATCTGGAAGACCACGATGATGACGATCAGTGCACCGAGGATGCCCAGTTGCTTCAACGAACCGCGGCGGCCGAAGATCAGCCAGATGTCTCTCGGGTTGAACCCGCGGCGTTCGGTTGTCGTGTCGGCGCTCATGCCGCGTTCCCCTTCTGCATTGGCGCCATGTGGCGCATAAGCGTTTCCTGATCGACGTTCGCCGCCTGCAATTCGGCGGTGATCTCGCCTTCGAAGATCGTGTAGATGCGGTCGGCCATGCCGATCAGTTCGGGCAGTTCCGACGAGATCAGCAGGATGCCCTTGCCCTCGTCGGCGAGCCTCCTGATGATCTGGTAGATTTCACCCTTCGCGCCGACATCGATGCCGCGCGTCGGCTCGTCGAGGATCAACAGGTCGGGCTGCGTGAACATCCACTTCGAGAGCACGACCTTCTGCTGATTGCCGCCGGAGAGCGTGTCGACGCCCGTTTCGACGTCTGGCGTCTTGATGCGCAGTTCCTGCCGATACTCCTCGGCGTACCTGGTCTCCTGCAATTCGTCGACGACACCGCTCTTCGAGATCCTCCCGAGCTTCGCGGCGACGATGGATCGCTTGATCGTGTCGAGCAGATTCAGCCCGAGCGACTTCCGGTCTTCGCTCACGTACGCTATCCCTGCGCGGATCGCATCCTTGACGGTGCGGATCCTGGCGGGCTTGCCGTGCATGAGCGCCTCTCCCGAGAGCTTGACACCGTACGACTGCCCGAACAGGCTCATGGCGAGCTCCGTTCGTCCCGCACCCATGAGCCCCGCGAAACCGACGACCTCACCGGCTCGCACCGTGAAGCTCGAATTCTTCGCGACGAGCCGTGTCGCGTCCAGGGGATGCTGCACCGACCAGTCGCGCACCTCGAAGAGCACGTCGCCGACGCGGGATGATCGCTCCGGGAATCGCCGCCCTAGCGTTCGCCCGACCATGCCCTTGATGATGCGGTCCTCATCGACCGTGCCGTCGACGCGCAGCGTCTCGATACTCTTGCCGTCGCGGATGATCGTGATGTGGTCTGCGATCTGCTCGATCTCCGCAAGCTTGTGGGAGATGATGATCGAGGTCACGCCCTCCTGCTTGAGGTCGGAGATGAGGCGCAGGAGCTGCTGCGAGTCGCGTTCGTTCAGCGCGGCGGTCGGCTCGTCGAGGATGAGCAGCTGCACGTCTTTTTCCAGCGCCTTCGCGATCTCGACCAACTGCTGCTTGCCGACGCCGAGGTACTTTACCGGCGTCTCCGGGTCTTCCCGAAGATCGACTCGCTCGAGCAGTTCTACTGTGCGATGGCGAGCCTCATCCCAGTCGATCACGCCCATCGTGTTGATCTCGTGGCCGAGGAAGATGTTCTCGGTAATCGACAGCTCCGGCACGAGCGCGAGTTCCTGGTGAATGATCACGATGCCGGCCTGCTCGCTCGCGGCGATGTTGCTGAACCTCTGTACCTCATCGCGATACAGGATCTCGCCTTCGTAGGTGCCGGCCGGGTACACACCGGACAGCACTTTCATCAGCGTCGACTTCCCGGCGCCGTTCTCACCGCAGATCGCGTGAATCTCACCGGTACGAACGGCGAGATCGACGGAGTCGAGCGCCTTCACTCCCGGGAACCGCTTCGTGATGCCCTGCATTTCGAGTAGATAACTCGATTTTTCGGCCACAGCCACCTCCTTGTGCGCCAATGGGTAAGAACCTACGACGCAGAACTCTTGTTGTCAACACCTGAACGCAAACTGCGGTCCACGGAGTCAACCAGATACGCGAGCGCATCGCCGTGTTCGAACGCGATCGTCGCGGCACCGCGGGCGCTCGCCGCCTCCCCGAGCGGCGAAAGCTCGACTCTGGTCGCCTCCGCGACCGGCGAGATCGCGAACCGCGCGAACCCGTCCCGCACGGCATCCAACAGCACGTCTCCCGTCTCGCTCAGCGGCCCTCCCAGCACGACGAGCCCCGTGCCGAGCATGTTCGCGGCCATCGCGATCGACTGCCCGAGTGCGAGCCCCGCATCCTGAATGACCCTGACCGTCGCCCTGTGCCGACTCGACGCGAGTTCGCTCAGCTCGTCGCGGGTCACATCGCGACCGAGCGCATCGCTCAGGTGCTGCAAGACTACGGGCATCGACGCGACCGTCTCGAGGCACCCGCGATTGCCGCAACGGCAGTGGTTTCCGCTGGGGTCCACGGTCGAGTGGCCGATCTCACCGGCGATCCCGAACGCACCCGTGTAATTGGAGCCGCGCAGGAAGACACCGGCTCCGATGCCCGTGCCGATCTTGACGTACAGGAAATCCTCGTCGTTGGCGGCCTCGCCCCAGGCCCGTTCGGCGAACGCGCCGGCATCGGCGTCGTTCCAGATCTCGGCTTCGAGACCGAGCACTCGAGAGACATCATCGGCGGAACGTCCAACCCACTCCGGCAGGATCGTGCCGTCCACGACACGCCCCGTGTTCCTGTCGATGGGGCCCGGCACCGAGACGATGACCGCCACGATGTCGTCGTCGGTTCTGTCGATCGCCGCGAGGCTCTTCGTGAGCAGGTCGCGCACCTGCTGCAGCGACTCCTCGGCGGGCGTGCCGTGATCGATGCGTTTGCGCTCCTCCACGAGCAGCTCACGACCCGGCTTCGCGATCACGAGGCCGATGTGGCTGCGCCCGAGGTCGATGCCGACGGCAACACGTTTCGTGGAGACCTGCGGCGTCACCAGCGTCGCTTTCCTGCCGGAGGAAATCGTGTCGCTCGTGGTGACAAGACCGCGATCCAGCAGGGAACGGACGATCGAGGAAACGCTCCCGTTCGAAAGCATCGTACGGCGCGCGAGCTCCGACTGCGTGGACGGGCCGTGCGTGAGCAGATCGTGCAGAACGACCCGTTCGTTGCTCACACGAAGTGCGGCAGTTGATCCCGGTCTACGATGGCGTCCTTGCATACGGCTATAGTTGTGCGAAACGGTTTTGTTGTCAACACCTGAACTCAACATGCCGCTCCACGCTTCGAAGAGGAACCACCGGATGACAGCCAGCACACCACGACAGGCACAGCAGGAATCGACCGCTGCTCCCGTTCTGGCCGTCGATGTCGGTGGGACGAAGATCGAAGCCGCACTCGTTGATCCCGCGGGCACCGTCATAGCGGGCACGCGCATCCGGGTTCCGACCGGCGCCGAATCCGCTTCGTCGGCATCCGCGTTCAGCGATGCCCTGCACGCTGCGGTGAGCACAGCAGCCGATCATCCGCTCGCCGCCGGGGTCGCTCGGGCCGGCATCGGAGCAGCAGGGCCGGTGGATCTTCGCGAGGGGACGATCAGCCCGATCAACCTGCCTGCCGTGCACGACTTCGACATCGTCGGTGCGGTCAAGTCGGTCACCGGCATCGAGGATGTGCGGTTGCGGCTCGACGGCACCTGCATAGCGCTCGGTGAGCTCTGGCGGGGAGCCGCCGAGGGCGCCCGCAACGCGATCGCCTTCGTCGTCTCGACCGGCATCGGCGGCGGCGTCATCGCCGATGGTCGCGTCGTCACCGGCGAAAGCGGCAACGCCGGTCACCTCGGTCAAGTCGTCATCGACAGCCCGGTCGATGGCGACGTATTCGGCGCAACGGTCGAGGGGCAGGCTTCGGGCAAGTACGCGGTTGCTTGGGCAAGGCAGCAGGGCTGGCGGGGTGAAACGGGAGAGAATCTCGGCGCTGATGCTGCGGCCGGCAGCGAGGTCGCTCGGGCCGCGATCGAACGGTCGGTGCAGGCACTGGGCAAGGGCCTGGCGAGCGCCGCGAATCTGCTGAACACGGAAATCGCGGTCATGGGCGGCGGGTTTTCGCACGTCACGGCCGATTACGCGGAGCGTGTGCAGGCGGCTGCGCGACTGCACAGCGTCAATGCCTACGCGCGGGAGCTTCGCGTTGTGCGCGCCCAGCTCGGCCGCGACGCTCCGCTCATCGGTGCAGCAGCTCTGGTTCTTCGGCCGGATCTCTTGGCGTAACCTCGTCATCTTCGATGAGCGCCCGCAGTTGCTCGAGAGGCAGGTTCGCACCGAAAGCGGCTTGGTCCGGCTGCAGCTTCACGCCCGCGCTCAGCCGACCGATCGGCAATGGATCGAACCCGAGATCGTCGACCACTTCCGCCGCTTCGCGCACGGCTTCGGGGCTGTCGCCCGCGAGCGCGATCGCCTTGCGCAACTCGTGACCGGCGGGCCGCGCTTCGACCTCGAGATCGTGATAGCCCATGTGATTGAGCGCCTTGACGACGCGGGCGCCCGGAAGGCTGTCGCGCACGGTTTCACTCGTTGTCGTTCGCGGATCGGTGAGGTCGTCTCGAACGCCGTCCGTTTCGAACCAGTAGTTCATGGCATCGATGACGAGTTTGCCTTCCAAGGGGGCATCCGCGATTTCACGGTGCCGCCCGAGTGGCAGAGCGAGCACGACGATATCGGCGTACTCAACAGCATCCCGTGTCCACACCGCCTCAGCACCAGGAGCGAGCACGTCGACGATCAGGGCGATCTTCTGCGGGTCGCCTGAACCGGCGATCTGCACGCGGAACCCGGCCGCGACGGCGAGTCTCGCCAGAATCGTGCCGACTTTGCCGGCGCCGATGATCGCGATCGTCCTTTGCGCAGTGCCGCTCATGGTTTGCCTCCCGGAGTTCTTTCAACCTGGGCAACCGTGTATCCCGACACGGCATTCCCGGCTGCGGCTGTGCGGAATCGGAGCGGAAGTTCTCAACCGCAGCACGACCGTCTTCCCAGGGTGCATCACAGCCCGTGGCGAGCCAGAAATCGCTTGATCTCGCCGTTGAAGCTCTCCGGGTTCTCGAGATTCGGGTAGTGACCGGAATTCGACACCTCGGCATACTCTCCGACGGGCACCGCATCCGCGACCCGTCGCCCGAGGCTGCGATGGTCAGGTCCGTCCAAGGCGCCCGGTAGCGCGAGCACCGGTACGGTGATGTCTTGCAACCGCTCCCAAGTGTTCAACACCGGTGTCGGGCGCAGCGGCTGAATCGGAGCGCCGTCCGGACCGACTCGCACGTGCTCGGCAAGGATGTCCCTGGCCATGCGCTCCACGAGCGTCCACACCTCGGGGTCCATGTCCGAGCGCGAGCGATGCGGACCTGCGGTGAAGCGCATGAACACCGAGAGCCAATGCTCGATATCGGTCTCGCGCTCCGCATCCGCCAAATCGCGGAACGCCTGCTGCGCCCAGGAGTCGTGGAACTCGGGCTCGCTCGTACCCGTGCCACTGACGATGACGCCACTCACACGCTCCGGATACTCCAACGCGAGATCCACGGCTGTTCCGCCGCCCATCGAGATACCGACCGGGACGACGCGTTCGAGTTCCAGGGCGTCCATGAGTTCGATGACGTCGTCTACGAGCCGATAGGGCTCTTCCGCATCGGATGAGCCTCCGTGACCCCTCGCGTCGGGCGCATACACCGATCGCTCCGGAAACTCCGCGAACTGCGGCCCCCACATGCGGTAGTCCACCACCCCGCCGTGCAAGAACATCAGCGGGGTGCGTGAATCCTCACCCTCCCGTGCGGCGTAGCGAACTCGGTGGGTCGGTAACTCCAGTGTGTGGATGGCATTTGCACTCATGACAACCAAGGTGTCATGATTTGCTGATGATGACAACTTAGGTGTCATCATTGCGATGCGGCGACCACACCTGCAGCAGACGAACTCGGGCTCGGTCCCGCCGGAATCCGCCTCGCGCTCGGCTCGCTGTATCGAAGAGCGTCCGGGATCGTCACGAGCGACGAACCGACAGTGGGCATCCCGGCGCGCTCGATCAACTCCGTCGGGAAAGGGAGGCGACGGTGCCGCGTATCGCCGTTCACTGCTCGTGCAGTTCACGACAGCCTGCCGCGCGGATATCGAAAGCGTCTCGGATCGAGGGCGGCTCATGGGCCGAACGGGAGGCGCGCTCACCGCAGGCGATCTCGATGCTGCGCTGCGAGCCCTCCGCCACATGCACGAGGCACTCGGCGGGAGACCGCTGCATTCGGGACGAGTAGGCGGTTCCGTCGCGCGGTGCCGACTCAGATGCGCTCCTGCGCCGCCGCGAGCGCCGCGTAGGCTCCTCCCGCTGCGAGCAGCTCGTCGTGCGTTCCGCTCTCGACGATACTGCCGGCATCCAGCACGTGAATCCTGTCGGCCGCTCGCACGGTCGACAGCCTGTGGGCGATCGCGATCACGGTGCGCCCGTGGGATGCCGCGTCGAGCGCCTGCTGCACAACGCGTTCCGAGACGGTATCGAGCGCGCTCGTCGCTTCATCGAGCACGAGCACGGCAGGGTCTTTCAGTAGCACGCGAGCGATGGCGATGCGCTGCTTCTCGCCACCCGAGAGGCGGTATCCCCGCTCCCCCACAACCGTCTCGTACCGTTCGGGGAATCGCTCGATCGTGGCGGCGATGTTCGCGGCGCGGCAGGCCGCCTCGAGCTCGGCATCCGTTGCGTCCGGCTTCGCGTAGCGCAGATTCTCGGCGATGCTGGCGTGGAATAGGTAGGCCTCTTGACTCACGATGCCGATACCGTCCGTGAGCTCCTGCGGGTCGATCGCACGCACGTCGACCCCTGCGAACTTCACGGCACCTTCCGTCGCATCGTACAGGCGCGGCACGAGGTAACCGATAGTCGTCTTCCCGGCTCCAGAGGCACCGACGAACGCAACGAATTCACCGCGCGAGACCCGAAAGGAGACGCCTCGCAGCGTGGAAGGCTCCCCTGGTGTCGCATCCGGGTAGCGAAAAGCGACGCGATCGAACTCGATCTCGCCGAGCCGGCGCTGGTCGATGCCGACAGGATGCTCTGGCGGCTGAATCGCGGGTCGCAGGTCGAGATACTCGAAGATGCGCGCGAATAACGCTGCCGACGTCTGCAGGTCGAGGGCGATACGCAGCAGCCCCATCATGGGCATGAGCATCCGCGCTTGCACGGCCGTGAACGCGACGAGCGTACCGGCAGTCACGAGCACGTTCCCCTGGGTTATCACGAGCCCCGCGAGCAGATAGATGATGCCGGGCAGCAACGAGATCGTGACGTTGACGATGCCGAAGAAGATCTGCCCCGTCATCGCCAGCCGTACCTGCAGCCCGATCTGCCGTTGGTTCTCGTCCGCGTATCGGCGAGACTCGTCGTTCTGCCGCCCGAACGCCTTTGCGAGCAGGATGCCGGAGACGCTCAGCGACTCCTGCGTAATGGCCGTCATATCGCTCAACGACTCCTGCGTGCGCGTTGCGATGCGGGCGCGTACCTGGCCCACGCGGCGCTGGGCGATGACCAGAACGGGCAGGAGCACGACCGCCACGAGCGTCAGTTGCCACGACAGGATCAGCATCGTGACGAGGCTCGCGATCACGGTGACGACGTTGCCGACGACGCTCGAGACGGTGCTCTGCAGTACCCCTGCTACACCTCCCACATCGTTCTGCAAGCGTGACTGGATGACTCCCGTCTTGGTTCGTGTGAAGAACGCGAGCTCCATGCGCTGCAGATGATCGAAGAGCTTCGTGCGCAGCGAACCCATGACCGAATTGCCGACGCGAGCCGTCAGCCACGATTGCAGGATGCCGATTGCGGACGCGACGACGATCAGCGAACCCATCAGCACCAGCAGCCACAGCAGGTGCTGCATGCGCACGGTGCCGTCGGGAGGGAAGAGCGCTTCGTCGAAGATGCGCTGAATCAGCAGCGGCGGAAACACCTGGATCGCCGCGACGGCGAGCACGAGCGTGATGATGACGCTGACCGTGAACCGATACGGCCTGAACAGCGCCGCGATGCGCCGCAGCAGATTCGGCACCTTGGGAGCCGCTGCATTGGCTGCGCGCAGCACCGACTCATCGCGTGCGCCGACTCGGCCCCGCGGCCCGCCGCCCATCCCCATGCTCATATGACGACAACACTAGTCTGCACAGCTCGCACGAGTTCACCGCCGAAGCGAGTCAAGTTCTCGGTCGCTGGGCGGCGACACGCCGTGAGAGCGCTCTCTCATCGCCAGGCGACCGAGAAGTTGACGGCCACGTGGCTTACGTTGCGTAGCGAGACGGATCTCACCCGACGGCGACGCCTACTGGCCGCTTGCCCAGGAACTTCGCGGATGGGCGGAAGATCTTCGAGTCGCGCGCTTGCTCGAGCGCGTGAGCAGTCCATCCGATCACGCGGGCCGCGGCGAAAGTCGGTGTGAACATCTCCCGCGGTATCCCGCAGTGCTCCATGACGATCGCCGCATAGAATTCGACATTGGCGCGAAGCGATCGATTCGGCTTGTGCTCTGCGAGCAGACGGTCAGCGGTCTCCTCGAAGCACATCGCCTCGGCGACCCTCGGCCCTCCGAAGCTTTCCGCGACTTGCTTCAGAAGAGCCGACCTCGGGTCGGTCGTGCGATACACGGGATGCCCGAAGCCCATCAGTCGCCGGCCGGCCCTCAACTCGCTTAGGATCCAGGCCTCGACGTCGCTGCCGGCCGCATCTAGACTGTCGAGTGCGCGCGCGGGAGCACCACCGTGCAATGGCCCGGACAGTGCTCCGAGCGCTCCCGTCAGGCAGCTCGCCACGTCCGCACCCGTCGAGGCGATGACGCGGCAGGTGAAGGTGGAAGCATTGAACCCGTGGTCCATCGCGGCCACGAGATAGGTTGTGAGCGCGCGTTCGTCTTCAGCCGTCGGAACACTCCCGGTCACCTGACGGAGGTAGTTCGCGACAACCCCTCGCTCGTCCAGCTGCTGTAGCGGAGCGAGTCCCTTGGCTCCGCGATACGCAGCGGCCAAAATGATCGGTGCCGCCGCCGCGAGCTCGATCGACTCCGCCACCCGGGCATCCTCGTCGAGATCGAATACAGGGCGCATGCCCCGAGCGGACCCCAGCAGTGGAAGAGCGGATTGCAGGGCTTTCAGCGGTTCCGCCTCGGAGATTCGCACTCGCGCGACAGTTGCAGCGAGTTCCGGAGTCGACTGCGCCTGGCGGACCCGTGCCTGGAACTGCTCGAGCTCCTCCCCGGACGGCAAGTGGCCGAAGACCAGTAAGTGCCATACCGCTTCGAAGCTGGCGCCGCGGGCGAGTTCGATCGCGGAGTGATCGCGATATTGATAGAAGCCTTCGTCTCCGTTCACATCGCTGATCGCCGTCTCTGTGACTGCCACGTTGCTGAGACCGCGGGGGACCTCGATCAATTCATTCGTCATGCACACAGTGTGCAAACATGATTACCGAACTGTCAATCTTGATTGGATCAATATGGGTGATGCGCTGCCGCGGCTCACGGTCGCGCAGACTGCCGCGAGGCTTGGCGTGAAAATCGAAACCGTGTATGCGTACGTCTCGCGGGGGATGTTGGCTCGCGAGAGAAGCGCCGCCGGATCGACGTTCGACCCGCTCGAGGTTGAGGCATTCGCCCGATCTCGCCGCCCCTCGCCATCCGTCCAACACGGTCGTGCTGCAACGGATGGGCGTCCGCTGATGGTCCTCGAAACCGACATTGCGAACATCGAGGACGACGAACTCTTCTACCGAGGGACACCCCTCACCGAACTTGTGGCAACGCCGTTCGAAGACGTCGCCACCTGGCTCTGGCGCGGAGAACTCGGGGTCGACCCCGTCTTTCCCCGCGTCCCCGATGGGATGCCAACGGCGATGGATGTCATCTCTCTGCTACCTCCGCAGGCGAATTCCATCGACAGGTTGCGGACGACCGTGAACGTCCTTGGCGCCGCGGATCCTATGCGTCACGATCCCTCGGTCGAACAGTTGCGACGCGTAGGTGCGGGGCTCCTGACGGGATTCTCTCGAGCGCTCGGAGACATCGAGGTCTCGCCCGATGCATCGATCGCGGCGGGCCTCTGGAGCTCGCTCGGTGGCGTCGCCGAATCGGATCTCGCAGGGGTTCGGGCAGTCAACGCCGCGCTCGTCGTGACCGCTGACCACGACCTGGCGGTCTCGACATTCGCTGCGAGAATCGCCGCTTCCGCACGGGCCGATGGGTACTCTGCAGTATCCGCAGCGCTCGGGGCGTTCGATTCGCCCCTGCACGGGACAGCGAGCCTGCGAGCAGTCCGCATGATCTCCGACGTCGTTTCCGGCACAGCACCCGAGGTGGCCGTCTCCGGCGCCGTTCGGGAAGGCGGCCGCGGCGTGCCCGGCTTCGGGCAGCCGCTCTACGTGAAAGCTGACCCACGCGCGGAAATTCTGCTACCGCTGGTCGAGCCGCTTGCGGATGCCCGACCCGTGCTCGATGCCGTCCGTTCAATCTCGGAGGTCGTCGGGCGACGCGCCCGCCTGTTTCCGAATATCGATCTCGCACTTGCGGCGCTCGTCAGAGCCGCAAGGATGACCGACGACGCCGGCAGTGCCATCTTCGCGATCGGCCGTACGGCAGGCTGGATCGCTCACATCCTGGCCGAATACGGTGAACGGCCGCTGCGTTTGCGGCCGCGAGGGAGGTTCTCCGGCGCGTGAACGGTGATCACTCGGTTGGCGTCGCCCCTGCTGCGACGAACAACTCCCGGTGATGCGCCAGTCGTGACCTATCGGTGGGCGCACCGTGCCCGGGCAGCAGGATGCGCTCGCCGCGCTCCTCAATAGCGTCCAGCGCCTGCAGCCAGCCGTCGAGATCCGAGGCGTCATCCCACTGCGGATCGGCCCCCACCTCGACGAGATCGCCCGCGATCGTCGCGCTCCCCTCGACGTGCACGACGAGATCACCGAGCGTGTGCGCTGTGGGTTGCGGTTCGAGTGTCACCCGCTGCGTTCCGACGAACATCGTGTAGCTGTCTGCGACGGGCACCGACGGCACCACGACGGCCACCGTCTCGAGCTCTTCGTCCGCTTCACCTTCGGCGCCCTGAGCGAGCCCAGCCGCACGGTGCTCAGTGGGGTGAGCCATGATGTGCTCAACGGCTTGCGTGTGGGCGTAGGACGGCACGCCTTCGAACGATGCCAGAGCGAGGAAGTGGTCCCAGTGCGGATGTGTCACGACCGTCCCGACGACACGGTCACCACGAGCTTCAATCGCTTCTCGAAACAGCTTTGCTCGGGACGGACGGGTGCCCGGGTCGACGACGAGCGCCTCGCCGTTCGAGGCGATGACGTAGGCGTTCATCGATGCTTCCGGCATGACCCAGCGATCGATTTCGTCTGCGACGCGTTCGAGTTGCATTGCTCAAGGGTAGCGGAGTGTGTGATGCCATCCCCAGGTCGAGCACATACCGTGACCGTATGGGGAGGAAAGGCGCCGTAGCGGGGGCTGCAGTGTTCGCAGCACTCGCCGTTCTCGCCGGGCAGGGATGCGCATCCGGGCACGCATGCCCCGCAGTCGCGTGGGCGGACACGCTCACGGTCGAAGCCGACGGCGACACCGATCGTGTCGATCTCCTCGAGCTTTGCTTCGCCGGTCACTGCATGTTCGATGAGGATCTGCCTTCGGATTCGCCGCTCTCGCATCTGCCGTACGAACGAGTCGACGAGAACACCTGGCAGTTCGACTTCTTCGCCGACCCTCCCGACGAGATCGAAGTGCGCGTCTTGGATGCGGATGACCACCTGCTCGCCGAGTCGAACCAGCCGCTCGAGTGGGTCGTCTCCAATTACCCTCACGGAGAGGAGTGCGGTGGTCCGGGTACTGCCGAGGTGAGGATAGCGGTCGAATGAACGCCGCTTTCAAGATTTCGGAGCAGGGTGCTCAGCGTGCGAAGGGAAAGAGCCAGGGCAAGTTCGCGTTCACAGCGTGCCTTCGACTCGACGGAACGAACTTCGTGGAAAGCACCCCGGATTACTCCCCGCTGCGAAGAAGCGTGGGGTTGCCCGATATCGCGGTGAGATTGCAGCTCGAGGAGGTGGAAGGCGGTAACTATTGCCCTGAGGGACCTTAGCCGCGCTGTGCGAAGAACTCCTGCGCGAGCATCCCCATGAGAACCTGATCGTGAAACCGTCCGTCGTGGAAGGTCGCAGCACGACGTACCCCTTCTCGGACGAATCCGCACCGTTCGTATGAACGAATCGCGCGATCGTTGAACGCCCACACCTGGAGTTCGATCTTGTTGAGGCCCAGTTCGAGGAAGCCGTAGTCGATCATGAGGTTCGTCGCCTCGGGCCCGTACCCCTGCCCTACGTGATCGGGTCCGATGATGATCGCGAAGGTGCCGATCCGTTCGCGCGGTGTTATGCCCCATAGCGTTATGTGGCCGACGAGTTCATCACCGGCCATGATCGCGAAGCCTGCGGAACCGGGTCCGTCGTTCTTACTCCAGCCTCGGAACTGTTCGACGGTCTGCGGCACCGGCTGCGGGCGGACGACATCCTGCTGCAACGTAGCCCATTCGGGAGACTGCCACCATTCGGCGAGCTGTTGCAGGTGAGATTCCTCTGCCTGCACGAAGCGGATGCGGTCGCTGCGAAGAAGTGCGGCCCCGTATGCGAGGGCGTCCTGGCTGCTTGCAAAATCGATGTTCATGTCGATCACGCTATCGAGAGTTGCTCGTGTGGGCATCGGCCGTTGGGACTACTGCGGCGGGTGCATTCGCCGACGCAGCAGCTGTTCTCGGAGGATGTCTGCATGCCCGCAGTGCTGTGCATACTCGCGAAACACGTGCAGCAGAACCCACCGCAGCGGCAAGGGTCCGCGACGGTTGCCCGCTAGACCATGTTAGAGTTCGAAACCGCTCAGCCGCTCGTCGGATGCGCGACGTCGCAATTCGAACTCCGCTGGAATCGATGCGATCGTGTCATTGGTCGCGAGCTTGAAGGACGCCCCTGGCGTCTCTGGTATCCCGGAGACAGAACGAGGAAGGCCGTCGAACGCCTCCTCGAACCACACTCGCTCGACGAACGCAGCGTGCTTGACGAGCCCGAGCAGTGTCGTCTTCGAAGGAAACTCGCTTCGTCCTCGCTCATGCCATCGAGAGACGCGACGAGCATCCGCCGGCGCTGATCGCAATTACGTCTGCACATCGGCGCTGTAGTGCTCGCGCGAGTCGGGGGCACCGATCATGACGTTCTATTGCTGGCGTTCTGCTCCTCGCGCAAGATGCGCAGTGCTTTCGGACCGAACCCGTGCAGTGCGAGCAGCTCCTCATCGCTCATCTGGGAAACCCGCTTCATCGTCGTGACGTTGATCTCACGAAGAGCGGACGCAGCGGGGCGACCGATCTTCGGTAGGTCACCGATCTGCTCGGGCAGGTTGCGCGTGCTCACGCATTCAGCCTACGCGTCGAACACGCTGCCGGTCCGGAACACGACTCCGCCGTCTCAAGGCGAGGATGCGCCCACACACACACGGTGCCGTTCAGTCTCTGTGCCGTTCACGGGCAGAACGTGCTCAGCATCCGGCCGTAGTGTCGCAGCATGACCACACGAACGAGACCCCTCACGGCAGTCGTCGCAGTGGCAGCGACACTCGCGCTCGCCGGATGCGTGCCGGGACAGTTGACAGAACCGGACTGCCCCCTGGTCGACTACGATGTCGTCATCAGCGTAACGATCGAGTCGGAGCTGGAGATCGACGACGTCGGCATCTGCGACGATGACGAGTGCACGACCGACGACGACATCGCTGAGGGTTCAGATGTCGACAGCGTCTACCCCGCGCACAGCGAAGGAACCACATGGAACTTCTCTATTATTCGCTGGATGCCCGAATCCGCCCGGTTCGTCGCGCTCGTCGACGGCGAGGAACTCGACCTCGGTTGGCATGATCTCGAGATAACGCACACCCCGATCGTCGAGGGCGAGGATTGCGGCAGCATCCCCTCGTATGAGCCGCTGACCATTCGAGCGTGACGCTCGGTTGGATCTGAGCAAACGGTGTCCTGTAGCTGACGCTGCAGAGACGCTCAAGAGGCAAATCGCCGAGCCCGGTTCACAACGCAAATCGGGTACGCAGGAACTGTGTCGTTGGCTCGCTGTACGCTATGGCCATGCGCGATGCCTACATCTCTATCGCACAAGGGTTACGTGCCTTTTTCCGTATCCTGCCAAGGGGCTTCACCATAACCGCTGCCGTCCTGACAATCGTCAGTGTCGCGTGCTTCGGTTTGAGCCGACGCGCCGAAGCGACCAACGACGAGAGCCCTTTCTACGTAGCCCCGCTCACCCAACTGGGAGGGCTGGCTTTGCTTGTCGCAGCATGCTTTTGGCTCGCGGTGGCAGTGCAAATACAAACTCGAACTCGTAGTTGGCAGTCGGATAGACCCTGGATAGATGTTCTGGCTTGGATGCTGCCTCTGCTAGCGGGCGGCGCCAGCTTTTTCTTGCTTCACACGCTTATAGGGCTGGCTCCTGAGTGGGATAACAACCGTCGAGCAGAAACCTGGGCCCTCTTTTTCAGCTTGCTTGCACTATGCGTCTTCTGCGTTGGTTTCGGAGTCATGACGATTCGTGGCTGGTTCATTCATCTCGGTCGAGTCAGAAGGAGGAGAGGCTGGCTGCCACAACGGGAGCGGCTCGCCCTTGACGAACAAAATCGTTGGGAGCGTGCGTGGAGGTCATCGCAAGAGGCTGCGACTTCGCTGCTTTCACGGCGCGTTCCGCAGACGTTGAGCCTGAATGACATCATGCTGCGACCGGAAGAACTCGCTTTTCTGCGTGCGCCGCTGAACTACGCGCGGCACTACGCCACTGATGTGAGTTACGTGCACACCTCCGGCTTCTACTTCGGCTCACCCTTGTTCGTAGCAGCCGGCCTGATCGGCCAGTCCGTGGCGAACTCGCATGCGAAAGCTCAGGCAGCCCGCGAATCGCAGTTGCAGTGGCGGGAATGGCAAGTCGCCTCTGTAGTACTCACAAACGAACGACTCCTCATCAGAGTAAACAGTCAATGGCTCACATTCGATCATGCGGCCGTCATCTCGTTTCACCCGGAGCCTTCGCGTTGGTACATCGTGATCGAGTACGAAGGAACTTCACCGCTGATGCTCTCCGGGATCGGCGTACCCCATCTGTCTGTCGTGATGGCTTCGATCCTGCGCGGACCCGACTATCTGCAATCGAATCCAGCATTCGAGCCATTGCTCACCGAGCGTCCTTCCAAAACTGGCCGAACCGTGGAAGATCCGAGTCGGATCGAACCGCGTCAAACTTGAGTGAGCGCCCGCGCCAATAGGCGGCGTTGACTGCGGCGATCTGCAGGGACAACGAGCCGGCCAGGTGGCCCGGCCACTGGCGTTCGTGCCGCTCGGCGTCGGGTTGGCGACCCGGCCACGAGAAGCGGCGCTATCTACGATTCGTCACGAGAAGCGGCGCTATTTGCCGTTTTCCGAGGCACACGCCGTCTTTCGCGTACACACATCCACCTCCACCGCAGAAAAGGACCTCTGGGCTCCAAGAGACGGGCAGCGCGCAGCTGACACGAGCAACCTCATCCACACGTTCTGGCCGATAGGCCGAAATGATCGGCACATGCAGAAGGGGAGCCGCACGAAGCGACTCCCCTTCTGCAGTAAGTAAGAAGACCTACTTGACGGTGACCTCAGCGCCGGCCTCTTCAAGAGCGGCCTTTGCCTTCTCAGCGTCTTCCTTGCTCACGCCCTCGAGAACAGCCTTGGGGGCTGCGTCAACGAGTGCCTTAGCGTCACCGAGGCCGAGCGACGAGTCAACGCCACGGACAGCCTTGATGACCTGGATCTTTGCAGAACCAGCCGACTCGAGAACGACGTCGAACTCCGTCTGCTCTTCCTCAGCGGGTGCGTCGCCACCTGCAGCGGGTGCGCCAGCAGCTGCAACAGCAACGGGTGCGGCCGCGGTGACCTCGAACTTCTCTTCGAAGGCCTTCACGAAGTCGTTGAGCTCGATGAGGGTGAGCTCCTCGAATGCTGCGAGCAGCTCTTCAGTCGACAGCTTTGCCATCTTTATCTCCTATGTTTTCGGGATTTTCGCCGAGTGCTTACGCAGCCTCGGACTCCTGTTTTGCACGCAGCGCGTCGACAGCACGGGCTGCCTGCGCGATGGGCGCGTTGAACATGTAGGCTGCTCCGAACAGCGAGGCCTTGAAGGCGCCTGCCAGCTTTGCCAGCATGACCTCTCGGGACTCGAGCTCGGCGAGCTTGTTGACCTCTTCTGCGTCGAGCGCGTTACCGTCGAAGTAACCGCCCTTGATGACGAGATCAGAGTTCGCCTTGGCGAAGTCGCGCAGACCCTTCGCAACGGCGACGGGGTCACCGTGTACGAATGCGATTGCCGACGGACCGACGAGCGTGTCGTCGAAGGCCGAGATTCCGGCCTGGTTCGCAGCGATCTTGGTAAGCGTGTTCTTCACCACGGCGTACGTCGCGTGCTCGCTGATGGAACGGCGCAGCTCCTTGAGCTGGCCCACAGTGAGTCCGCGGTACTCGGTGAGCAGCACCGCATTCGAGTTCGCGAAGAGGTCCGCGAGCTCGGCGACTGTCTCATTCTTGTTCGCCATGGTGCTCCTTGAATTTGAGCTGGAACCCGGCGCACGAAAAAAGCTCTGGCCGCGCACGTAAGGTACACGCCAGAGCCTGGCTTGAAACTCACCTGCGCGGGCTGTCACCTTCGTGAACCTTCGTCCCTTGTGCAAGCACAGGGGTAACCAGCGGTCTTTGGTACCGGATCAGCTTACGGGATGCCCTGCTGATTCTGCAACTTCGGGTTCGGAAGAGAGGCGAGCCGCCCCGACCTCGGTCGCGCACACTGTCGGGCCACGTCTCGAAAAACTGATCGAGCGTGAAAAACGGACAGATGGGTCAGTAATTCGGTTCACCTGATCGAAACGTCAGTATTTCGTTACAAACCGGAGAAGCCGCCTGCCAGGCATCGTGACACCCAACCCGGCCATACCCTCAAGTGTCTTCTGCGAGAGGTAGACGCACAGTGAAGACCGCACCAGACGCCTCCTCCCGGTTTGCTGCGGAGATCTGACCGCCGTGCGCCTCCACGATCGCCTTCACGATCGCGAGACCCAGGCCCGATGAGCCCGCTTCCCGAGAACGCGAGGCATCGCCGCGCACGAAGCGACCGAAGAGCTTCTCGGCGAGCTCGACGCTGATGCCGGGCCCGTTGTCGGCGATCGTCACCAGCGCATCCTGACCGTCCAGACCAAGGCTCACGTCGATGCTCGTGCCCTCCGGCGTGTGCACGCGCGCGTTCGCGAGCAGGTTCGCAAGCACTTGCTGAAGCCGAAGCACGTCGCCCTGCACCACGACGGGCTCTTCCGGCAGGTCCAACCCGACGGGATACTCGCGCCCGGCGGCCTGCGCGTCTGCGACCGCCTCCACCACCAGCTTCGACAGGTCGACCTCAGCGAAGGTCACTTCGCGCCCCTCGTCGAGTCGCGCAAGCAGCAGCAAATCGTGCACGAGAGCCGACATCCTGTTCGCAGCTCCCTCTATTCGCTTCAACGACAGCCGCGCGTCATCGGACATCCCGAGTTCGTGTTTTCGCGTGATCTCGGCATAGCCCTTGACCGCTGCCAGGGGTGTGCGCAATTCGTGCGAGGCGTCGGCGACGAACTGTCGCATCCTGTTCTCGCTGGCTGCGCGGGCTCCGAGTGAAGTCTCGATGTGATTGAGCATGCGGTTGACGCTCTCGCCGACGCGACCGACCTCGGTCGCCGGGTCATCGATGCGCACACGGTTCGACATGTGCACATCGCCCGAGTCGAGCGGCAACTGCGATACGCGTTCGGTCGTGAGGACGACGTTCGTCAGCGGCCGCATGGCTCGCCTGATCGTGACATCGGCGAGTGCAACCAGCAGCGTCGCCGCCGCGATTGCGCTCGTGGCGATGACCATCGTCATGGCCAGCATGGTTTGGTTCATGTCGGCCATGGGCAGTGCCACGAACAGCCGAATATTCTGGCTGTTCCCGACCGGGAGTTCAATGGCTCGGTAGTCGCCTCGAACATCGAGCGATGCCGTGTAGGGTTCCTCCTCGATGCCCGGGGAGCTGCCGACGAGGCGTGCCGTCTGGGGCGGCGTGAGGCTTTCGGTCCGGCCTCCGCCCGTGATGTAAAAGCTCTGCTGGGTAATGCCCTCTATCTGGAGCACGCCGACCGTGCCGATTGGACTGCGCGGATCAAGCTGCTGAGCACGATGGTCGCGGAACGATTGCTCGGCTTCGGTCTGCATGCGCATCCCGTATTCGCGAACTTGGTCGTCGAGCCGATCCAGCAGGACGGAACGCATGACAAGCATGCTCGTCACCGTGACAGCAACTGTCAAGAGCATGAACAGGGCGATGGTGACGACCAGCAGTCGCTTCCGCAGAGACCAGCTGCTGAAGCGCGACCGTCGGGCGACTCCGACGCCTGCCCGTGTCACGACGCGGGGCGGATCTGGTACCCGACACCGCGGACGGTGTGGATCATGGGTTCGCCGAGCGTATCGATCTTCTTGCGCAGGTACGAGATATAGAGCTCGACTACGGATGCGCGCCCGCCGAAGTCGTACGACCAGACGCGGTCGAGAATCTGCGCCTTGGAGAGCACACGTCGGGGGTTGCGCATGAGGTAGCGCAGCAGTTCGAATTCGGTCGCTGTCAGTTCGACGGCTGTTCCGTCGCGCTGCACTTCATAACTGTCCTCGTCGAGCATGAGGTCGCCGACCCACAGAACACTCGATTCCTCCGCAATCGATGCACTGCGTCGGATGAGACCCCGCAGCCTTGCGACGACCTCTTCGATGCCGAAGGGCTTCGTCACGTAGTCGTCGCCGCCCGCTGTCAGACCGGTGACTCGGTCTTCCAGCGAGTCCTTCGCGGTCAGGAACAGCACCGGCATGTCGAAGCCCGCGCCGCGCATCCGCTGCAGCACCTGGAGCCCGTCGAAGTCGGGCAGCATGATGTCGAGGACGACAGCGTCCGGCCGGAATTCACGGACCGCTTGGAGTGCCTGCTGGCCGTTCGCAGCCGTGCGTACCTCCCATCCCTCGTACTTCAGGCCCATGGAGACCAGGTCGGCGAGCGACTGCTCGTCATCGACCACGACAACCCGGATCGGCGACCCGTCGGGGCGCGTCAATCGCGGCTGGGCGCGGAGGTGCTCTTGCGCTGATTCCGTCATACTTCTCCATTATCGTGCGTTCTCTATGCGAGTGCTATGTAGCGAGCCTGGTTTTCTATGTGATCTCTGTGTCCGGCACCTTCGTGAAATTCCGATGCCCGAGTACTCGAAACGGGGATAAGCGACGGAGCGGTCGCGATAGCCAGAGCGTCGCTCACCCTCGAGACTGTGGTTGGTGCCAAGATAGTTCGCATGCAGGATTCGCAGCTCGACCTCTTCGCACCGGCGGAACCGCTGCACCTGCAGCGAATCCTGGCCCGCTCATCAGATCGTGTCTCGTGGCTGCGCCACAGGGCCATGGGAGTCACCGCGACGGATGCCGCCCGCCTGAGTTCACCGAAGGCACTCCAGTCGGTCGCTTGGGAGAAGCGCACGGGCGGCAACGGATTCTCCGGCAACCGCTACACCGATCACGGCAAGGAGCGCGAGCCGCACATTGCCAAGTGGGTTGCTGAGCGATTCCCGCTCGAATCTAGCGATGCACTGTTCCACTCGACGCGCGAACGTCGGCACCTCGCGACTCCCGACGGCCTCAGCGTGGATGGTCTCACGCTCTGCGAGATCAAGACCACCTCGAAGCCGCTCCGCAAGCCGCCGGCGAACTATCTGCGTCAGATCTGGTGGCAGCAGTATGTACTGGGGGCGGAGCGCACGCTGTTCGTGTGGGAGCAGCACCGCGACTTCGCGCCGCTCGGTGAACCGCAATACCTCTGGATCGATCGCAACGACAGCGAAATCGAAGTCCTGGTGCAGCGCGCCAACCTGTTGCTGCAGGCGATGGGGACGAGCGCACCGTGACCGCCCTGGTGCTCCACGATCTTGGTGGTACCTCGCGACAGCTCATTCCGATGATGCCGGCCATGCCGGACGTATGGGCGCCCGACCTCCCCGCTCACGGAGTGAACCCTGTGCCGGACGACCTCGACGATCTCTCGCTCTATCGACTCGCGCGGACAGTGGCCGAAGGGATGCCCGAGCGGGCGTCCGAGAACCCGCTCACCATTATCGGCGTCGGGCTCGGTGCCGCGATCGGTCTGCGCCTCGTGCTGTCGCGGCTGCACAAGATCGACCGTTTCGTTGCGATTCGCCCGTCGTTCGGGCCCAGATCACTGCCCGAGAACCTGACCGTGTACCCCGTTATCGCCGAGTTGCTGGGGGGCCATCCGCGGGATGCCGTGCAGCGTTTCGAGACCAGCGGCGTCTTCAACGACATCCGCAGGTCCTCGCGGGCAGCCGCCAATGAAGCGCTGCAGTTGATTCAGGAACCGAATGCGGCCGAGCGCAGAGCGCGGTTCAGCGAGATCCCGATGTATGCGGCGTATCGCGAAGACGAGTTCGCCGATCTGGATGTCGCCGCCATGGTCATCGCCGACCCGACCGACCCCGTGCACCCGCTCTGGCTCGCGCAGCAGTGGCAACACCTCCTCGGGGCCGCCATGCGGGTCACGCCCGACCGCGGCCGCAATCCGCACGCCGTCGATGCCTGGATTCAGAACGAACTCGCGACCTACCTGGTCGGCGTACGCTGACCAAGGTGACGTTGATCGGTCCGGTTACTGCGAGACCCACGCGGCTCAGATCGCGCGGATAGGGGTTGAGCTTGAAGCGGAGATCTGCGCGCCCAGACGGATTTTATCGGTTGAGACGGCGTCTAGACCCGTAATAACCGTCTGGAGCCGATGATTCGCTGAGAGTGTCGAAACCGGTTGAAGCACGCGGCTCTTCCCAACCACTGTGCCGCTCCAAAGGTTTACCTGCTCGGAGATCCCTGCCTTGCAGGAAATCGGTCCTCGACCCTTTGACAACGGCACCTCCAAGGGTCTACCTACCCGGAGATCCCTGCCCGTCAGGAATTCGGTTCACCACCCTTCCCCGAAAGCCCTTCCAAAAGTTCACCTACTCGGAGGATCCCTGCCCGTCAGGAAATCGGTCCTCGACCGATTTCGGCACATACCGATTCGATTCGACGAGCACGAGCACCATCAGCCACAGAACACCGATACCGGCAGCGACGTGTTCGGCGATCGCCCCCAGCTCGGAGGTGCTGCCCGCAAGCGAGAGGAGTCCTCCCGTGCCCGCGATCACGCCGATCAGCACAGCTGCAACGATCGTCACGACTCTGAACCGACGTGACCCCGTGAATGCGATCTGGAGCATCGCAAGGCATCCGAGCACGAAACCGAAGATCGCGAACCAGATGTGCACGAGATCTTGAGCTGTTGCGTCCGGGTTGCCGAGCCCCGGGCAGTTCTCCGTACAGTTCACCTGGCTCGCGACAAGGAAGGCGAGCGCCGCAAGCGCGATGGTGATCCAGGCCGGCAGCGGTTTCGTTCGAACGCGACGCAACGGCCAGGCTGAAAGAAGAAACCCGAGCGCCAGCATCGTGAAGCCGGTTTTGAAATCGCTCTCGGTCAAGAGTCCCTGGGCACCGAACTCCGAAATGTAGTACCACCGGTCGTGATGGGCTCGCTGAGCGACCATGATGCCGCCACCACCGGCCAGCAACAGAACCACGGCGAGTGCGACCACTCGCTCAAGCGCCATGCGACTGATCCCCACATCTTCGAGCGTATCCCAGCCGCGGACCGTGTCGGACGTCGAACGAGCACCCGCCATTATTGCGAAACTCAGTGCAACAGTGCGTCATATCTCTCGCACGTCGATTCCCGATTCCGATAGCTTGGAGACATGCGTGCAGTAGCTCTCCAATCGCTCGGCCCAGACGCCGTTCCTTCGGTCACCGACGTCGAGGCGCCCATCGCTCTCATGAACGAAGCACTCGTCGACGTACGAGCGGCGGGAATAAACCCCATCGATTGGAAGAGCATCCGCGGCAAGGGCGTCGCGCCCGCCGTGAAGCTCTTCCCCTGGGTCCCTGGCAATGACTTCGCGGGCACCGTCGCGCAGTCGCCGTACGAGGCTCACGAGCTCCAGGCCGGTGACGCTGTCTTCGGGATCGCGAACCCCGGCCGCAGCGGCGGCTCGTTCGCAGAGCAGGCGGCGGTGTCTACGCTGCAGATCGCTCGCAAGCCCGAGTCGCTGACTTTCGAAGAGGCCGCTGCTGTTCCGTGCGCAGGGCTCACCGCATGGGATGCCGTCGTGCGGGTCGCGAAAGCGCGAACGGGGCAGCGCATCCTGGTCCATGCCGGGGCAGGAGGGGTAGGCCACTTCGCGGTCCAGTTCGCTCGCTTCTTCGGCGCGCACGTCATCGCGACGGCCTCCGAACGCAACCTGGACTTCCTGCGCGAGCTCGGAGCAGACGAGGTCATCGACTACCGGGCTCAACGCTTCGAAGAAACTACGCAGAAGGTCGACGTCGTCGTCGACCTCGTCGGCAACGTGCAAGACGACACCGGTTCGCGTTCCCTCAACGTATTGAAGAGCGACGGGCTGTACCTGAACATCCCGACGGGGTCGTGGCCGGGCTACGCAGAGGCCGCAGAGCGAGCCGGTATGCGCTACTCGCACATCAAAGTCGAACCCGATCGCGAGAATCTCGCGACGATAGGGCGGCTGCTCGACAACGGGGATGTGAGGGTGCACGTCGACGACGTGTTCGCGCTGGAAGACATCGAGTCGGCCATCGAGGCCCAATCGAGCGGGCACACGCGCGGCAAGCTCGTGCTCAAAGTGGCTTAGCGTTCGCCGACACGGCAAGATAGTCCTATGAGCGATGCGAAGAAGCCGCTGCTGGAAGTCGAGGGCCTGAAGGTCGAGTTCACAACGCAGGATGGCAACGTCACGGCCGTGCACGAGGCGAGCCTCTCGATCGGCGCGGGCGAAACCTTGGCCATCGTGGGCGAGTCCGGCTCGGGCAAGTCGACGACGGCGATGTCGGTTATCGGCCTGCTACCCGGCAACGGACGCGTCGGCGCGGGCAGCATCCGCCTCGACGGCGAAGAGCTGGTCGGTGCGAGCGAATCGAAGATGCGCTCCATCCGCGGCCGTCGTATCGGCCTCGTGCCGCAGGACCCGATGTCGAATCTGAACCCCGTCGCGAAGATCGGCACGCAGGTCGCGGAGACGCTGCTCGCCCATGGCCTCGCCACGAAGAAGAACATCGACGAGAAGGTCGTTGCGACGCTCGAAGCCGCGGGTCTCCCGAATGCCGCCGAGCGCGCAAAGCAGTACCCGCACGAGTTCTCCGGCGGGATGCGCCAGCGCGCGCTCATCGCGATCGGGCTCGCCTGCCAGCCCGAGCTGCTCATCGCGGATGAGCCGACCAGCGCACTCGACGTGACAGTACAGCGGACGATCCTTGATCAGCTCGACGAGATGACGCGCGAGATCGGCACCTCCGTCCTGTTGATCACGCACGACCTCGGGCTCGCTGCCGAGCGTGCACAGCAGGTCGTGGTCATGCACCGCGGACGAGTCGTCGAACAGGGGCCCGCGAAGCAGATTCTCGAAGACCCTCAGCACGCGTACACGCAGTCGCTCGTGAAAGCGGCCCCTTCCGTCGCTATGGCGCGGCTCGCTCCGGAAGACTTCATCGACCACGGTGACACCGCGACGGACGGCACCGTGGATACGATCGTCGAGTTCGAGAACGTCACGAAGGAATTCCAGATACGCGGTCGACGAGAACCGTTCAAGGCGGTCGACGATGTCTCGCTGAAAGTGCCGCGCGGCACGACGGTGTCCATCGTGGGCGAATCCGGCTCCGGCAAGACAACGACCGCCAGGATGCTCCTGAAGGCGTACGAGCCCACGAGCGGCACCGTGCGCTTCGAGGGCAAAGACGTCTTCGGGCTCTCACGGGCGGAGCAGCGGGAGTTCCGGCAGCGGGTGCAGCCCGTCTTCCAGGACCCGTATTCCTCGCTGAACCAGATGTTCACAATCGAGCGCATCATCCAGGAACCACTCGATTTCTACAAGAAGGGCACGAAGACCGAACGGCAGAAGCGCGTTCGCGAGCTGCTCGACCACGTTGCCCTGCCGAGCGACATGGCGCGGCGGTACCCCTCCGAGCTTTCCGGCGGCCAGCGACAGCGCGTCGCCATTGCACGGGCGCTCGCCCTCTCACCCGACTTGATCGTCTGCGACGAGCCGGTATCAGCGCTGGATGTGCTGGTGCAGGATCAGATTCTGCGCCTGCTCGGCGACCTGCAGAAGGATTTGGGGCTCAGCTACCTCTTCATCTCCCACGATCTCGCCGTCGTACGGCTCATCAGCGACTACGTCGCCGTGATGCAAGACGGGAAGCTCGTCGAGGCGGCGACGAGCGAAGAGATCTTCACCAATCCCCGCGACCCGTATACGCGCAAGCTGCTCGCTTCGATTCCCGGCAACGAGCTCAAAATCGCGAGCTAGCGCCAGCTCAGGGACGCAGCAGCATTCAAGGCGGTGTTTGAGTCGGTATTTCCGAAGAATTCCGACCCGAACCCCGCCCCGAACAGGGTGCGACCGCGTTAGCGTTTCCGGGACCTCGGGTCCATCGCCTCGCGCAGCGCCTCGCCGAACAGCGTGAAGCCGAAGGCCGTGATCATGATGCACAAGCCGGGCAGGAACGCCAGCTGCGGTGCAATCGCAAGCTCGTTCTGAGCGTAGGTCAGCATCCTGCCCCACTCCGCGGTCTCGGGGCGACCGCCGCCGAGCCCCAGGAACGAGAGCGCCGCCGCATCGATAACAGCGGTTGCGAGCGTCAGCGTCGCCTGCACGATTACGGGCCCGACGGAGTTCGGCAGGAGGTGCGACATCGTCACGCGACCCCTTCCGAGCCCGAGCGTGCGGGCGGCCAGCACGTAGTCGGCCTCCCGCTGCTGGAGCATCGACGAACGCAGCAGGCGGGCAAAGATCGGCACCTGCGCAACTCCGATGGCGATCATCACGGCAAGCGGCGTTGGGCCGAGAATCGCGGCGATCGAAACGGCCAGCAGCAGATTCGGCACAGACAGCAGAATGTCGACGAACCGCATGATCACGGTGTCGACCCATTTGCCGAACGCGCCGGCGATCGCACCGAGAAGCATGCCGCCGACGAGGCCGAACAGCGTCGAGACGATACCGATCACGAGGGAGGCTCGTGCTCCCCAGATCAGCTTCGAGAGGACGTCGCCGCCGAAGCGGTCGATGCCGAGGGGGTATCCCGGAATTTCGCCGATACCCGGCAGATACGTAGGGGTCAGATGCTCCCTGGCCGGGCTCGCGAGCTCGGGGTACGGGGCGAGCCACGGCGCGAAAATCGCGACCAGCACGAAGAGAGCGACGACGATAGCTCCCGTCCAGGCTCCCGGATTGCGACGCAGACGCCGGAAGATGTCACTCCAGTAACTGCCGCTTCTGCGGGCTCCCGCACCGTCCTCTGGTCCCCCGGGTGCGACGGGGATGACGCCTGCCGTACTCACTGGACCCTCACTCTCGGATCGATGAAGCTATACGAGATATCGACCAGGAGGTTGATGATCGCATAGGCGAGCGCGATGAAGAGCACGAAGCCCTGCAAGACCGGGAAGTCACGTGCGAAGATCGCGGTTGCGAGGAACCCTCCGACTCCCGGGAAGGCGAAGACGGTCTCCGTCAACACCGCTCCGGAGATCAGGAGCCCCGCCTGCAGTCCGATCGTGGTCACAACCGGCAGCATCGCGTTGCGCAGCACGAAGCGGTTGCGGATGATCTTGCTCGCGATTCCCTTCGCACGCCCCGTCCTGACGTAGTCGGCGCCCAGGACCTCGAGCACGGAGGCCCTCGTGATGCGCACGATGATGGCCAGCGGGATCGTCGAGAGCGCGAGAGCCGGTAGCAGCAAGTGCGTCAGCGCGTTCAGGGCCGCATCGAACTCACCCGTGAGCAAGCCGTCCAGAACGTAGAAACCGGTTGCGTGGGTTGCGTCGATGCCTCGATCCTGGCGCCCCGTCGTCGGCAGCCAGCCGAGCTGCACCGCGAACAACCACTTGAGCATGAAGGCGAGGAAGAAGACGGGAATCGTGATGCCGAGCAGGCTGCCGCCGACCATGAGGTGGTCGAGGATCTTGCCGTGCTTCCTTGCCGCCCAGTATCCGAGCGGGATGCCGATTCCGACCGCGATGATCAGTGCGAGTACCGAGAGCTCGATCGTCGCCGGGAACCGGTTCGCGAACTCTTCCAGCACTGGCCTTCGAGTGCTGATCGAATTGCCGAAGTCACCCTGCAGGAGCCTCCCCAGCCAGGTGACGTACTGCTCGTGCAGCGGCCTGTCGAACCCGTACGCCTCGTTGATGCGCTCCACCGCTTCGGGGGTGGCGCGCTCCCCCAGCAGCGCCGCAGCCGGTCCGCCGGGCAGCGCTCTCACCCAGAGGAAGAGCAGGACGGTTAACCCGAACAGGGTTGGGATCAACAGCAATATGCGTTTGCCGATGGTTCTCAGCACTTCGAGCTTCTCCGTTAGTGGTTATAGATGCCGATCGTGGCGGATGCCGCGGCCGGGAACTGGCTCGCGGCATCCGCCGAGTCGATCGATCCTACTCGCTGAGCACGATCTCGTTGTACACCTCGTCATTGACGGGGCTCGCCGGATAGGACTCAACGCGCTCATTGAACGCGAGCGACGGTGCCGGGTGGGCCAGCGGAACACCGGGCATCGCCTCGGCGATCTGCTGGTTGATGTCCTGGTACACGGAGTTCGCTTCATCCGGGTCGGTCAGCGTACGCGCGTCCGCGAGCGCCGAGAACAGCTCGTCGTCTTCGAAGCCCCACTCGTTCGAGTAGCTGCCGAAGAAGACGCCGATGAAGTTGTCGGTGTCGTTGTAGTCACCCGTCCAGCCGAGGAGGTGGATGCCGTGGTCCGGCGATCCCTGCATCAGGTCGATGTACTCGACCCACTCACTGGCGATCGGGTTCACCGTGATGCCGACTTCCTCGAGCTGGGAGGAGAGAGCGGTGAAGATCTGCTCCGGGTTCGGCATGTACGGGCGCGAGACGTTCACGGGGTAGTTGAAGTCCAGCTCGAAGCCATCAGCGTAGCCGGCCTGCTCGAGCAGATCGCGAGCGAGCTCGGGATCGTGATCGTAGGTGGTGACATCATCGTTGTAGCCGTTCACAACCGGCGGAATGAACTGCGATGCGACCTCGGTTCCCTCGGGCAGCACCTGCGACACGAGTGCCTCGCGGTCGATCGCGTGCGTGATCGCCTCGCGTACCAGTGGGTCTGCGAGTTCTTCGATCTGCTGGTTGAAGCCGAGGTACAGAATCGTGAACGGGTCACGCTGCATGATGTTGTAGCCGGCGCTCTCGAGGGCTTCCGTGTCTGCCGGAGCAACGAGGTCGTACCCGTCGATGTCGCCGGCTTCAAGTGCCTGGCGGCGTGCCGTGGGGTCGTCGATGACCCTGAACACGACCTCCTGCACCTGCCCCTGCTCGCCCCAGTAGTCGGGGTTGGCCTGCAGCACGACTTCGGAGCCGGGCGACCACGAGTCGAACGTGAACGGACCGGTGCCAGACGGGTGCGCTTCTGCGTACTCGCTGTACTGCGGGGCGTCCTCGGTGCCGCCCATGTCATCCGCGCCGTACTCTTCCATGGCCGAAGGGCTCTGCATTGCAAATGCCGGGAGCGACAGTGCGGGGATGAATCCCGTGAACGGACGCGTGAGGTTCACAGTTGCGACGAGCTCTTCGTCGGCGGAGCACGACTCGTAGAGTGCGTTCTCGTCGCCGCGGTTGCCCTGGAAGAGGTTGCCGTAGTAGTACGACATGCTCTCCGCTGCCGGGAGACCCTCCCAGTTGTACCAACGCTCGAAGTTGGCGCAGACCGCCTCCGAGTTGAACTCGGTGCCGTCGTGGAAGGTGACGCCGTCCTGCAACTGGAACGTGTAGGAGGTGCCGTCTTCGCTCGCCTCCCACTCGGTTGCCAGCAGAGGTGCCGGGTCCGCGCCACCGGGCTCGACGCCCACGAGGCCTTCGAAAATGTTGCGCGAGATACGGAATGTCTCTCCGTCGTTGGCGAACGCCGGGTCGAGACCGGATGGGTCGGACGAGGCGGCGAAGATGAACGTCGAGTTGACGTCGTCTGCGGGAGCGTCCCCGTCGCCGTCTCGCTGACTCTCCACGCAGCCTGTCAGGGCGATGGCGAGGGCAGCTCCGCCCGCGATCCCCGCCTTGAGGCGCCGCTTCTGAGGTTTGATGCTCACGGTACTGGGCCTTTCATTGAGAAAACAGATCGCACGCACCAACCGCTCCACGGTGAGCGTGCATAGGGGCAATCGTAGCGCGTCCAGAAACGCTTCGCTCCGACCGAAGATTACGATCGGGTTTCGTTCCACGACGACGCGGATGGGTCGCCCGTGCGCTACCGCGGATCACCGGGCGTGTCGACTTCGCACACCGCAGCCTACTGGCGCGACCTCTTAGTCGAAGCGGGCGGCTCGGCCGGGTGCGAATCCGCTGGGAGGTCCCACCACCCAGTCCATCGCCGCGGCCTCGACATCCAACGCGATCGTGATGAGCGACTCCCATCGCTCGTAGCGCGCGGCGCCCGGTTTCGGCCGCATGCACACGGGCGCATTTTCACCTACGCTGCCGCAGAAGGCCTCCGCCATCGCATAGGGATCGCGGGCCGTCAGCAGGGCATCCCGCTGTTCGGCAGTGTGGCGGTAGCGTTGCTTCGTCGTCGATGCGTCGTCGGGGTTCGCCTCCCCCTGCGCGAGCGACGGATCGATGAAGTGATTCGTGTGGACGAGCAGTCCGTCCTCGGGCTCGACCACTGCGACTCCCGCCGGCGACAGCTCGATACTGACCGCGTGCGCGTCGCCCAGGTCGCTCCCCGGCTGCACGACGGTCAGCACGGTCGAGGCGGACACGGGAGTTGCGCGAGCGATCTCGACCGCCTCTTCGACGGTCTCGGCCCGGTCGAGGATCATGCGCATGAGCACGTGCACCGGAACTCCGGCATCGGTTCGGTCACTCTCGTGGTTGAGGATGTTGAAGTGCACGCCGAGGCCCTCCGTGACACCGATCTTTCCGAGCATCCCGGTTTCCGTGAAGGTGCGCACGACGCGGTGACCGAGCGGAATCTCGAGCAGCGTGCCGGTCGGGGCGAGTTCGCCCTGCCAGTCCCAGGTCTGCATCGTGCTCGGCGTCCGTCCGGGAGGGAGGGCGACAACCGTCGAGCATTCGGTCTGCGGGCGGTCGGAGTAGGCGAGGATCTCCGTGCGCGCGTTGAGCAGCAGCAGATCGCGCATACTCGCACCGGAGCCTTCCGCCAACCCCTGCAGTTCCTGCCAGAGGTCGGGAGCGTAGTCGGGAATCATCTCCGCGCTCGCCGCCACCACCCGGTCGACTTCGGCATCCCGGATACCGAGATCACGAAATGCCACCCTGTAGAGCCGGACGGATTCGTGCAGTTCGCTGCTGACAGCTCGGCCGTAGACAGCGCCTCGCTGCTCGGGGGTTCCCTCCGGCAGTCTGACTTCGATAACCCGCATCACGATGCCACCTCCGGTGGGAAGTGCCCGCGTTTCACATGGTCCTCGGGAAGAGCGTCCATGAGCTGCGCGAGATCCGCGTGCGGGCATCCCGGGATGGAGCTCTTGACATCCCCCGCGAACTCGTCGCGGACCCGAGTCCGGATGTCCTTCGGTTGTTCCTGACTCAGCTTGAACACCGCTTGCTCCTCCATTATCGTGATCGCGAAGGCCGTAACGCCTCCTATGATGTTGCGGAAGACGCCCTTCGAGGGCGTCATGTCCCACTGTTCTGCGCGTGTTCCCTCGAGTTGCGCCACGGTCTGCTCGACGACCGCGAGCGCGTCTTCGTCCTCGAGCATCAAGCGTACGGTGCCCGTCAGGTGCACGGCTGCGTAGTCGACCGTCGGCACCGATCCCTCTTTCCGATAGAGCGTCGGCGAAACGTACCCGTGCGAAGAGGAGTGGATGAGCAGCACCTCGGGCGACTCCTGCATGAGCTGCCAGTGCCGATTCCGTCTGCCCATGTGCGACCACAGGGTCACGCCGACCAGCGAATCCCGTTCGCGCAGATCCACGCCGGGAGGAACGACGACGGGAACGTGCGTTGCTATCGGCGCTCCCGACTGCGAGGTGACCGCGAGGGCGAACGGCGTCGTGCGCACCAGATCGACGAGCGCTCTGCCGTCCGGTGGGTGGTAGTTCGGATACGTGTGCACGTCAGCGAACGCCCTCGATGATTGCGTCCCACATGACCTCGGACGCGATCGCGCCGAACGACGCGATGCTCTGCCCCAAGCCGTCGCGCGGGTTGTAGACGGGTAGGTCGACCTCGTCGGTGGTCAGCAGGAACAGCGTGTCGCCGTCCAGCTGCGTGTGGAAGGGCTGGATGCCGCGGTGCATGGACGAGTGGATCTGCGTTGCGAGCTGGCGCAGGTCGGTGTCGGAGAGCTTCGCGTTCGTGACGACGACGGAGATCGTGGTGTTGCCCGTCTGCGGCCCTTCCGGAGATGCCTGTTCGTTCTCGAACAGTCCCGTGCCATCGATGACGGGGTGTCGACGTGTCCCGTCGGGTTGCACGTTGCCGCGCAGCACCGTCCCGTCTCGATCGATAACGGCGCCGACCGCGTTGACGACGGTGAGCGCGAGCACTTTGAAACCGCCGAACTCGCGGAAGGCGGCGCCCTGACCGGCCCATTCCGTCGAGCGCGGGCTCATCTTGCCGCAGCTGCCGCCGACGCCGGCTCCGGCCCTGCCGACGGGAACGTGCCGGGCATCCCGGCGCTCGTGCGCGGCTCGACCCAGTGCATTGTCCGGCGTTATCGCGTTGTCGCGCACGGCGAAGTCGTAGATGCACGCCCCCGTCACAAGCGAGAGGTCGCCGAACCCGGTGCGACGCCCGCGCTCTTCCAGGAGGGCGTCCGTGACGCCGCTCGCTGCGGCGAGCCCGTGCACGCTGCCGCCGGCGATCGCGATCGCGTGGTTGAACGGGTACCGGCCCGTGATGCCGATCGCGCCGCCGCGTTCGTCGATCGCCGTTCGAGCGCCTCCCTCGACTTCGACGACCGTGACGCCCGTCGGCCCTTCCGCGTACTCGGCGACACCGATGCTCACGCGCGGAAAATCGAACTCGACGACCCGTTCGTGATCGCCCGGCACCGGCGTGAGCGACGCATCGGCGTTGACGGCGAGCGACTCGAACGAGGATCGATCCGTGTGCCGCGGGGAAGCATCCCAGTCGTTCTGCGGTGCGAAGTGGGTCCTGTTCATTGTTCCTCCAAGAGTGTGCGGGAATACGGATGCTGGGGGTCGGCCACGAACGCCTCCATCGTCGCCGACTCCACGACCTCGCCGGAGCGCATAACGCAGATGCTGTCGGCGATGTAGCGGACGACGGCCATATCGTGGGTTATGAAGAGCGCACCGAAGCCGTGCTCCCGCTGCAGTCGGCGCAACAGTTGCAGGATCTGCGCCTGAACCGAAACGTCGAGGGCGCTGACGGCTTCGTCGAACACGATGAATCTCGGGCGGGTGATGAGCGCACGGGCGATTGCGACGCGCTGTCGCTGCCCGCCCGAGAGCTCGTGGGGTCTGCGTGTTGCGAGATCGTCGTCGAGCGCGACCGATTCGAGCATCTCGTGCACCCGGTCGCGCACCTGCTTACGGCCTCGGGTCTGCACCTGCAGCGGTTCGGCGATGGATGCGGCGACGGTCATTCTCGGGTTCAGCGCCCAGACGGGATGCTGGAGCACGGCCTGCATCCGGCCGGCGGCGCGACGGCGACGCAAGTGCTCGCCTTCGAAGAGCACCTCGCCGGAGTTCGGAGACCGGAGCCCGAGCGCGACGGACGCCGCCGTCGACTTCCCGCTGCCCGACTCGCCCACGAGCCCGAGCGTCTCCCCTTCGTCGACGGCGAAGGAGACGTCTTGCATTGCGACGACCGCGCGTGCGCCGACACCGAAGCGCACCGTGACACTGTCGAGTTCGAGCAGGCTCATACCGCTTCCTCCTCGTCTTGCATGCGCAGCATCTCGGTATAGGTGCGCACTTCCACGCCGTGCTGCAGCCGCGACGGCATCGAATCCAGCAGTGACTTCGTGTACGGATGCTCCGGTTCCTGGAGTACGACGCCGGCGGGTCCGTCCTCCACGACCTTGCCGCGGTACATGACCACGACCCGTTCACACCACTTTGCGACGGCGTCCAAATCGTGGCTCAGCCAGATGACGGTCGCTCCCGTTTCGGCGGCGATGTCGAAGATCAGCCGCAGTACGTCTCGCCGGACGTTCGCATCCAGCGCCGCGGTCGGTTCATCGGCGACGAGCACGCTGGGCTTCCGCACCATCGCGATGGCAACGGCGACCCGCTGCGCCATGCCGCCCGAGAGCTGATGCGGGAATCTCCGCAACACGGATGCCGGGTCGTTGATCCGGACGTCTTCCAGCAGGTTCGCGAGCGCCCCCCGCGAGGTGTCGCCGCCGAGATCGCCGACGACCAGCGCGAGCTGCTTGCCGATGCGCTTGGTCGGATCCAGCGTCGCGATGGGATCTTGCGGGATGAACCCGAGGGTCTCTCTGCGCAGCGCGCGGAGCCCATCCCGATCCAGTTCGGCAAGCGTTTGCCCGTGCACGGTAACGCTGCCTTCGGCGATGCGCGCCGGGGCCGGGAGCAACGCTCCGAGCGCCGCTCCGAGGGTCGATTTCCCGCTGCCGGATTCACCGACGACTGCGAGCCGTTCGCCGGGTTCGACGCGAAGCGTTGCGCCATCGAGCGCACGAACGGTGCGATCGCGGGTTGCGTACTCGACGACCAGCTCGTCAACTTCTATGAGGCTCACGTGAGGTCCACCGCCTTTCGTGGCTCGAGCCGGTCGCGCAAGCAGTCGCCGAGCAGGTTCACGGCGAGGATGGCGATCACCATCGTGCTGCCGGACGCGATCAGAATCCAGGGCGCCGTGAGCATGTACACGTTGCCTTCGCTTGCGAGCAGACCGAGCGACGACGCCGGGAGCTGTACGCCGTATCCGAGGAAGGAGAGCCCTCCTTCGACCAGAATCGCGACGCTCAGCGCATAGGTCGCCTGTACGATCACGGTTCCCGCAACGTTCACGAGCACATGCCGCACCATGATGAGCGGTGCCGCGACACCGGATATTCGCGCGTTCGTCACGAAGTCGCGCTGCACCACCTGGGCGGCCGCTGCTCCGACCATTCTCGTCATGAGCGGCACCGTGACGAGCACGATGCTCGCGAGCGCTGCCGTTCCTCCCGGCCCGAGCGACGCCGCGATGAGCAGCGCGAGCAGGATCGCGGGGAATGCGTAGAGGATGTCGCCGATTCGCATGACGATCTCTCGCGCCCACCCTCCCGCATACGCGGCGATGATGCCGAGCGCTGTCGCGATGATCGCGGTGCAGACGACGGCGGCGAGCGAGAGCATGAAGGTCGTACCGATGCCCTCGAGGAGGCGCGCCAGGAGGGATCGCCCCAGCCCGTCGGTGCCGAGCGGATGCGCGAGGCTGGGTGCTTCGAACCGGCCCCCGACACTGCTCGTGCCGTCGTTGAGACCGGGAATCAACCGCCCAGCGACGCTCGCGAGAATGAGCAGGGTCAGCATCCCGAGCGCTGTAAAGAATACGGGATCGCTCGTGCGCAGCTTGCGGAGCCCGCCGGCGGCCGTCGCCCGACTTGCGGCCGTGCCGGTCATGATGCCTTTCCGATCGTCGAAACACGGGGATCGATGAGGCTGGATGACAGTTCGACCAGCAGGCTCATCAGCACGAACACGACGGCCGCCAGCATCACACCAGCCTGGATCACGGCGTAGTCTCGCCGGTCCATGGCGAGGATGAAGTACGAGCCGATACCGGGAACGTTGAAGAGCCCTTCGATGATGACGGCTCCTCCGAGAAGGTAGGCGAGCAGCGTCGCCGTCAGCGTGAGGATGGGGATCGAACTGTTGCGCAGCACGTGCCGGCGCACGATCGTCGCAGGCCGTTCGCCGCGCGCGACGGCCGCCTGAATGTACGGTTCGACGAGCACGCCGAGCACCGCGTCGCGCGTCGTTCGTGCGGTCGCCGCCGCACAGAAGACCGCGAGAACGGCCGCGGGCAGGAGTGAAGAGGCGACGCCGCGCCAGAACGTGTCGGTGACCGACGTAAAATTGCCGATCGTGATGCCCAACGGGAGCGTGGAGAACGCCAGCACGACGAGTGCGCCGAGTACGAAGTCGGGAACACTGATGCCCAAGCCGCTCACGATGCGGGATGCGACCGCGCCCCCTTTACGGCTGGCTCGCAGCGCCTGCACGGTGCCGACCGGGATGCCGACCAGGAGCGCCATCAACAGCGCCAGCAGCGCGATCGTCGCGGTCACCGGCAGCCGCAGTGCGAGTTCTTCCAGCACGGGCTGCCGGGAGACGATCGAGTCGCCGAAGTCTCCCTGCAGCACGTTGCCGATCCAGATCGAGAACTGCGTCAGCAGCCCCTCGTTCAGCCCCATCTCCTCCGTCAGCGTCTCACGCTGCTCGGGGGTCGCGAGCGGGCCGAGCAGAACGTCCGCAGTCTGGCCGGGCACGATCCTGGCGGCCATGAATACCAGGACTGCGATGCCGAACAGGGTGACGAGCCCGGTCAGGACCCGCCTCCCCGCCCACAGCAGCGCCTGCATCAGGACTCGAGCATCCTGAAGTCGACGATCCCGCGCAGGAAGTCGCCGTAGCCCTCATCGGAGAGCAGCGTGATGCCGAGGCTGTCGGATCGGTAGCCGACCACCTGGGGCCGGGTCGCGAGCGGCACCATCTCGGAGTAGTCGTCGACGAGTTCGCACACCGTCTGGAGGGCAGCCGCTCGCTCTTCACCGGGCTCGAGCCCCCGTGCCTCCTCTATCGCAGCGTTGAGGTCGTCGTGCGACTCCATGAATCCGGCGTTGAAGATGGCCGTGTCAGGGTCCCACCACGACGTCACCATCGACGGGTCCGCGTAGCCGGCGAACCAGCCGAGCGCCAGGTCGAACTGGCCCGGCTGTGCTGTGTACACGCGGTCGGCATAACTGCCGTAGTCGAGGCTTTCGAGCTCGACTGTGGCACCCGCTGCCTCGAGCTGCTGCTGGACGACCTGGCCGATCGCGACGAGCGAAGGGTCGCTGTTGTAGACCAGCAGGGATAGCGCCATGCCTTCGAGCGCGCCGGCTTCCACCTCGGTGGTCGCCGACTGCAGGGTTTCGGCGGAGCAGGCATCGGGGAGGTTCGCCGGTGTTACGCCCGTCGGGACCGCGGCACCCGCGAGTGCAACGTCCACCAGCTGCTCGCGATCGATGGCTGCATTCACAAGCTGACGGGTCTCCTGATCGGCCATGGCAGAGTCACCGAGAGCATTGAACATCAAGTAGAAGAAGTCGCTCTGCGTTTGGCTCGCAGCGGTCACACCCTGCGCCGACTCCAGCAGCGACAGAGCATCCGGGTTCGAGAAGTTCGAGAACTGCGACGACCCGTCACGCAGTCCTGCGAGGCGCGTCTGGTCATCACCGGAGATTTCGATGCGCAGTTCGTCGACACCCAGCGAGTCGGCGTTCCACCACTCTTGGTTCGCTTCGAACACCCAGTACTCGTCCTGACGGTGATCGGCGACCGAGAAGGCGCCGGAGCCCAGCATCTCCTCCGCCGGGTCGAAGTCGCCCGCTTCGAGCTCCTCCATGGGCAGGATGGCCGCAGGAGTGTTCGCAAGCGCTGCCAGCAGCGGCGTATAGGGGCGTTCGAGCGTGATCGTCACCTGTTGCGCGTCGCCCTCCGAGGTGTTCTCGATCGACTCGATCGGCCCGAGCTGCCCCGCCCACAGCGCAGCCATCTCCAGGAGCCGTTCGAACGAGCCGACGACATCGTCGGCGCTCACCGGGCGGCCATTGGAGAAGGTCGCATCGGGCTGCAGGTCGAAGACGTAGGTGGTTTCATCCGGCTGTTCCCACGAGGACGCGAGCTCCGGCTCGATCTCGAAGTCTGGGCCGATGGAGACGAGTGATTCGTACACGAGCCCCATGATCGTCCAGGAGCGCGCGATCTCGGCGGTTGCGGGGTCGAGCCCTCCTGTCTCCGCCGTATCGTAGTCCAGCTGCATGCTGAGCGTGCCGCCCGCGCTGTCCGCTGACGGGTCGTCGTATGCCGCGTACCCGTCAGGGAGGTCCAGCTCCGCGTCGTCGCTGTCGCCATTCTGCCCAGAACAGGCGGAAAGTACGAGCGCCGCGACAACCGCGACTCCCGTGAGTGTCTTTGTCTTGCTGCGCACTGGGTGCCTCCCGTATCTTCTTTGATCTCGCCGAAGGTGCTATTCGGATCGTTCCGGCATAGAGTAAATGTAGGCGTATCGATCGGAAATATCAAGTGTTTATTGCTAAGTAGTCGAGAGATTCAGCTCGTACAGTCTCCGCTACCGGTAGTTTTTCGGATCGATTCGGCACCCGTGTCGGCAACTGTGATAGACACGGAGGATGAAGAAGGCCATCACCATCGTCGACGTGGCTCGCCTCGCAGGCGTCTCTCGAACGACCGCGTCGGACGCACTCAACAACAACGGGCGCGTTTCGGAACCGACGAGGATGATGGTCGAACGAGCTGCATCCGCTCTCGGATACCGTCCGAACGCGGCCGCGCAATCGCTGAGAACCGCGACGAAGGGCGCGATCGGCATCCACCTCCCCGAGGTCATGACGCGGATCGACTACTACCTGCAGATCGTGTACGGCGCGCTCGAGGAGGCCGCCAGGCAGCAGATCAACGTGACGCTCATCACGTCGCAGCGGCTGTTCGGGGGACATCGACCACCCGTCGACGGCGTCATTCTGCTCGACCCGCTCGCTCACGACACCTCGGCAACGCAGCTCATGGATCTCGATGTTCCCGTCGTGACGCTCGAGCCTGCCGACGGCGCCGATCAGGCGGGAGTCGTCTCGGCCGACCACGAAGCCGGTGTACGGGAACTGCTTGATCACTTCGTAGCGCAGGGCGCATCAACACCGGCACTGCTCGCTTCTCCTCGCAGCACCAACTGGGGCACTCGCGTGCAGACCGCATACCGGCAGTGGTGTCGTGAGCACGGGAAGCGCCCGTTCGTCACCGAGCGCACGTTCGGCTCCGATTCCGCAACGCTCGCGGAGGCCGCGCGCGAGCTGCTGTCGCTCGACGAGAGCATCGATGCCGTGCTCTGCGGGCCGGACGGGTCGGCGCTCGTCGTCATGGATGTCATCCAGGACTCAGGGAGAAGCCCGGGCGCTGACGTGCAGATCGCTGCTTTAGTGGACAATCCCGCTCTCGCGTACGTTGACCCTCCTGTCACCGCGATCGACCTCGCCCCGCGCCCCGCCGGTGCACACTGCGTGGAACTGCTGCTGGGCATCCTTCGCGGCGAACGGGCACCCGACGAGGTCGTGCCGCTCGAGATCGAAGTGCAGTACAGGGCGTCGACGCGCGACTGAGCCCGGGCCGCTAGGGCCTTGGCGCGGAAGGGCGGCGCAGGGCAAAGTGCCACACAAGGGCCGCTGCGCCCAGCCAGAGCACCCAGCCGACGGCTTCGACGACCCAGTTCACGCCACCTCCCGAGGCGATGGACTGCGTCAGGAACACGCGCACACTGTTGAGCGCCCCGTGCACGATGATCGCCGGCCACACGGACCCCGACAAGAGGCGCAGAGCAACCATGAAGGGCGCCCACGAACCGATCGCGAGCAGGTAGGCGAGCCCGACTTCGAAACCTCCGTCGCCGACGATGAGCGGAATAGCCGGCAGATGCCACACCATCCACGCAATTGCGGAAAGCATTGCAATCGTCCAGAAGCCAAAGCCGCGCAAGCGAGAGATCAACCATCCTCGCCAACCGAGTTCTTCACCAATCGCGAAGATGCCCTGCAGCACCCAGAACACAGGAACCGCAACGAACGCCAACAGGATCGCGTCGAGAGCCGCGAATTCGAAGCCGGTCAGCACCCCGGCGGCCAGCTGGGCCAGCCCCGCCACGGCGACGACCGCAATTCCCAGCCCTATTGCCCGCCACGAGCGACCCCATCCCAGCGCGAATTGACGAAAGAATCCTCCCGGCCGGACGACGGCGAACATGACGAGCGCGGCAAGAAACGGCGTCAGCTGCGCAGCCGGCACCAGCACGCCGATCATCTCGTCGGGCAGCGCGCCGAAGATCGCCGGAGCAGCCGCGCCGAAACACAGCAGTGTTGCGAGAACGACGAAAATCGCCGCTTCCAAAGGGCGACGAGAATGCCGTTCGCGCTCGGAGCCGGGATGCGCGGAGCCCGTTCTCACCCCGGGCGCCCCCGTTCGATCGACTGCGCCGTCGCCGACTCCTGCAAGAGCCGTGTCGTGTCCGGTATCGGTCGTGATGCGCTTTGGCGCTCCCAGCGTGTGGTCATTCTGCATAGATCCAGTTTGTACAGCGTACAAACTCTTTGGGTGAACGTAAGCTGGGAATCGTGGAACGCAGCACTCCGATCGGGCCGGCCGAACACTGCCGATCTGCCAGCCATCACTTCCCAACGCGTACGCGGACGATCGCATGACGCGTCGAGGGCCGCGCGGCGACATCGACAGGGAGCGCATCCTGCGCGCCGCCGACCGGTTGCTGCACGAACGAGGCTCCATCGAGGGCGTCGCCCTGCGAGCCGTTGCCGGTGAAGTCGGCGTTGCAACCAACGCGCTGTACACCTACTTCCCGTCACTGCGGGCGATCTGGCACGAATTGGGCGACGAACGCCTCGGAACACTGCTGCCGCGAGAGCTCCTTGGCATTCCGTGCCGACACTGCGCCGTGCTGGAACTCATGCAGCGCGCGAACACCATGGCGAACATCCCGGGAACGCTGTCACTGCTGCGCGCCCAGCCCATCCTCGGTCGTCACTCTTTTGCGCTGAGCGAGACGATCATGGAGCTGACAGCGGACGCCACGGTGCATCCTCGCGACGCCCACGACCTCATCGTCGGCTGGTTCTACGGGAACAACGTGCTCACGGACGAGGGCTGGACGAGCGGAACCGATGCAATCCGGGCCGAGGACGACCTCACCGACTTCCCGCGCATCGCCTCGCGCCCCGAGCCACGGACGGATGTGCAGCTCGGCGCCATTCTGACCGGTATCGGCCTACCGTGCACAGCCGACCGCGAATAATCCGCGCGTCTTGTTGTACTCACTTACTGGCTGCGGGCGAGGAGAGTTCTACGCCGTCAGGGGCTGAGGGATGACGATGCCGCCGCGTCTCGGGTCGCGTACCCGGGCATCCCGGTGTAGTGGGCCGTGCGCGGCATCACGGCGATGGTGCTGGGTCGCCGCTCGCTCGGAGGTCGGTAACGGGCACGGAACTCCAGTCGCGCAACTCCTGCATCCTGTCTGCTTTCGCCGTCTTCCCCGCCGCTTTCATGTCGATGTAGGCGGTGCCATGGCGCACGAGGGGCACACGGTCGAGTTGATACCGAATGCCGCCCTCCGGGTTCTGCGCATCTCGCGGCATCGCCGTCGACACGATCGCGATCATCATCCGATCGCGCGGAACATGCTTGACCCACAAATGGTAAGCGCCATACACGGGGCTGTTCTCAAGCTCAAGACCTCGCAGCACACGCTGCAGCAACGGGTCGTTCTCACTCGTCGCGGTCTCGACCGCCTTCCATACGGCGTCGGGCTCGGTGCGGCTGAACGACACGTGGTAGGCATCCACGAGCGCATCTCCCGACGCATCCCGCCAGGTGTTGCTCCAGCGCAGCAGGCCGATGATGCCGAACACGATGAACAAGACGGGCGCGATGATCATCAGCACCCAGTCCATCCCTCCCGGAGATGATTGTCGCTCCGACAGCCCCACGAGAAATCCGACCGTCCCTATCGCCATCACAGTGCCTAGGACAAGCGCGGTCGCGAACAGCGATGTCAGCACGATGGATCGCTTCGCCCTCGGGAGGCCCGGGAGCGAGTCGAGAATCGTGCCCCAGCTCGCGCCGACATCGGGGATGGGAGTAAACGCCATCTCTTGCCCTTCCTCCTGCTCCTGCACATTGTCAGGAGCGTACCGCAGGCCGCTAGTGAGAACCCTTTGGCGCAACGAGAAGAGGACCCGGTGAAATGCCGAGTCCTCTTCTGCGCTATTTGAACGTCCTAGATGACCGAGGGGTCCAAGGGGATCCCGGGACCGAACGTCGTCGAAACCGCACCCTTGAGCACGTAGCGGCCCTTTGCCGACGACGGCTTCAGGCGCACGATCTCTTCGAGGGCGGCGTTGATGTTGTCCTGGAGCTGCTCCTCGGTGAACGAGGCCTTGCCGACGATGAAGTGCACGTTGGCGTGCTTGTCGACACGGAACTCGATGCGACCGCCCTTGATGTCGGTGACGGCCTTCGCGACGTCGGGCGTCACAGTGCCGGTCTTCGGGTTCGGCATGAGGCCACGGGGTCCGAGGACCTTACCGAGGCGTCCGACCTTGCCCATGAGCTCGGGGCTCGCAACGGCTGCATCGAAGTCGGTCCAGCCATCGGCGACCTTCTCGATCAGCTCATCGTTACCGACCTCGTCGGCTCCCGCTTCGATTGCCTTCTCTGCAGCGGCGCCCTGCGCGAAGACGATGACGCGAGCGGTCTTACCGGTGCCGTGAGGAAGGGACACGGTACCGCGGACCATCTGGTCTGCCTTGCGCGGGTCTACACCGAGCTTGAGCGCGACCTCGACGGTCGAGTCGGTCTTTGCAGAACCGGTCTCGCGTGCGATCGCAACTGCCTCGGTGGGGGTGTAGAACTTGCCGTCCTCGATCTTCTCGAGGGCTGCCATGTAGGCCTTGGATTTCTTTGCCATGTTCAACTCCTTCAGAGTTCGTGGTGCGCGTCTGGCCGACGCTGCCACTAAATGAATGTTTGCGGGTCGATTACTCGACCGTGATGCCCATCGAGCGGGCCGTGCCTGCGACGATCTTCTTCGCTGCGTCGATGTCGTTCGCGTTGAGGTCCTTCATCTTGGCCTCGGCGATCTCAGCGACCTGCGCATCGGTGACCTTGCCGACCTTCTGGGTGTGGGGAACGCCCGAACCCTTCTTGACGCCGGCCGCCTTCTTGATGAGCTCAGCCGCCGGAGGCGTCTTGAGCACGAAGTCGAAGGAGCGGTCTTCGTAGACGGTGATCTCCACCGGCACGATGTTGCCTCGCTGGTCCTGCGTAGCGTCGTTGTACGCCTTGCAGAATTCCATGATGTTGACGCCGTGCTGACCGAGCGCCGGACCTACCGGCGGTGCGGGGTTGGCGGCGCCTGCCTGGATCTGGAGCTTGATGTAGCCCGATACCTTTTTCTTGGGTGCCATATTTCTTCCTTAGTTCTTACCCGACCCACCCCGGGTCGGGAATCTAGCCTTTTACAGCTAGAGCTTGCTGACCTGACCGAAGCCGAGCTCCACAGGAGTCTCGCGCTCGAACAGGGAGACGAGGACGGTGAGCTTGCCGCTCGCGGGCTGGATCTCGGAGATCGTGCCCGGGAAGCCTGCGAAGGAACCCTCGGTGATGGTGATGGTTTCGCCGATCTCGTAATCGACCTCCGCCACGATGGGCTGGGAGGCGACCGTGGCGTCCTCGGCCTTCTGCTCTTCCGCGATCTGCGCATCCGCGAGGGGCTTCAACATGTTGAAGGCCTCGTTGAACCGCAGGGGTGCGGGGTTGTGAGCGTTGCCGACGAAGCCCGTCACACCGGGAGTGTGGCGAACGACCGACCAGGTGTCTTCGTTGAGTTCCATGCGAACGAGCACGTAGCCCGGCACGCGAACGCGCGTGACCTTCTTGCCGACACCGTTCTTGACTTCGAGGACGTCCTCGGTCGGGACCTGGATCTCGTGGATGCCGCCGATCTCCATGTTCTCGGCCCGGCTGGCGATGTTGGCCTTGACCTTCTTCTCGTAGCCCGCGTACGAGTGAATGACGTACCACTTGCCGGGCTTGAGACGCAGTTCGCGCTTGAACTCGGCGTAGGGGTCGACCTTGGTCTCCTCAGCTGCTTCGCCGCTGAGGTCGTCGAGCGCCTTGTTCAGTTCATTGTTGAGGTCGTTGACGTTATCTGCCACAGGTATCGCTTGCCTTCTTGAGTTCGTAGAACCAGCGGATGCTAGTTCAGGATTACGCCGTCGCCGAAGAGGTTGGCCATAATCCATACCGCGAGCGCATCCAGACCGAAGATCAGCAGCATCATCAGCACGACGAAGATCAGTACGACCGTCGCGTAGCTGATGAGCTCCTTGCGGGTGGGCGTGACCACCTTCGACAGCTCGGTGAACACTTCACGAATGAACTGAACGATCGCGGCGAACGGGTTGCGCCGACGGGCGACTCGCGTGCCGCCCTGTGCGCTCGTCTTATCTGCCACGAGGTTCCTTCCCTTACTTCATTTGCTACGGGCCTCAGCCCGGGAGCATCCACCGTTTCCGGCATCTGCGCTCGCAGGGCGGACAGGACTCGAACCTGCAACCTGCGGTTTTGGAGACCGCTGCGCTACCAATTGCGCCACCGCCCTAGGCTTCTCGTGATCGTCCACCGTTCCCCCACCTCGCAGGCACGGGAAATGATGGTGGATTTCAACCACCGACGCTCAACTATACGGGCTGGCGATGCTTCCTGTCCAGTTGCCGATGCCTGGAGTAAGGGGCGTCACGAAAAGTGGATCCGACGTCCGAAACGAACCGTAGAGTCCGCATTTCGTGACGTATGACCGTACCGTCAACTTTTCGTGACACCCGACACGTGTCGCCGGGCTACGGAGCCTGCTCATCCGGCAAAGGAGGCACCCACTCCCCGGCCCGTGTATCGAAAACGATGTGCGTCTCCGTTCCCCTGACCGAGGGATGCACGGTCACGTGATCGAGGACGAAGCTCCTGAGCTCCTCCGCATCCGCTACCGCGACGCTGATCAGGAAGTCGTACCTGCCGGTCAGGTTCATGACCTGGCGTACGTGCGGGGCCTTGACCATGCTCGCCATGAAGCGGTCGACGACCTCTCGTGAGTGGTTCGTCAGGAACACCGTGATGAGCGCGTGCAGCGCGTAGCCGAGTTTCGCGTGGTCGAGCTCGAGCCGCCGAGGGCGAATGGCCGATGACTCTCGCAGTCGACGGATGCGGTAGGCGCATGTCGACTCCGCAATCTCCAGCGCTCTCGCGACGCCGCGGTTGGTGAGCGCAGGGTCTTCGCTCAGCACCCTGATGATCTCGAAGTCGAGCGCATCGAGGGCCAGGCCGCCTTGTGGATTTCGCATGTTCGCCTACCTCAGAGCATCACTGCTTTGTCGCAGTTTCAATTTTATCTGCTGAACTATGAGTGAATCACAACTGTGCTGGCTTTCAACTCGGCAAGCAGCAACAATCGAGGTATGCATGAGGCAAAGAAGGCTCTCGACACACTTGCCGTTCACGCCGGCCGTGAAGATCTCACCGACCTCGGCCTGCACGCCCTGCCCATCGACCTCTCGACCACGTATCCGCTGACGAGCGTCGAAAGCGGCGGCGAAGCGTACGACACGATGGCGTCCGGCGGCCGCGCTCCCGAGGGCGGCACAGCACTGTACGCGAGGCTCTGGAACCCGACCGTCGCACGCTTCGAGTCGGCGCTCGCGCAGTTGGAGCACGCGGAGTCGGCTGTCGCGTTCGGGTCGGGGATGGCCGCTGCCAGTGCAGCGCTCCTCGCGTTCACCGCAGCCACGGGCAATCGACACGTCCTCGCCGTCCGCCCCCTCTACGGCGGAACGGACCATCTGCTGGCGTCAGGGCTCCTCGGCACCGAGGTCACCTACTGCGCCGCGGACGCGGTGACCGAGTCGCTCCGTCAAGACACGGGACTCGTGATCGTGGAAACGCCCGCAAACCCGACGCTCGATCTTGTCAACATCCGCTCGATCGTCGATCAGGCAGGCGATGTGCCCGTGCTCGTTGACAACACGTTCGCGACACCGGTGCTGCAGAACCCGCTGCTGCACGGCGCTGCGATGTCCATGCACAGCGCAACCAAGTACCTGGGTGGCCACGGCGACGTCATGGGAGGCGTCATCGCCTGTTCCGAGCAGCACGCGACCATGATCAGGCCCGTACGCGCGCTGACGGGTGGCGTGCTGCATCCCGTTGCCGCGTACACCCTCCACAGAGGCCTCGCCACGCTGTCGGTTCGCGTCAACGCCCAGCAGCGGACGGCCGCCAGGGTAGCGGAGTGGCTGCAGGAGCATCCCGCCATCGCTACGGTCTTCTATCCGGGGCTCGACGGCGATCCAGCAGGCGTCCTGGGAGAGCAGATGCACGGATCGGGAGCGATGCTGGCGATCCGGCTCGCAGGCGGCTACGACGCGGCGGCCAAGCTGGCGAGTTCGCTCACGCTGTTCACGCACGCCGTATCGCTCGGAGGCGTCGACTCGCTGATCGAGCATCCCGCCGGTCTGACGCACCGCCTCGTGGATGGGGATGCGCGCCCCGATGCCGGCGTGCTGCGGCTGTCGATCGGGCTCGAGAGCGCCGACGACCTCATCGCCGACCTCGAGCGCGCGCTCGCTGCATAACTGTGCCGTCGTGACGGCTGTGCCCCATAACTTCTCGGTCTCGTGGCGTTGAGAGCTCAATTTCACGGCGTGTCGTCGCCCAGCGACCGAGAAGTTGACGGCACAGGCGCGTCGACTCGATGCAGCGTTCCACGATTGAACCACCGCGCTCGCCGGCTGCCCGGAACTTGCCTCCCACATCAGGCAAGCTTCGGGCTCAAAGTAGGTGAGGCACGTCGCGGACTGTTGGCAGCGTACCTTGCTGGTTAGGCTTGAGGGGTGAACCGAATCTCAGCACGCATCGGCGCCATCAACGAGTCCGCAACCCTCAAGGTAGACGCGAAAGCGAAGGCTCTGAAGGCCGAGGGCAAAGACGTCATTTCCTACGCGGCGGGTGAACCCGACTTTCCGACACCCGAGAACATCGTGGAGGCTGCACGGAAGGCTCTCGACGACCCGAAGAACTTCCGGTACACACCCGCGGGTGGCTTGCCGGAACTGCGTGAGGCCATTGCCGAGAAGACGAAGCGCGATTCGGGGCTCTCGGTTTCACCGGGCCAAGTTCTCGTCACCAACGGAGGGAAGCAGGCCGTCTACCAGGCGTTTCAGACGATCCTCGACCCGGGCGACGAAGTTCTCGTTCCCGCTCCGTATTGGACGACCTACCCGGAGGCGATCGGCCTGACGGGCGCAAAACAGATCGACGTCTTCGCCGGCAGCGAGCAGGGCTACCTCGTCACCGTCGAGCAGCTCGAAGCCGCCCGCACCGCGAACACGAAGGCAGTGCTATTGGTCAGCCCGTCGAACCCGACCGGCGCTGTCTACGGTGAGGACCAGATCCGTGCGATCGGGCAGTGGGCGCTCGAGCACGACCTGTGGGTCATTGCCGACGAGATCTACCAGAACCTCACCTACGACGGAGTTCGGGCGGTATCCGTGACGGAGGCGGTGCCCGAACTCGCCGACCGTACGCTGCTGCTCAACGGTGTCGCCAAAACCTATGCGATGACCGGCTGGCGCGTCGGCTGGATGGTCGGGCCACAGGATGCCATCAAGGCCGCAGCCAACCTGCAGTCGCACCTCACCTCCAACGTCAACAACGTTGCGCAGCGCGCGGCAGCCGAGGCGCTGCTCGGACCGCAGGATGCCGTGCACGACATGCTGACCGCATTCGACCGCAGGCGCGGGGCGATCGTGGAGGCGCTATCGAGTATCCCCGGTGTCTCCGTACCGACCCCGCAGGGCGCCTTCTACGCCTACGCCGACGTCCGCGGGCTGCTCGGCCGCGACTGGGACGGCGTCACGCCGGAGACATCGCTCGAACTCGCCGACCTGCTACTGGACGAAGCACAGGTCGCGGCGGTTCCCGGCGAGGCGTTCGGGCCCAGCGGCTACCTGCGCTTCTCGTACGCGCTCGGCGACGACCAGCTCGCAGAGGGCATGAACAGGATGCGGGAGCTGTTCGCGCAGTAGGCACGACCTCGCCCGGATGCCCGAAATACTGAAAAATCGGCTCGTGTGCTCGAAAGACTGACCGATTGTGCGGTGTTTGGGGGGTTTCGCGTTTCTCGTGCCCAGTCGACGCGACGCGAACCGTCGGTACGCTCATAACGATGAAGGACGCATCCGGCCGCACCGCCCTGCTCAGGGCATCCATCACCGTGGTCGCGAACGGTGGCCTTCGAGCACTCACCTATCGCGCTGTCGCCGCGGAGGCGGGAGTTTCGCACGGGTTGATACGACACCACTTCGGCACGAAGGATCAGCTGATCGCCGCGGCCATGGACTTCGCAATAGAAGAGAGCCTGCTCGGCTCGAACATGATGAAGCAGGGCGTCACCGTCGACGAATTCGCCGCGGGCATCGAGTCACTCGCCGAACACGACGGCCCCGTGCAGTCGTTCCAGTACGAACTCTTGTTGGAGTCCAGACGCCGGCCGGAGCTGCGAAGATTCGCTGAACGCCACTACAGCGCGTACCGGACGGCGATCGGCACGCAGCTCGCCTCGCTCGGCGTGCACGACGAAGGTGTCACCGAGCTCATCTGGTTCTGTCTCGACGGTATCGTCTTCCAGCAGCTGGTGCTGCCGCGGAATGTTCGGCCCGCTCTGCGTCGGATGCGCGCCCTGATCGTCGAGGCCTCGCGACAGTAGCCGCCCGGGGTCGGACTGGGCGCATCCCCGTCGGATGCTGCCTGCGAGGCTCGCGCACGCGCCTTGACTATACAAATGGATAGTCCTAGGCTGGCTGCACCAGTCGAACGGAACGAGGGAGACCGTTCGCGAGAGCGACGGTGCGTCCCCTCCTCAGAAGGGACTCTGCATCGTGACGCGCATCACATCCCTCCCCGAAGCTCGCGCATCCGCGCGTCAGCCGACCGAAACGAGCCTGCCGGCGGCGATCGCGAGGGCCGGAGATCTCGACACCTTCCGAAGCATGGTCTCGTCGTCGTTCGTGCCGTTGAGTGTCAGCGGAAACTCCTGCCGGCCGTTCACGGCAGTGCTGACCTCTGCCGCAGCCGACGAGGTTGTCTTCACCGACGTCTCGGCCCGACCCCACCTCGTCGAACGGACTCGCGAGTCGATTACGCGCGGCGGAGAAGGCTACTTCAAGGTGAGCCTGCTGCTCTCCGGCAGCAGCATGCTCGTGCAGGACGGCAGAGAAGTACTGATGCAGCCGGGAGATCTCACGATCTACGACACGTCGAGGCCGTACTCCTTGCTCTTCGACCGCGACTTCCAGAACCTGATCATGATGTTCCCGAAGTCTCGCCTCGACCTCCCTTCCGCGTTTCTCGACGACCTCACCGCTGTTTCGCTGAACGAGCAGCATCAGCACCTCTCTCCCGTCGTGACGTCATTCCTGTCGCATTTCCCCGCCCGGCTCACGCCGCTCGATACAGCCGCTCGCAGTAAATTGGCGCGCACCAGCCTCGACCTGCTCGACACTCTTCTGACCGACATCCTGGGCTGCGAGCGCTACCCCGCGGATCCGCAGGCGAAGCAATTCGAGCGGATTCGGCAGTACATCGACGACCACCTCGGTTCGCCAGCGCTGTGCCCGGAGCAGATCGCCGCTGCGCACTTCGTCTCGGTACGGACGTTGCACGCACAGTTCAGCCGCGCAGGCACGACGGTCTCCACCTGGATCCGAGAACGTCGCCTGGAGCGCTGCCGTACCGATCTCGGAGATGCCGCGCTTCTGCATCGCTCAGTGAGCGAGATCGCCACCCGATGGGGGTTCAACGATGCCGCCCACTTCAGTCGCGTCTTCAGAGCCGCGTTCGGGATGCCGCCGAGCGCATATCGGCGCGCACGCACTCCGGAGCCGACTCGCCGGTAGCGCTCTACTAAGGCCGATTGGGCGTCCGGACGCATTCGCGCAGAGTCAAGTCTGCTGCTCTACGGATCAAGCTTCCTGCCGCATCCGATCCTAGGCTGAACTCGACTGAGGTCTCAACGACGAACACTCAGGTAGCGCGACAGGAGCGACCATCATGAGCGACAAGCCCACGAACAGCACCGAGGACGCCGGGCTCAGCCGACGCACGCTCGGTGTTCCCTCGATCACGCTCATGATCATTGCGGCATCCGCTCCTCTCACGGTCGTCGCAGGGGGCGTCACGACGTCGTTCGCCGTGACGGGATCACTCGGTGTTCCGCTCGGATTCCTGCTGATCGCGATCATCCTCACCCTGTTCGCCGTCGGCTACACGGCCATGAGTCGCTACGTCACCAACGCCGGCGCCTTCTACGCGTACGTAGCTCGCGGCATCGGTCGCCCGGCCGGTGTCGGTGGGTCCCTCGTAGCGCTCATCGCGTACAACGCCATGCAGATCGGCATCTACGGGCTCTTCGGATTCCAGCTTTCGTTGTTCCTCGAAGCGAAATTGGGATTCGCATCGCCTTGGTGGCTGTGGGTCGTCCTCTGCATCATCGTCGTAGGCGTGCTCGGCGTGAACCGCGTAGACCTCTCGGCAAAAGTACTCGGAACACTGGTCGCGCTCGAGTTCGCCGTGGTGATCGTCTTCGACATCTTCGCCTTCAATGCGTCACCGGAAGGTGCCTCGACTGCCGCGCTCAACCCCGCCGCGCTGTTCGGGCCCGCCCTCGGCCTGATCCTGGTGTTCGGCGTCGCAGCATTCATGGGCTTCGAGAGCGGCGCGATCTACAGCGAAGAAGCCAAGGATCCGAAGCGCACCGTTCCACGGGCGACCTACGCTGCCGTCATTATCATCGGCCTGTTCTACGCCTTCAGCGCCTGGGCATTCTCCGTCGGCATCGGTCCTTCGCAAATCGTGGAGGCATCCCGAGAAGCCGGCCCCGATCTCATGTTCATCTTCATGACCGACCGCACGAGCGTGCTGATCGCCGACATCATGACGCTACTGTTCGTCGGCAGCCTCTTCGCGGCGCTGCAGGCGTTTCACAATGCCGTCGCTCGGTACTTCTACTCGCTCGGGCGCGAGGGAGTCATGCCACGGGTATTCGCACGTACATCGAAGGCGGGTGCGCCGTGGGTCGGATCGGTCGCGCAGTCGTCGCTCGCTCTCGTCGTCGTTGCCGGGTTCGCGCTCGCCGGTGACGTTTTCGGCGGTGCTGACGCGCTCGACGCCCCGGACTTCCTGTTCCCCGTTCTTACGATGTTCACGTGGCTGACCAATACCGGTGCGGCGGGCCTTGTTCTGCTCATGGGGATTTCCGCGTTCGCGGTGTTCGGCTTCTTCCGCCGCGACAATCAGGGGTTGAGCCCTTGGACCACGATCGTGGCACCTTTGCTCTCCGGCGTGCTGCTGATCGTCATGTTCGTGCTCATTCTGGGGAACTTCCAGTTGATGCTCGACCAGGAGGAGCCCGACGTCACGACGTTCGTCTTGCCCGGGCTGATCATCCTGGGGCTGATCGTCGGCATTGTCTGGGGGTTCGTCCTCCGCGCGAAGAAGCCTGCCCTCTACCAGCAGATTGGAAGGGGAAATCCGCTGTAGGCGGATTTCATACTGGGCAGGGAGCGAGAAGCAACGAACAGCTGAAAACACCCAATCCAAACCACCGTAGGTCTATTTCATAGCGTGAAAACTTCTCGGTCGCCTGGCGATGGGAGCGCCTCCTCACGGCGTGTCATCGCCCAGCGACCGAGAAGTTGGCAAAAAGCCCGGCCGTAGCAGAGCGTGTTGCCCGCTCTAGAGGTCGTCAGCCGATCGGGGGATGTGCGCCACCCACTCTCGGCGGATGCTTGGAGCATGAATACCGCTATTGAGGTGCATGGTCTCACGAAACGCTACGGGGGCAGCCCTGTCGTTGACGACGTTACGTTCTCGATCGAGCAGGGAGAGACGTTCGCCCTGCTCGGGCCGAACGGCGCCGGCAAATCGACCACGGTGGAGACGCTCGAGGGATACAGAAAACCGACCGTAGGGACCGTCCGGGTGCTCGGAACAGATCCACTCAAGGCGGGCCTGGAATGGCGCAGCCGCGTCGGCGTTGTCGCGCAGTCGCTCGGTGCCGACACCACACTCACCGCGCGCGAACTTCTCACGCACGCGGAGCGGGTGTTCCCGAACGCACGGAGGGCCGACGACGTCCTGTCACAGCTAGGGCTCTTGAAACACGCCAGAAAACGGATCGGTCAGCTCTCCGGTGGTCAGAAGCGACGCGTCGATCTTGCGCTGGGCATAATCGGACGCCCTGAGGTGCTGTTCCTCGACGAGCCCACGACCGGCCTGGACCCGGAAGTGCGGCGACAGATGTGGGACATCGTTCGCGAACTGTCGGAGCACGGCACAACCGTGCTGCTGACGACGCACTATCTGGATGAGGCGGAACAGCTTGCCGATCGAGCCGGCGTCATCATCGCAGGCAAGGTCGTTGCGCTCGATTCGATTGCCAACATCGGCGGCGCGGATGCCCGGATGCCGGTCGTGCGCTGGCGGGATGGCGACCGGAACCGCGAAGAACGAATCGAGCATCCCACCGAATTCGTCACGACCCTCTCTCGCAAGCACAGCGGCGAGATCCCCGGGCTGGAGATCATCCGTCCAACGCTCGAAGACATCTATCTCGGCATGCTCCGTGCCCATGGCACGGAGTCGACTCGCGAGGAGGCGGACGCATGACCGCACCGACAATCGACATCGCTCGCGCCGCGCCCATCAGCGGTCTCCCGGCAGGGCACACGATCCGTGTCGGCATCGACCGCATCCGGCTCGAGCTGCTGGAGTATGCGCGCCGCACGGACAATATGGTGTTCACCTTCGCGTTCCCCATCCTGCTGTTGTTCGTGTTCGCGAGCGCCTTCGGCAACATGGACCCGATCGTGACGCCGGACGGAGAGATCTCGGCCGGCGCGCTCATGCTGCCCGCGATGGTCTCGAGCGGCGTACTGCTCTCCGGTACGCAGAATCTCGGGATCGGCGTTGCAATCGAGAAGTGGGACGGGACGCTCCGACGGCTCTCGGCGATGCCGATACCCGTCACGAGCTACTTCATCGGCAAGTTCGGGCAGGTGCTCATCACGTCCCTCGTACAGACGATGGCGCTGCTCGCGGTCGGTGTTTTCGTGTTCGGCTTCGATCTTCCGCAGACCGCTGCTCAGTGGGGCGTGTTCGCCTGGGCGTACGCGCTGGGCCTAATCTGCTGCGCGATGCTCGGACTCGTTCTCGCGCAACTACCGCGGTCCGTGAATGCGGCCTCCGCCGTCGTGATCCCGATCGTGCTGGTGATCCAGTTCATCTCCGGCATCTACTTGACGATCACGATGCTGCCGGACTGGCTGATCCAGATTGCCAGCATCTTCCCCATCGCCTGGCTCGCGCATGCCATGCGGTTCGCCTTCCTGCCGGAGGCCGCGCGTTTCGTCGAGCTCGATCATGAATGGAATCTCGGGATGGCCGTCGGCATGCTCGCGATCTGGACGGTTGTCGGCGTCATCGTCGCAGCCATCACGTTCCGTTGGGTGAAGCGCAGCTGAGCCCATCGATACGAGACACGGTGGCGGGATGCACGAGAGACTAGCCACATGAACGCGACAGCAACTCAAGCGCACACGGATACGCGAGTGGGCAGCACGAAGCGGGTCGATGACGGCAGTACGATCTGGCACGTCGTCGTGCTGGTGCTGGCACCCGCAACGAGCGCGGTCGCCGTCTGGAACTTCGCGACGACCGTGCCGGAGCAGCCGCTGCGTGTGGTCGACTGGGTGCAGAGCGCCGCAGGGATCGCGCTGCCGTTGCTGATCGTCGGTGCATGGCTCCTCGCACGGCCGCGCATCGATCGCACCGCCGTGCACACTGCACTCATGGCTTTCGCGACGCTCTGCGCGTTCGGAATGACCTGGTCGGACCCGGGGCTCACGGGCGCGTTGAGCTTCATAATGCCTTTGACGTGGCTGGCCTCGCCGGACGCCAAGCGCGCAATCATCTGGACGACCACGATCATGGTTTCCGCTGCCGCAGGGCTGTTAGCGGGCGGCGTCTTCGACCCGATGTCCGTGGTGTTCACTGCCGTATTCATCATTGCCCTGAGCTGCGGGATCGGTCTTTCGATTCAGAAACTGGAACAGCAGGTGCACGTGCGGCAGCGATTACTCGAGGAACTGCAGCAGAGTCAGGATGAAGTTGCTCTGCTGAGTGCTGAGACTGCGGCCACGAAAGAGCGCGCTGCCGTCCTGCGGGACGTGCACGATGCGGTAACGCAGAACCTCACGGCGATTGTGATGCAGTCTCGCGTGCCGTCGCCGGACCCGCTGCTGATCGAGGACCTCGCCGAAGAGGCACTCGAGGAGACACGCGCACTGCTGTTGAAAGCGACACCTCGGCAGCTCGAGGAGGGCGTCGCGACCGCGATCACGCGTCTCGCCGGCCGCTTCGAGCGGGAAACCGGCGTTGCTGTCGAATTGGATGTTCGCGGCGTCGGGCAGGATCTGGAGTCCGAGATCGTGTTGCTGCGAGTCGCACAGGAGGCCCTGGCCAATGTCCGGAAGCACTCCCGAGCGAGGAACGTACGGATCTCGCTGCACGCAACATCCGACGAGTGCGTCCTGCGCATTGCAGACGACGGTGTTGGTTGCGACACCGAACGCACTGCCCGTGGGAACGGACTGCGGGGGATCAGCGATCGCGTTGCGGAATGCGCAGGGGAGTTCACTCTCGATGGCACCGACGGCACGGCGCTCACTGTGATCCTGCCGATGAGGGGGTCATCGTGATCCAGCAGCTTCGAGTCGTCGTCGCGGACGACCATCCTGTCATTCTCGGCGGCCTCGTCGCGATGCTGGAGGGCGAATCGAGCATCCGCGTCGTGGCGACAGCGGCAGACGGTGCGACGCTCGTGCGCCGTGTTCGAGAACACGCACCCGACGCCGTCGTGACAGATTTACGGATGCCCGGTACGAGTGGCGCAAACGCTATTCGACAGATCGGTCGCCTCCCCGACGCACCCGGAGTGCTCGTCCTGACTACGTACGACTCCCCCGGGGATGTCCTGTCGGCATTCGAAGCGGGCGCGAGCGGATACCTGCTCAAGGCCGCCCAGCCCCGCGAGATCCTCTCGGCCGTGCACGCCGTCGCACGCGGCGAACGAGCGGTTTCGCCCGGTGTCGCGAAGCGACTCGCGGAAACGGACGACTACCAAGCGCTGACCGCCCGTGAGCTTCAGGTACTGCAACTCATGCGCTCCGGCGGCACGAACGCCGCGATCGGCGCAGAACTCGGCATCGGCGCCGCCACGGTGAAAACGTATGTGCAGCGCATTTTCGACAAACTCAAGGTACGAGACCGCACGAGCGCGGTCGCTGAGGGGATTCGTCAGGGTCTCCTGCTCTGACCCGATCGTCGATGAGAATATTGACCCCGCGACCTCACCCCCATGGATAAAGGCCGCGGGGCCAGACTCAGACCCTCAGAAGAGAGCCCGGCGGCGGCGCAGCGTCCCAGTAGCCGGGCCGCCGTTGAGATCATTATGATCACGCTCCGCTGAAAGAGACCCGAGTTGAGCCAAGTATTCAGCTATGAACCTCACCCCTCCCTGAGAGAGGTGGAGCGTCGGTACCAAAACGTATCGAGCGGATGACCTTACAGTTCGAGGGCGACCAGCACCGGCTCGTTCACGAGATACACACCGAAGGCGTTTTCGACTCTTGCCTGCACGAAGCGAGCGAGTTCGGCTATCTCTTCTCCCGTCGCACCACCGGTGTTCGTGATCGCGAGCGTGTGCTTCGACGAGATCGCCGCGCGAGAGTGGCCCAGCGAGAATCCACGGCCGATACCCGCGTTCTCGATCAGCCATGCTGCGCTCAGCTTGACGGTTTCGACACGCTCTCCCGAATCGAGAGTGACGGGATCCGCGGCGAATCGGGGGGCTGATTCCGGGAAATCTCTCGCGAACTTGGTCGACACGATCGGGTTGGTGAAGAATGACCCCGCGGATACGGAATCCGGGTCCTCCGACAGCACCATGCCCTTCGATGCTCGAAGCTGCAGCACCGCCTCCCGCACCTCGGTGAGCGGACGGCGGTCGCCCAGTTCGGCATCCAGCGCGCCCGCAAGCTGCTCATAGGCAATTGGCTGCGACTCTGGGCTCTCGGCCAATCGCAGTTCAACGGCGAGCACAAGGCCCCGCAGTTCACGCCCTTTGATCTTGCTGTAGCGGTATGCGAGCCCCAATTCGTCACGTTCAAGGCGTCTTGTCTGCAGTGTCTCCGCGTCGAAGAAGTCGATCGCGACGAGCACGGAGGCGAGCTCCTGCCCGTAGGCACCGATGTTCTGAATCGGAGCGGCTCCCACGGACCCGGGGATGCCCGACATCGCCTCTATGCCCGACCAGCCGTTATCGACGGCTACTGCGACGAGCGAGTCCCAGTCTTCGCCGGCCTGCACGCGCAGCGTTACTGCACCGTCATCGTCGGATCGAGTCTCGATGCCTCGCGTGCGCATCAGGAGCGCGGAGCCGGAATAGCCTTCGTCGCTGGCAACCGTGTTGCTGCCGCCTCCGAGCACGACGAACTCCTCGTCACTCCGGATGAGCCGCTCGTAGGCTTCCTTCGCTTCGGTCGCTGTCGTTGCTTCGATTGCGTCGGCGATGCTGCCACCGACCCGCATCGTCGTGAGTTCGGAGAACTTCATGCGACGCTGACGACGACTTGCGCTTTCGCGAGCACGGCCCTGCCGTCAACCGTGACCTGCAGATCGATTCGCCAGGTGCCATCACCGAGGTCCTTCGCCGCAGTCGCCGCAACGTGCAGATCGGCACCGGCTTCCGCATCCACGACGACGGGGCGCGTGAATCGCACGCGGTAGTCGACGATGCGGCTCGGGTCGCCGAAGTGGTCGATGACGGGCTGGACGGCGGCCCCCATCGTGAGCATTCCGTGCGCGAGGACGCCGGGCAGGCCGACCTGTTCGGCGATGTCGTCACGGTAATGAATGGAGTTGAAGTCGCCTGAGGCACCCGCATAGCGCACGAGCGAGTCTCGAGTGAAGTGCACATCACGTTCGGCGATCAGCTCGCCCTCAGTGAGTTCGAAAGTCATTCGTCGCCTCCCACCACGAGTGTCGCGTACGAAGTGGCGACGAGGACGCCTGCCGCGTCAAGAATGTCGGCCTCGGTGCTGACCATGGCGTTGCCGCCGAGCGGCCGTACGGTTGCGACTCTGAACTTCACGGTGAGCTCGTCCCCCGCGAGAATGGGGCGCACGATGTTGAACCGCTGGTCACCGTGTACGACCCTGTGCAGTTCGATGCCTGCGGAGTCATCGGCAAGGAGCTGGTCGAGGCCCCGCTGCTGCACGACGATCGTGAACGTCGGCGGCGCGACGAGATCGTCGTAGCCCGCTGCTGTCGCGGCGTCGACATTGAAGTGGACGGGGTTCGACGCTTGCACCGCCCCCGCGAACTCGCGAATCTTTTCGCGCCCAACAAGGTACGGCTCCGTTGGCGGGTACTCTTTGCCCGCCAGCTCTGTGTTCACACTCACGGCATCCAGTCTAGGCGGTGACCGGTCACAGAGTTCGGTTCAGGGGATCCTGTTCCCAGGTCAGCAGCTTGGCGCGCCTGGTCTGTATCTTTCGGAACCAGAACACGAACGCGATGTTCAACAACACATAGCCGAGCAGCACGTAGGCGATCATCTCGTTGCCGTCGGCGAAGAACCACACCGCGAGGCCAAGGAGAATCGCGTCGGCCACCAGGAAAGCAAGGGTCATAATGTTGATGACGCGGGCTCGCTCCGGCGGGATCCGCACATTGCGGAGGTCCTGTTCGGTCGGCTGGCGGCTGCTGTCCTGGTCGTAAACGGGATCGGTCACTGTGGTTCCTTACTCGTTGCTGCGCCAGCTACGCCGGCGGGGCACGGTCGCCTAGACCTGAGGATAACGCACAGGAACCCGCCGCGACGCCCCCAAATCTGGGTACACGAATTCCCAATCGACACTTTCCTCTTCCCGCTCCCCTTCTCGCGCTGTGCCCTTTCTCGGGCAATACGCGCAGGCAAGACAAGTGGATGACTTCTCGTATAGACCGAGAAAAGGAACGGGAATCGGCGTGAACCAATAGGCCCGCTCACGAGACGCTGGCGACGCCCCGAGGCTTCGTACTGCTGGCTGACGACCCTAGTAACCTCGCGCGGGGTTTACGACACCGGCTAGGTCCGCTCCTCGGTGACGACGGGCGATGTTGTCGACGAAACGGTCTCCGAGCAGTTGCGTGACCTGCTCAACCGTATCCGCGGTGTGCGGTGTGATCAGGGCACGCGGTTCGCTCCACAGCGGATGGCCGTCCGGAAGCGGCTCCGGATCGGTAACATCGAGGCCCGCTCCAGCGATTTCCTGATCCGCGAGCGCCGCAACCAGCGCGTCGGTGTCGATAACGGGGCCACGAGAGATGTTGACGACGACGGCCGACTTCGGCAGTGCTCGCAGCGCCTCCGCGTTCACGATCGCTCGTGTTTCGTCATTCAGCGCAGACGCCAGGAACAGCACATCCGTCGTGGGCAGCAACGACGCGAACTCCCCGGTCTGCACCGTGCGGTCGGCGCCCGGAACAGCGGCCGGTGCGTGCCGGACGGCAGTGATCTCACAGCCGAAGGGAGCGATGAGTCGCGCATACTCCTCGGCGATGCCGCCGCCTCCCAGAATCGTGACGCGCTTGCCGTAGAGCATTTCACCGGTCTGCACGGAATCCCACTCGGATGCCCGAGCACGCCGATGCAGATCGTTCAGGAGCGCAAGGGTCAGCGCGAGTCCGTGCTGGGCTACCGGCTTCGAGTACGCGCCTTTCGCGCTGGCGAAGGCGATGTCCGTGCGCTCGCGAATGATGTGCAGGAACTTGTCGACACCTGCCAGCGGCAGCTGTACCCACTCGATCGTGTTGTGCTCGGCAAGCAGCTCCTCCAGGTGCTGGATACCCGTGAACGGCGGTACGAAGACGCCCGTCGGGTTGTCACCGTCTCCGGCGATCGTTGCTCCTGCTTCCTTCGCGAGCTGCGCGAAGTGTTCATCGTGCGGGCGAATAGCGATGATCTCGCTCACGGTGCCTCCTGGCGGGCGTAGCCCGGCGTCGTGACCTAAAGGGATGCTTCCACGCTACCCGCCCGCAGGCACAGTCGAGGGCAACCCGTAACAATTCGTACCGGGCACCGCGAAACTCAGGCCCCGACGACTCCCGCCAAGCGGTCGATGGATGCGCGCAGATTCGCCTCGGTGGTCGCTCGAGCTCGCCACAATCGCGTCTCGTCCTGCAGTTCGGTCCAGTCGTAGGTGTGCGTCACGAGTGTTCCGTCATCGGTCGGCTCAAGCTCCCATCGCCATAGGTGCCCGAGCGGCTCGGCGCCTTCCGGCGCCGGCAACCACGCGATACGGCGACCCGCTTCGAACTCCACGACGTGGTTGTCGCGCACTTGCCCCATCGTGAGCGTCACAGTGAATACGTCGCCGACGGCGCGGACGCGCTGCCCTTCTTCCGCTGCCAGGAGGTTCTCATTGCCATCCCATGCCGGCTGCAGAGCGGGGTCGGCGATCCACTCGAACAGGGTCTCGGCGGTTGCCGCGATCACTGTGCTGGCTGAAACTAATCGATGTTCGGCCATAGCCGTCCTCTTCCTCGGTGTCTCACCAGCGTAGCGAGGAGCGCCCGGGCGCTCTTCACCTGCCGGGAGGCTGCTGGCTCGGCGGGTGGTCGGGCTGCGCAAACCGCTCTTGGCGTGGGTCACGATACTGATACGGGTCATCGTCTCCCCCGTGGTGGTGGAATCTTTCGCGGTGGAATCTTTCGCGGTGGAATCTCTCGTCGGACTGCGTCACGTGCCTCGTCCCCTGCCGTTTGAACACGCGGATGTCATCGCCCCATATCGTGTCGATCGTGCCTCCGCCCGCCGAGAACAGGCTCGCAAGCAACAAGACGACGAGCGCGGGGAGGAACACAACGCCCCAGTAGCGCATCCAGCCTCGGAATCCGCCGACGTGCCTGCCGTCGCGGGTACGCCGCGACTTGCAACCGGTGAGCAACTGGCCAACGCCAGCACCCCAACCGTAAAGCAGGCCCAGCAGCATGGACGTCACGGCGAGGCTCGCTGCTCCGAATCCCGTTCCGACCGCGACCGCATCGGATGGGATGGCCTGCGTCGAGCCGCAGACCGCCGCAACCGTCGCACTCAGTATCAGCGCGATCGCGGCATCGATGATGCGCGCACACCAACGCTGCAGGGCACTCGCGGGCGAATACATGACGCCCCGGTACGCGATGCTCTGCCTGCCCGTATTGTCTTTCACAGGGGCGAGACTAGGTCATGAGCATGTGGCTTTACTGAAGAGCGTCTGCGCAGTCGGCATCCCGACGAGGACCGTCAGTGATGACTCCTGTGCCGATTGGCGCGAATGAGCTTCAACAGCAGCCACAGTGCGATCAGGACCAGAACTGCTGCAACACCGAACCCGACGCCCGTGAAGACGGGGTCGCCATTCACGACTCCGAACACTCCCGTGCTGAGAAACAGGATGAACGGGATGCCGAACCCCAGATACAGCAGTGAAACGCTTGTTTCCGATTTCGGCGAATTATCGTCCTCAGCCTCGGGATCAGCGGCGACGCGGGAAGCCACGCCTTCTGGATCCTCGGGTTGGGCGATCGCACGCTCATCTTCGTGATCATTACGCATGGTCATCGTCAAGCACCTCCTTGCGTCACCACGCTAACAAGACGGCACGATGGGGAAGAAGGGGTTGACAACCGCGACAGATAAGGAAGAATCCCCGCTCTCACGGGATTCCCTTCGATGTATTCCTCGCTGACGCTCGTCAACAAACTCAATCACTTGTATTCCGCACTGCGTTCGTCAGCAAGTTCAATCGCTTGTATTCCTCGCGCCTACGCGCTCGTCAACAAATTCAATCGGCTCGGAAGAAGAAGCAAGCTTCTTCTTCACTCACCTCAATCATTGTGATCCTCGCTGACGCTCGTCAACAAGCTCAATCGGCTCGGAAAAGGATGCAAGCACCCTTTTCGCTCGCCTCAATCGCTTGTAGCGAGGGCGGGGCTCGAACCCGCGACCTCACGATTATGAGTTCTGCGGGCGCGTTGTGGTTGTGCAGGACGAAGCGGTAAAGGTCGCGGCGGCGGACGCGCTTTTAGAGTCGGTCTGTGTGAACCCGTTTGATGTGGACGGTGACGGGTCGGTGTTCGTGCGATGTAATAGCCGGCTGGCCTCGAAGTGCCCGAGTTGTTCGAGGCTTTTTCAGAATGATTGGGCGGCGATTGCTCGTAGTGGTGTTTTTGACGAGGACGGGGAACCGCTGACGGGCTATTCGTGGGCGCTGGTGACGTTGACGGCTCCATCGTTCGGGAAGACGCACCGGGTGCCGCATCGGCTTTCTGATCGTCGGCAGCGGTGCGCGTGTGGGGGTGTGCATGAGTTCGGGTCGGAGCTTGCGGGTGAACCGGTCGATCCACTCGGGTATGACTTCGCTGGCACGTTGCTGTTTAATCAAACGCTTGGTCGGCTCTGGAATAACACGGTTACCAGGTGGCGGCGTGCGTTTGGTAAAGAGTTCCAGTATTTCGCCGTGACGGAGGCGCAGAAGCGCGGGGTGATGCATAAGCATGTGTTGGTGCGGTATCCGCGAGGGTCGATTATTGGCCAGGAGTTCTTAGCGGTCGCATCTCAGGCGTATACGGCGGCGTGGACGGGTGAGATTCTGCGGTGGGGTGTGCAGTCGGATGTGCAGGTGTTGGACGCGGTGGCAGATCCCGACGAGGCGGCGAGAACAGCCCGGTACTTGGTGAAGATGACTGCATATGCGGTGAAGTCTGTTGAGGCGGCAACGGGGCAGGTCTCGAACGCTGCGGAGCGTCTGCTGTGGTTCGCTGCGCATGAGTATCGGTGTTCAGCGGAGTGTGACCGGCCAGACGGTGGCCGGGAGTGTCAGCATCCGATACATGCCGATCTGGTGGGGTCTGAGCGGGTGCTGTCGCAGTCCAAACAGTGGTCAGTCACCGGCGCTACTCGTACCGGCTTACGGGAAGAACGGCGGGCGTTTGCTGCGGCAATGCAAGAAGAACGCGGGGACGAACCGGCCACGTCGAAACCGGACGGTATGACGGCTGCTGAGCTATACATGAGCGGCATCATTCGCCAGCAGTGGCAAACCGTGGCAAAGCAACGCCAGGCGTTGCTGCGGCAGCAGTGGGAGAGGCTGCAAGAGGAAGCGAACCAACGCGGTGAACATGAGCCGTGGGAGCAGGAACGATTACGGCTGTAGTCGTGGCGGGAATAGCACGTTACGTATTGGCCTTGTTGTGTTGCTCGATCTCGGTGCACTCGGGGCATATATCGGCAAAATCGTCGGTGACGTAACCGCTTGGCGGGTCATTGGGGAACACGGTCAGGGTCACACCGCATAGAGCGTAGGGGTGGCGCTGATCCATGTCCGGAAACACCTCACAGAGCAGGTTTGCGGCGTGCTCGTCATCGTTAATGATGTGCATGAAGCGGTCGCGGTGTGCAAAATCGTTCCAGGCACGGGGTTTTACGAGGGTGGTTGCGTTCGTGGTGGTGTCAGTGGTCATGTCATGGCCTTTCGTTGGTGCGAGTGGCGGCGGTGCGAGAACGACGCAGTCGCAGCGCAGCACCGCCGACGCTCGCGGCGGCGGAGCCGCCTTGATGTTGTACCTCTCTCCACCGCAACGGCAACGGCTTAGACGCTTGTTGATTCGTCGGTAAAGAAGCGTTGGTTCGCTTTCCACTTGCTGAGGGTGCTCAAGCTCACGCCCAGCGGTACGCCGACCTGACGAAGAGTGAAGCCGTTCCGAAGCGCGAGCTCAGCTAACGCGCGCTCGATGTGTAGAAGTTCGGTGCGAGTCTCCTTGAGCTGCACCAAGGTTCGCTTAATGCGCATCTCCTCATCGAGTCGTTGCAGCTCCGAAGAAGCTACCGTGTCAGCCGATGGGCTAGTGCCTGCATCTGCGAGCTTCTGAGCGATGGTACTGAGCGCTTCAGCCAGTTGTTCGATGGTCGGGTTTGAGTGTTCGGGCACGAACGTGGGCGGCTCCGCGCTCGACTTAGTTCGTCCCTGAGATGTGTTGCTTGTCATGGCAGCGAGTCTACATCTCTAGTAATGCAAAAACGAGTGCATGAGAACAGATGTGTTCGACGTTAGT